>NZ_LZRN01000035.1 GCF_001678675.1 Gelidibacter algens
ATAACAGATACTTTTTGTTGTATAAAATCTATTCCCTCAATAAAATTTGCAGGAAAGAATTCACTCCATTCAGATTCAATTTCTGGTGTTTTAAATGAATATAATAAGCTCCATATGCCTCCGTCTCTTTCAACTTCATCTTCAATATAGATTCTATAGTCACTGTCTTTTAATTCAAATTTAGGATTGAATTTAAGTTTCGAGGTTCTAAATAATTGCTTTGCATATATCTTTCAGATTTCGGATACTTACTTAATAATCTATGAGCTTTGTTTATTTTATAAACTTTTGGATTAATCTTCATTTAATTATTTTTATTAATACCATTCTTCTTCTCCTTCATCATATTCCACTTTAGTCATTTTATAACCATCAAGCCAATCGAATTCCATAGAAACTTTTGGTCTAATCTGTTTGTCTACGTCATAAAACGATATGTCATAATCCAGCATCATACTGAAATATTCATTATCTAAAGTTTCATGGATATCATCGAATTCTATCCACTCTTTTGCAATTGACTCATAAATTAAAAGCCAGTTTTCGCTAAATGAACTGGAATTTTCGATATGAGCTTTGAGAGAATTTGTGCTTGGTTTTCTACCTTCATAAAGTGTTTCATCAATTAAATGCAAGCACAATAGTTTAGATATAGAATCTTTACTTGCCAATATTGATTCTACTATTTTTTTTGGAACACTCAATTCGGAATGTAATAAAAGTCCAAATTGACCAAGAAACTTCAAACGAATGATTTAGTATTAAATGTTCATCGATAATTGTTGTTAATACGTGCTTTATTTTCTGTTTTGACTTATTATCAAGATAAATCTTGTATATATAAATTATCTCAAAAATTAAATCAATTGTGCTTGAGTCAATAATCAATGTTTGGAGTATGAAGGAAAGAAAGATATCCCAATTCTCCTCATCTACAATAATCTCACCCAACTTAAACTTTTTGAGTGCATAATGGATGACCCAAGATGAATTTTTCTTATTAGCCTGGATGGATGAATGTAATATTGAAAAAAAATTTCTTAATTCATATTTGTCGACTAAATTAAAATTAAATCTGTCAAAATTTTCAGACCAGGTTTCTATATAGTTGAATGGTAGTTCATTAATGCTGACTTTATTCTCATTAGTTTCTAATTGGAATTCGTAAAGAACTTGCTGTATTATTTTAAGTGCATTCTCTGCTTCATTCCTATTATCAAAATAAAAATAAAAATCATCGTAATATCTTGTTCCAGTATGTTGTATAGATGTAAGTCGTTTATTAATTTCAAAGTCAATACGATTTGCAATTACTTCCGCTAAAATTAAAGATGTGTCTGGTCCAATACACAATCCAATGCTTTGTCTATCATTGCAATTTCGAACTAAAGTATCTATGTAGTCCGCAGAGCGATAAGATTTAGCATCTGTATTTGACATTAAAAGTCTTTCCCATTTAGCTTTATCTGAACTTGCAATTTTATAAAGATTTTTGGCTTTTTCTTTACCTAATAAAGCCCATGGAATTGAATGAGTATATATTGTAGGATAAAATTGAGAAATATCTAATATCAATTCTATTTTTTTATCGAAGGATTTTTCTATTAGTTGAAATTTGAAATTGTTCCACGATGTACTTTTTGTCCGAACTGCTCTTTTAGCACGGGATTCAATAGGTGTGCTTTCAGAATAATTACTTAATTTATAACTACTGCGTATCAAGCTCCAATTTTCAATTATGGCATTAGATAAATCGGCAAATTGTTTTGGGTTGGGTATTCCCAATTTTCTTCTGGAATAAATTCCTTTAGCCAAATTATAAACCCCAAGTTGAGAGCTATTGTATTTTCCGTAATTTTCTTTAAATCTTTGATTTGCTCTTGCTCTATTTTCTGAAGGCAGTAGTAGTTTTTCTTGAGTTATTTTTTTATCCCATTTGGCTTTTACAAACCTATATTTTTCAGCGAAAATTTTTGTTTGGAATGGAGGTGGAAGTTCTTTAGGAAAGTAACCTTTCTCTAAAATTTTTCTAAGGTTCATATAATGATGTAATTATTAATTTTACAGATGAGTTTCGCAAGTTTAAATTTCACTTAGTCAAAGCCTTAATTATCCGTTCCTCATTAATCACAATATCCCTAAATAACACATGAGGAAATTCTTGATATTTAGAAGTTTTAAATGCGTCGAATATTTTGGCTAATGTAGTAGCCGTTAAAAGTGATAAATTCATTTCGGTGTCCATCTCGCAATCGGTCACGAAATCATCGCTGAACTCTGGTGAGACCAGCAGGATTTTTACGATTCTTAAATTGTTTTTGAGTGCTAGATTTTGATATGATTTTAATTGTCTGGATACTGTGCTGAACTTGTTGTAACCTCTTTCTTTACTTGTTTTGCACTCCACGATGATGACTTCATTATTGCCCAAATTCAACAGAATATCTATCATATCCTTGCTGGTGTTGAGTTGGTTTTTGAATTTGTCATCAACGTTAAAGCCCAACCCTTTAAAGATAATTTTTGTGAGTTCTTCGAATTTCAAACCCAGCTCGCTCTCCTTAACAGAGATTCCGTTTTCTTTTAATAAGTTGAGGTTGCGGTAGCCGACGTTTGCGTAGTTTTCGAGATATAGGTTTTCAACATCCTTATAGTGGTCTAAAATGTTTAAAATGTCATCGCCTCGCTGTTTGATGCCGTTCTCTTTTATGAATTTTGAGAGGTCTGGTTTCGTAATTAAATCTAAAATATCTCTTGGTTTTATGTTGTAGTCCAATAGATAATCTGCATTGAGTACATACTCATCCTGTAACTCAAATTGTTCTTTGAGTTCTTTGTTTAGTTTAGGAAGTGATGTGTTGAGTTCGGTGAGCATTTTATCAAAGCCATCAATGGAAATGCCTACTTTTTCATCTTTTTCGACGGTGTCGAAATGGTCTATTAAGCTTTTGATTTTATCTTCGAGCGTGCTTCCTTTTAGGTTTTGGATATTCAAGCCTTTCTCACAAAACTCATTGAGCTGCTTTTTCTTATCGGTAAGATTTGTGCCTTCTTTATAGATATCATAAGTGAGCAAATCAGTAAAGGAAATACCTTGCTTAATGATTTCTTCTATCTTTTGTGTAGCGCTTAGTTTTCTATCGATATTATGCTCTTTGGCGATTTGGTTGATGATTGGCTCTCGCAATAATTTTAAGGTGCGTCGGTAGAACTTTTCGGCAACTTCTTTTTGTCTAACCTTTCTTAAGAGCCTTACCATTTCATCAGCCACATATATCATGTTTTCCTTTTTAGAATAGAACACAACACCTATATTTTTTAAGTTATTGATGACGTCTTGAATTTGTTCTTTCTTGATAGGTAAAATAGAATAGTTAATCAACTTAATATCTTCTTGGGACAGTCCTAATTGTTTTGATAGGGTCAGGATAATTGAAAGTTCATCGGCCGTAATTTTGGCGTCACGATTATTTGAAATGTCATTTGTATAGGCAGTAGAAAGACATGCTTTGTAGATGCGATAGTCTCGTTTTCTTGATTCGCTTAATTCTGATTTATCACTTTCTAATTCTGTAGTAAGGGTTTTGATTTTCCCTTTTAGATTCTTGACTTCTGTATCGTATAATCTAGAAAACCAATCTTGTTTCATCAGGCAATTTCCGTCTCGAATGATGATGTCTATTAGGATATCCAATTGGGAATTGGCTTCTTGGAATTCACATTTTAAATGATCGGTAAATTCTTGTGAAACCAAGCTAAAGATATTTGAGATATTCAGACTGTCAACGGATTTAAGCCCTTTGTCTGTTGAGCTTAATATCTTTTCAATTTCCTTGGCGTTTTTTGGGTTTTTGGAGATTATATGGTCTATGATTTTTATAAAGGAGTTTTTTTCTAGTGAGCCGAGTTTGTCAAGAATCTTTTCTAGTTTCATAGGGATGATTTAATTGAGTAGGTGTGTTGCTCTAGCAATTACGTGAAAATAAAGGATATATCATATACGTAGAACTACGTAATTGTAAAAATTTTCTGATGAGTTCTTGCTCAATTTATGGGATTGCTTCGTGCCTCGCAATGACGTTTGTGGTGGATTGCTTCGTGCCTCGCAATGACGTTTGCGTGGGATTGCTTCGTGCCTCGCAATGACGGTTGTGTGGGATTGCTTCGTGTCTTGCATTAACGATTGTGTGGGATTGCTTCGTGCCTCGCAATCTCGAACTGTAGGGTAATATTCCTTCAACCTTCTAGATCTCAGAGACATTAGTTTTCAAATATCATCCCCGTGCTTTTGGTCGTTAATTTTTGTAAACCAATGCATTCTAGCGAGTTAAAAATGCAAATCAACTAATTTGTCTTCACAAATTGTGTGGCTATCCGTTTCCTGAGCTAATTTTGTAGGGTTGCTATTTACCAGTAATTAGTATTAACTAAAAATGAAGCACTTATGGAAACAACACTACACTACACTTTTAAAAGAAGATCTCAAAATTATTTTGACTGGTTACTTAACACGATTAAATCTGAAAAATATCACATGGCAGAAAGCCTCATTGTGGATTGGAAAGATTTGGATTGATTGTACCATCAAAAAAATAGGTCATCACAAATGCATCTTTTTAAACCTTCTCACGTCTATTAGATGAACTTTAAATATAGACACCATGAAAAATACAGAATGCGTTTGTAATTGTGACAGTTGCCAAACAGGAAATTGTGCGGCATGTACTTGTCAAAACTGTAGCTGCAAAGGCTGCAACTGTTAAGCTTAGTTTAAAATATGAATCATAAGAGTCCGTTTTAGTAATTTTAGACTAAAGTGGACTCTTTTTAATTTGGGGTTATGAAAACAAAACTAGTTTGGGATGCCTATGCAGAAGACGTGAAGCACTTTATTTTTAGCAAAATTAAAGATGCCGCGGTTACTGATGATGTGCTGCAGGACACCTTTATTAAAATCCATATCAAACTGGAGACTTTAAAAGATGCTGCTAAATTAAAATCGTGGGTGTTTTCCATTGCCCGGCATACCGTGATGGATTATTTTAGAAACCAGGATTTAAAGAATCCCGTTACCGAAGACACTCTTGCTTCTGAACCCATTCCTACAGAACACACCAGGGAAGATTGTTTGCACGGCATCATTAAAAGCTTACCAAAAAAATATAGAACGCCGCTGATTTTAGCGGATATTCAAGGTTTAAAGCAAGCCCAAATTTCGGAGCAGTTACAGGTGCCGTTGGCTACCGTAAAATCTCAAATTCAACGGGGCAGAAAATTGATTGCACAAGGTTTTGTGGATTGTTGTGACTTTAAGATCAATGACAGCGGGTATTTGGTGGGCGAGTTGAAAGAACGGGAACAGTGTAAAATTTGTCATTAAGGGGTAGGTTGGTGTCATATTGATTTAAGACGCAGTTTTTAGTGTGTCTCGTTTCTGAAAATTTTGACACGGATTTCACGGATTTTCACGGACTGCTGGTGGGAAGGAGATTTCACGGACCTGCAGGCAGGATTTCACGGATTTAGTCGTGACCTGATAATACTACTGCAAGTACTCATAAAGAATTACACGAATGTAAAGGTTTTCAGTCTGTTTTAAGGCCTTTAGCACTTTAGACCATTGCGGTTGAGTATAATTAATGCAGGTTCTTGATAACCAAGGATTGGAATTTGGAATTTCGAATTTTAGTTTTTTGGAATTTGAACAAATCTACAAGCTCATCATCCAAGTGTGCTGCAACCGTCTAAACTTTTTCAGTTCACTCCGCAACACCGGCAGGTAATCTCTTCCGTTGCTATGGCTTTTTTCCAAACGTTTGCAATTTTTATAAAGCAGTGCGGTCAAACGTTCCAATGAAGCGATGTGTTTGTATTTTTTGTCGGAATGACGTTCCAGTTCTGCATTGACAATTTCAGGAGCCAATGAGGTTGACTGTTGCACGATATCTCCAGAAAAATAAATGTGATCATCTTCTGAACCATCTGGTTTTAAGTATGCTAAATCCTGATTTAAATACGTAGAAATGCTTCGAGATAGTATAATAATATCCAGAGCCTTTTTATAGATAGGCAAATCGGATAGGTGCGATGGGATGGGGTACAACATGTTTCTTTAAAGCAATTTAACAAATTTACAGACAAATTCAGACGTATTACAATTGATATTAAAGCAAAACTGTATATTTGCTTTAAGAATTAAGGTAATAAAGTTAATTTTCTTTAAAATGAGTATCGATACGCTTAACTGGAAGATTTTGAAGTGTTTGCAGAACAATGCACGCCTATCCAATGCTGAAATTGGCAGACAGGTGGGCATCAGTTCTCCCGCGGTTTCTGAACGGATTAAAAAGATGGAAGATGCTGGCATCATCCAAGGTTACCACGCATTTGTGTCGCCTTTTGAAGCAGGCTACCAACTCAAGGCCATTATCACTTTAAGAGCGTTTATGGGGATGCTGAAACCCTTTTTGGAAAAAGTGAAAACCTATGATGAGGTGTTGAACTGCTACCGGATAACCGGCAATGAAAACATTGTAATGGAAGTGGTCCTTAAAAACCAAAAGCACTTGGAAAGCTTTATTGATCAGCTCATTGTGTATGGGGAGACTAAAACACAAATTGTATTATCCCATGTGATCAAATACAATCAAGTACGGCCTATAAAATAGTTGGGTGTAGGATTTAAAGATCGTCTAAACCGTCAAAATCTTCAAAATTAAAAGGGATGTCATCGTCAGGATCGACGTCATCGTAATTCACACCTGGCGGATTAAAAAGTCCCCATCGGTCAATCACATAGTTCCAACAATCAAAGGTCTTTACCCATTCCGCAAACAACACCCTAAATTCGTCCACTTCTGTTCGTAAGAGATCCAAATATTCCGTGTCAGGATAACCGTGCATTTGTAGGCCTCTCGCATCAGTAATCAACTCTCTTGCTGCTTTCCTGATGATGGCTGCATTTTCCATTTTAATATCGTAGAGCATATCTTCAGACGAGGCGCCTGCTATCTTTGCAGGAATCGTCCCGGCGTTGATGCCCATATATTTGAGATTGTGCTGGATCATTTCGGCTTCAATGGGGTCGTTCACTTCAATATCAGTTTTTTCCACAGAATCGATAATGGAGCCCACAAGATCCATAATTTCTCGTGCCTTTTGATATACAGGCAGTTGTTCCCATTGTTGCATAATTTGTCTTTTTTAGGCGTCTAATTTTTCAATATGCGCGGCAATCAATTTGGCGTGAACCCTGGAGTTTTCAATAAACCATTTATGGGTTTCCATGCCGCCACAAATAACGCCGGCCAAATATAATCCATGGACATTTGTTTCCATAGTTTCTGGATCATACTCCGGCAGTTGCGCTTTATCATCGGATAAATGGATTCCGGCATCAATTAAAAATTTGAAATTAGGCCGATAGCCAGTCAGCGCCACCACAAAATTATTGGCAAAGGTGATATCGCCGTCTGGGGTAGCAATGGTGATGTCTGTTTCTGTCACCTTTTTGATTTCAGAATTGTAATAGGCTTTGATGCTGCCTTCTTTAATCCTGTTGATAATATCCGGTTTGACCCAATATTTGACCCGGTCGCCAATTTCTGTACCTCTAATCACCATCGTCACCTTGCCGCCCTTGCGCCAAATCTCGAGCGCGGCATCTACTGCCGAATTGCTGGCACCAACCACCACCACATCTTGCATGGCATACGGATGTGCTTCATTATAATAATGGGTGACTTTTGGTAACGTTTCACCAGGCACATCCAATAATTTTGGAATATCATAAAAACCTGAAGCGATGATAATTTTATCAACATGATATTCAGTTTTGGAAGACGTGACTATAAAGTGATCGTCTACGTTCTTTATACCCTTGACTGCTTCGTATAAATGAATGTTGATCTTGTTAGAAGTTGCCACACGCCTATAGTATTCCAGCGCTTCATCTCTATTAGGTTTAGGGTTTGTGCTGATAAAAGGGATGGCATCAATTTCAAGCTTTTCTGAAGTTGAAAAGAAGCTCATGTTTTTTGGGTAATTGAATAGCGAATTGGTGAGTGCGCCTTTTTCAAGAACCACATAGTCCCAATTCCTTTTTTTGCATTCTAACGCACAGGCAATGCCGATGGGTCCTGCGCCAATAATTAATACTTTATAGGATGTTGTCATGTTCTTGTAAATGTTTTGCGGGGTTCATTTGTTTTTTTAGATAGATCAAAAGTCCAATGCCAATAAGGCCTGAAACGCTCATGATGATCCATGTGTTATGAAAACCTAAGGCGTCTATTAAATGAAAACCTAAATTATGTGCAAAAATATGCGCTATTGAAAATGCAATGCTGTACAGCGCCATGTACTCGCCCTTGAGTCCGCGTTTTGCTCTATCCAATGCGAAAGAATTTGAAAACGGAAACACAATCATCTCCCCAAATGTCAATAAAAACATGCTGATGATGATAAAGCCAAGCCAAGGATTGATGGTCAAAAAGAGAAAACTAATGCTGGTCAAAATGAGTCCAAAAATCATCAACCCAATTTTTGTAAACGATTTGTTTTCGAACCATTTGATGAGCGGCATTTCAAAAATAAATATTAAGAGTCCGTTCAAGCCCATGAGCAGTCCAATTTCAAATTCCGAAAGGCCAATGCCTTCCTTGTAAAAATAAGGAATCGTTGAAATAAACTGCAGAAAAATAATCCCAAAGATGACCATCGCCAGAAGAAAAATAATAAACGATTTGTCTGCATAAGCCGATAGCGGACTTGCGCTGACTTCTGTATCCAGCGCTTTTGATTTTTTGGGATGCAGTACTTTTAGCAATAGTAACCCTGCAAGCATACAAGAAAATCCGTCTATCCAGAATAAGCCACCGTAGCTCATTGTGGTAATGATAAGTCCGCCAACCGCTGGTCCCATTGAGAACCCCAGATTAATTGCCAACCGAATAAGTGTAACGCTTCGTGTTTTGTTTTCTGGTTTGCTATACGCATTTAAAGCCACGAACATGGCAGGTCTGAACATATCTGCCACGGCCATAAGTACAAATACCCCAAAGCATACGGTTTGAAAGGTCTCTAAATATTGCATGCCGATAAATAGAAAGCCGCTCAATACCAAACTGATGACCATGACTTTGTAATAGCCTATTTTATCGGTAAGTTTTCCTCCTATCCATGAGCCTACCAAAGAGCCAAAGCCAAAGGCAGTCATGATCCACGCCACATCATCTAAGGTGAAATTCAAATTAGTAGTCAGATATAAAGACAGAAATGGGATGACCATGGTGCCCGCTCGGTTGATGAGGGTTATAAATGCCAACCACCACACCTCTTTAGAGAGTCCTCTAAAGGTATCGAGGTAAGCTTGCCCCAGGGAATAATAAAAGAAGTTATACAGTTTCATTGTTGGTTGGTGATCGATAAAAATTATTTTGACAACATGCAAAAGTAAAAAGTCCGACGTTAGCGTCGGACTTTTATATATTGATTACATGTATGTTCACATCATCATTGCATATCAAAGGTCGGACTTGTTACAGTAGAGGTCCTAATTTGCTTATATGATGCGGTATTGTTAGACATGATTGTTTTTTTAATTGCTGTTCAAAGCTAGGGAAAATTAGTTAAAGTTGTATTTTTACAAATCAATTATTTTTTATGAAAACGCTATATGTATTGTTGCTGGGATTTATTGTTTTATGGGGATGTGGTAAGGGAAAACAACCTCTTCAGGGCGAAACAGAATTTCAGGTAAAACTTAACGGAGAGTTTAAGGATGCCTCAAAATCGCCTTTAAAAGATAAAGAGCGAAAGGATTTTAAAGGCTTGGACTTTTTTAAATTTGATTCTTCTTATGTAGTTGCCGCAACCTTCAAAAGAACTACTGAAGAAAAGCCATTCAAAATGAAAACCACAACAGACAGACTTGCTGTTTTTATGAAATATGGTGAAATCACCTTCACTATAAACAATGAATCTTTTCAATTAAATGTATACCAAGACCAAGACCTATTGAACGAAGAAGGTTTTGAGGATTACCTGTTTTTGCCTTTTTTAGATGATACCAATGGTGAAGAAAGCTACGGCGCCGGACGTTATATTGATTTGAAAATCCCTGAAGGCGACCTGATGACTATCGATTTCAATACCGCTTATAATCCGTATTGTGCCTACAACGAGAAATATTCGTGCCCGATTGTGCCTCGCGAAAATTATGTTGGGATTGAGGTTAGGGCAGGGGTTAGGTCTTATTTGAAGTAGTTTTCAGTCGGCAGTCGGCAGTCGGCAGTCGGCAGTCGGCAGTCGGCAGTCATCGGTCATCCCGCCTTCGCAAATGCTACGGACGGGCAGGCAGTCATCAGGTTTTTACTCGTTCTGAATGAAACTCCGCGAAAATCTGCGCCATCTGCGGGAAATTTTTTTAAAGTCAATGCAACAAATATCTCTGTGATACTCCGTGTCTTCTCTGTGACACTCTGTGGAACAACTCAGCTTTTCACCAAATACATCCCTCCAAATACAGCCAAAAAACCAACCACAAAACTGGCGATGGTATAAATAGCGAAACTCATAAAATCCCCCGATTTTAAAAAGAGGTGGTTTTCATAAGCAAAGGTTGAGAAGGTTGTAAATCCGCCACAAAATCCTGTGGCAAGAAACAAGATTTGGTTTTCGGAAAGCGTGTTGTTTTTAACCGCCAATCCAAGGATGATCCCAATCAAAAGACTTCCTAAAATATTAGCTGCAAAAGTACCATAAGGAATGCCGTTGCTACTGTCGTTTAGATATTTTCCAATAATAAACCTAAGGACACTACCAAATCCACCACCAACAAAAACTAGTAGTAATTGCTTCACAAGACCTCTGTGTTTTCTTTAATAGGAATATAGATTTCAGTAATCCAATCGGCAGGATTGGGAAGCGTGTCATGATCATTCGTATACACCTCAAAAGGGCTCATTTCTGAAGCTTCCATATTTTGATCTGCTAAATGTTTTCGAGCAGTTGCCCACGCTTCGTCTAAATTGTTAGCATTGCCTTTTAAAGTTACCTTGAGTGCCTTGGTGCGTTCCATGTAGCCACTTAACACGTTGCTGTCTTCTGCCACAAGAACCCGTTCACTTACAGGAATGGCATTGCTCATAATGACATCGCCATTATCAGGATTCATTTCGATATAAATAGTAAATGGCATCCCGCTAGCAGTCATGTTATGACTGTTCATAAATGCCGCAATTTCTTCAAATTGTTTTGTCATGGTAGCGCCCTTGTTGCCGCCAGTAGAAGACATGGTTTTGTACATGTAAAAGCCGCCGCCATAATCTGTCTCACCATCTACCGTAATGGCATATACCGCCATACTTTCAATAACCTGCTGGTTCAGGTTTTGAAGATCGGTTTTGAGTTGTTCTGCAAGTTCATCTTGGTTATCTCCAAAGAGCGCAAATTTGGCTTTCGTCATAAAAGATAAATGATCGGCCTGTAGCGTGCGTGTTACATTGGTGGAGCCATCGGGATTGGATTGAAACGTCCATTTGAGGTCTGATGTATTGATGCGTCCGCTGGTAAACGTTTGAGTGATGGAATCATTAGCGTAAGAGCTTCCTTTTTGCAAGGTTTCGGAGGTTTTCCAAAATGAAGACCTGTCTATGGCAGTGGTATCAGCTACGGCGTTGAAAACCACAGCTTTTGGTGCATTTATGGTAGTGCTTTTTGTAATTTTAAAAGAATTGGGTTGGACAGCGATATAAAAAGCCAATCCAATGCAGGCAATTAACAGTAAGAATAGGAGGTATTTTAAAAATTTCATGCTTTGGTTTTGTAGAGTTAATCAAAGATAGACAATTTTACACTATCTTAATAAATATTACATTTGTAGTACATTAATTTAAAATTGAACTGATGAACTTAAAACTTATATTCGGAATTGCATTGGCAATGAGCTTAACTTTTTCCTGCAAGAACGAATCAAAAACAACACCTGACGCCGTTGCGGACGCTCGTGATAACAAAGAAAGCAATGCGCAATTTGATTATAACGTGGAGCAATTTGCAGATATTAAAATTCTGCGTTACCAAATTCCAGGCTGGGAAAACTTGACATTAAAGGAACAAAAACTGGTGTATTATTTAACCCAAGCCGGCTTAGCTGGTCGTGATATTATATGGGATCAAAATTACCGTCACAACCTTAAAATCAGAACCGCATTGGAAACTATCTATGCGAATCATAACGGGGATAAATCTTCAGACGATTGGAAGGCTTTTGAAACCTATGTAAAACGTGTGTGGTTTAGTAATGGGATTCACCATCACTATTCTAACGATAAAATAAAGCCAGATTTTTCAGAGGACTACTTAAAAACCTTGTTAGCTGAAACTAATGCGACATTGGAAGGGGAAGCTTTTGAGGTTATTTTTAACGACAAAGATTCGAAAAAAGTAAATCAGGGCAAAGGGGTTGATAATGTGGCACAATCTGCAGTTAATTTCTACGGACCAGATGTGACCAATGCTGATGTGGAGAAATTCTACAAAAATAAAAAATCGCCTAACCCAGAAAAACCATTGTCTTTTGGACTGAATTCTAAATTGATAAAAGAAAATGGCCAGTTAAAAGAACTGGTTTATAAATCTGGCGGACTTTATGGGTCTGCGATAGACGAAATCGTAAAATGGTTGGAATTGGCTCAAGGTGTGGCTGAAAACCAAGCACAGGGTGACGCGCTAGGCTTGTTGATCAAATACTACAAAACAGGAGATTTACAAACTTGGGATGATTATAACGTGGCTTGGACTGCGGCCACCTCAGGGAATGTAGACTATATCAACAGCTTTATTGAAGTTTATAATGATCCGTTAGGGTACAGTGGTTCTTATGAGAGCATTGTTCAAATCAACGATTTTGACATGTCGCAAAAGATGAAAGTACTGTCTGATAACGCACAATGGTTTGAAGACAATTCACCTTTAATTGAGGAACACAAAAAGAAAAACGTGGTTGGCGTTACTTACAAGGTTGTAAATGTTGCTGGCGAAGCGGGAGATGCGTCCCCTAGCACGCCAATTGGCGTGAATTTGCCAAATGCCAACTGGATTCGAGCTGAAGTAGGAAGCAAATCGGTTTCCCTTGGTAATATCATCAATGCCTATAACAATGCAGGAAGTACTGGCCGATTAAAGGAGTTTGTCAATGACGAGCAAGAATTGCAATTGGAGGAAGAATACGGCCAAGTAAGTGATAAGTTGCACACTGCTTTACATGAAGTGATTGGTCATGCGTCGGGTCAATTGAATCCGGGTGTAGGAGAAACCAAAGAAACACTTAAAAATTATGCGTCTACCTTAGAGGAAGGACGTGCTGATTTGGTAGGACTCTATTACTTGTACAACCCAAAATTGCAGGAATTGGGCTTGGTTGATGATTGGAAAAAAGTGGGCATGGCTGCCTATGATGGCTATATCCGTAACGGATTGATGACACAGTTAATCCGTTTGAATGTGGGTGATGATGTTGAAGAAGCCCATATGAGAAATAGACAGTGGGTGAGTGCTTGGGTTTTTGAGAAAGGGCAAAAGGACAATGTTATCGAAAAGATGACGCGTGATGGTAAAACCTATTATAACATCAACGATTATGAGAAATTGCATGACTTGTTCGGTCAGTTGCTACGTGAAACGCAACGGATCAAATCAGAAGGTGATTTCAAAGCGGTTGAAAATTTAGTGGAAACTTATGGGGTTAAGGTAGATCAAACATTGCATCAGGAAATTTTGAAAAGAAATGAACAGTTCCCGGATCCACCTTATAGCGGATTTGTAAATCCTGTATTGGTACCAGAAATGGACGCTAATGGTGAGATTACTGAAGTAAAAGTAACCCAGCCAGAGTCTTTCTCAAGACAAATGCTGGATTATAGTAAAACACATAGCTTTTTGAAAGTAGACAATTAGTCTTAAAAAATCTCTAATAGCAAAAGCAGGATATTTTACATATCCTGCTTTGTGTTTTTAGTATTTCCAAAGATAAAAACAGGACATTAATAACAAACAGTGCGATGCCTAAAATATGAAGGTCTATGGCGTTATTTTATAAAATGTCATCACCTAAAACAGTGATTATATAAAAATAAACTTCACGGCGCTTATCATCAAAATAAAAGAAATAAAGGCAATCAGCACCCAGATGCTTCCTTTGTAGTATTTTCTGTGGAGTTTTAAATCTTTACGATAGCTGTAAATTATTACAATGGCAAACACGACAGCAAATAAAATTCCGAAAATCAATTGACCATTCGTAAACATAGAACTATTTTTATGACTAAAATTAATCAAACCTAGTTTAATACTAGATAAGGTTATCCTAAAATGTATTTTTTTTGCTCTGAAGATCTTAACAATTGCTTAATTGCGGGTCATAATGGGTGTGAGATCCAATTAAATCATAGAAAAAATTTTTATTATGAAGAAAAAGATTGAAGCGGTAAAGACATTTCACACCGCATTTAAAATCGGCCATAGAGAAACGCCAAAAGCTGATTTAGGGATGGAGAAAAACTTGCTCCGCTATAAGCTAATGAGAGAGGAAAATGAGGAGTATTTGGAAGCTGCCAATGCTAATGATCTGGTGGAGGTGGCTGATGCTTTAGGAGATATGCTCTACATTTTATGCGGTACCATTATAGAACATGGCTTACAACATAAAATTGAAGCCGTTTTTGATGAGATCCAAAAAAGCAATATGAGCAAGTTAGGAGAAGATGGAGAGCCTATTTACCGGGACGACGGGAAAGTTTTAAAAGGCCCCAAATACTTTGTCCCAAATATTCAGGACATACTCAATTCATAACGAAGAAGCCCCAAACAAAAAATTCCAAATTCCAAAAGTTTGACTAATGGAATTTGGAATTTTAAATTTGGAATTTTTGATTCGAATTTTATATTCCGTATCTCCAACCGTGCTTGTCCTCAGTTAAATTGTGCTGAATGTTGAGCATGTTGTCTTTTAAGGAATCAGCGTATGAATTTTCAATGTTTGGAAGTTCAAAAAGTTCTTCTCCGTGTTCAAAAGCTGAAATCGGACTGATTACTGCAGCAGTTCCTGCACCAAAAATTTCTTTTAAAGAACCATTTCTTGAGGCTTCTTTAAGTTCCACCACAGTTATTGGTCTGACGTCTACTGTAATCCCATTATCCTCTGCTAATTGAATGATACTTCGTCGTGTCACACCATCTAGAATACGATCACTTATAGGCGCGGTGATCAACGTGTCGTTTATTCTAAAGAACACGTTCATGGTGCCCGCTTCCTCCAATCTTTCATGCGTAGCGGCATCCGTCCAGATGACTTGTTGGAAACCTCTTTTTTGAGCGAGACTGGTTGGATAAAATTGCGCAGCGTAATTGCCGGCAGCTTTAGCAAAACCAACACCACCACTGGCAGATCTACTATACTTTTCAGCAACCAATACCTTTATTTTATCAGTGTAATAAGCTTTGGCCGGAGAGCAAATAATCATAAATCTGTAATTACTTGAAGGGGACGCAGAAATTGCAGGGTCTGTCGCAATTATAAAAGGTCTGATATATAAAGAATTACCTTTTCCTGGTTTTACCCACGCACTATCAATTTGTAGCAATTTGGTAAGCCCCTTGAAGAAATAATCCTTAGGAAATTCTGGCATTGCCAAACGGGCAGCCGATTTATTGATACGGTTATAATTATCTTCAGGTCTAAACAGCCACACTTTGCCGTCTTTGTCTTTGTAAGCCTTCATTCCTTCAAAAACAGCCTGCCCGTAATGGAACACACGTGCAGAGGGTTCCATGGTCATTGCTTGATAAGGAATTATTCTTGGAGTTTGCCACTCATCGTTTTCAAAGTCACATATAAACATATGGTCTGTAAAGGTTCTACCAAATGTCAAATTATCAAAATTGACGGCGTTTATTTTAGAAGTTTCTAACTTCTCGACATCGATTTCGTGTGAGGTATGTTCAGTCATTTTATTTTTTTTGTTGTTGCAAATTTAGTCATTTATTGCAGTATAAAAAACCTAATGTTTATTTTAAAAAAAAGTTATATTTGTGACTATAAAATTTTTAGAAATCAATCTGTTATGAAGAAATTGCTTGTTATTTTTGGACTTATGTTATCAGTTTTGGCCTGTAAAACTGAGGATAAAAAAACAGAAGTCAAAGAGGTGGAAAATGAAGTGGTCAATTACACATCCATAGGTGATGAAATCACGGCTGATGGCGCAAGATCTACTTCAGATATGGCCGAAGCGTATAAATCAATGTCAATAGGAGACACCATATCTACTAAAATGATAGGTAAAGTAGATGAGGTATGTCAGTCAAAAGGTTGCTGGATGAAAGTCAACCTTGAAGATGGCAATCAAGTGATGGTAAAATTTAAGGATTATGGGTTTTTTATGCCTAAAGATATTGCCGGTAAAGAAGTGGTGCTTAACGGAAAAGCTTTTGTAAATGAAGTACCTGTAGATGAGCAACGCCATTATGCCGAAGATGCAGGACAATCTTCTGAAGACATAGCAGCAATCACTGAGCCTAAGAAAACCTTTTCTTTTGAGGCTGATGGTGTATTGTTAAAAGGAGAATAGTACTTGCAACGTCACATTATTACCACGGCAGATGGTTCTAAAACCATCCAAATTGAAGAATGGAATGAACAATACCATTCTATTCATGGTGCGATACAAGAAGCAAACCACGTGTATATCAAGCATGGTTTGCTTTTTTGTTTTGATACTCATGGGTTTTCTAAAGAGACTTTAAAGGATGTTTCACAAACTATTGCAATCTTAGAAATCGGTTTGGGGACAGGACTGAATTGTTTTTTGACCTTGTTGGAGGCGGAAAAACATCATGTTGCTATTCATTACAGGGGTGTGGAAGCATATCCAATTGCTCTAGAAGAAATGGAGGCATTAAATTATGTTGAAGAACTCCAGGCTCATGATAAAAAAGCGCTTTTTGAGGAAATGCACAGTAGCGCATGGGAAACTGATATTAGTTTGACCCCAGATTTTAAACTTCATAAACAACAAAAATTATTCAAGGACATTACTGATAAAAGCCAGTTTGATTTGATCTATTTTGATGCTTTTGGTGCGCGTGTACAACCTGAACTTTGGACGGAAACGATCTTCAAAATTATGTTCGAGTCTTTAAAAGCGAATGGAATTTTGGTCACCTACGCCGCCAAGGGAAGCGTGCGACGCGCGATGCAAGCGGTTGGTTTTAGTGTGGAGAAACTGCCTGGCCCACCCGGAAAAAGAGAAATGCTGAGAGCAACGAAGCATTCGACGCAGCTCAAATGCTGAGAGCAACGAAGCATTCGACGCAGCTCAAATGCTGAGAGCAACGAAGCATTCGAAGTAGCTCAAATGCGATGGGCGACTATTCGGCATGGCTCAAATATGATGTTGAAGCTGTAAATCAGTCAGTTGGATCAACACAAAAATCAATGATATGTTAATTGTGTTAAACCTAATGTAAAGAGGTAAATAATACGATGTTCATTAGCTAACTTTATAAAAAGCATAAATATAGATGAAGGTTTTAATTACGGGAGCTACAGGGTTAATAGGTAAGGAGATTGTAAAGCGATGTCATGAGCAAAAGATTTTAGTGCATTATTTGACAACTTCAAAAGAAAAAATTAAATTCCAAGATAATTATAAGGGATTTTTTTGGAATCCTAAAGAGGGCACAATAGATGCCAAATGTTTTGAAGATGTGGATGCCATCATTAATTTGGCGGGTGCGAGCATCTCAGAACGATGGACCCAAAGCTATAAGAAAGTGATTCTTGAAAGCCGGACTGATTCGCTTCAGTGTTTAAAAAAGGCGCTCTCAAAATTGAAAAATCATCATATTAAACATATTCTTTCAGCAAGCGCTATTGGTTTCTACCCTCATTCTTTCACCAAATATTATGAAGAATCCTGTGCCAAAGTATCGCCGACTTTTTTAGGCGACGTTGTTTCGGCATGGGAAAGTGCGGTAGATGAGTTTTCAGAATTGGGATTAATGGTCTCAAAAGTTAGAATTGGGTTGGTGTTGGACGACAAAGAAGGAGCACTTCCACAAATAGTAAAACCTACCGTCTTAGGAATGGGTGCCGCTTTTGGATCTGGAGATCAGTGGCAATCCTGGATTCATGTGCATGACCTGTCTCAGATTTTCGTACATATCATCCAAAATGAGTTGGAAGGCATTTATAATGGCGTTGCGCCAAATCCCATTACCAATACAGAACTTACCAAAGCCGTCGCGAAAGCGCTGGATAAACCGTTATTCTTGCCAAACATACCCGAGTTCGCTATGAAGTTGGCTTTGGGTGAGATGCACATGTTGTTGTTCGAAAGTCAGCGTGTCAGCTCTAAAAAAATTGAAGAAAACGGATTTGATTTCACCTATTCCAATATCCAGCCTGCATTGGAGGATCTGCTTCAAAAAAACTAAGGGGAACGATCTTTTGATTTCTGAACTCTGAATTGCATAACTTTAAAGCACCACAAACAGAGATGGTTTTTAGCAGTTCTAAGAAGCAGCCAAGCCTTCTTCGTTCACCAACCTTAAAAAATAATGATTCCTGCTAAACTTATTATTCAGCCACTCAGCTGTGAAATCAAAATTATAAACTCTTATTTCTGCCTGTTGCCGAAAAATACGGCTTTCTTCCAAGTAAATTTATCCTGAAATTAGTTGCTCTTATTTCCTTCATGCTTCCTTCATGCTTCCTTCATTCTACATCGAATTAATTTTTTTAAAGCGATATTCTCAAGGTGAGAATATTAAGGTTTTAATTTAAAATTTATTTACGCTTTCGATTTTAAAAATTTTCTTAAGTACTTATAAAAATAAGCGCTTCAAAATAGTTTATGACATTATGACATTTTGCGATTAATGGCAGTACTTTTGCCAATTGAAAACTGAAGATTTAAAATGAAGTTCAAAAACATGGGCAAAAAAGATAAGATTGAAGACGTTGAATCAAACGTAGACGACACTGTAAATGAGACTTCCCAAGCTGAAGAGTTAACTGTTGAAGAGCAGTTGCAAGAAGACTTGGGCAAAGAAAAAGATAAGTTTTTAAGACTGTTTGCAGATTTTGAAAATTACAAAAAGCGTACCTCTAAGGAGCGTATGGAATTATTTAGAACAGCGGGCCAAGAAGTGATCCTGTCACTTTTACCTGTATTGGATGATTTCGATAGAGCGCTTAATGAGATTTCGAAGACAGAGGACAAAGAACTCCTGCAGGGTGTAGAATTGATTCGGAATAAATTCAAAAACACACTTGAAATCAAAGGTTTAGAAGAGGTTGGCACTGCAAAAGGTGACGTTTTTAATGCAGATTTGCATGAGGCAATTACCCAAATCCCCGCACCTTCTGATGACTTGAAGGGTAAGGTTGTAGACGTTATTGAAAAAGGGTACAAATTGGGCGATAAAGTGATCCGTTTCCCTAAGGTAATTACAGGATTTTAAACAAGCGAGTGATTAGTTAGGAATTGATTAGAAATACTATACAATGAAGGAAGATTATTACGACATACTAAAAATCGATAAAAGCGCTTCGGCGGCTGATATAAAAAAGGCTTACAGAAAGAAGGCTATAAAATATCATCCCGATAAGAACCCTGACGACAAGGAGGCAGAAGAAATGTTCAAAAAAGCTGCAGAGGCTTATGAAGTTTTGAGCAATCCTGAAAAGAAAGCTCGTTATGACCAATTTGGTCATCAAGCATTCCAAGGTGGTGGTGGCGGTTTCAACGGCGGTGGCATGAATATGGATGACATCTTCAGCCAATTTGGCGACATTTTTGGTGGCGGCTTTGGTGGCGGCGGCGGATTTTCTGGTTTTGGTGGCGGTTTTGGCGGTCAACAAAGACGTGTTAAGGGCAGTAATTTGAGAATTAGAATTACTTTGACCTTAGAGGAAATAGCCAATGGCGTTGAGAAAAAATTGAAAGTTAAGCGTAAAGTTCAGGCTTCAGGCACTACTTATAAAACATGTTCAAGCTGTAATGGTTCTGGGCAGGTTACACGAATTACCAATACCATTTTAGGCCGTATGCAAACAGCATCACCATGTCCTACATGTGGTGGGGCAGGTGAGATGATTGATAAAAAACCAGCCGATGCTGATGCGCAAGGCTTGGTAATTCAAGAAGAAACCGTCCCTGTAAAAATACCTGCCGGTGTTGTTGACGGGATGCAGTTAAAGGTATCTGGAAAAGGGAATGAAGCACCAGGAAATGGTATGTCAGGAGATTTACTAGTGGCCATTCAAGAAGAAGAGCATGCCACCTTAAAACGTGAAGGTGATAATTTACATTATGACTTATATGTTAGTTTGCCAGATGCTATTTTGGGCAATAGTCAAGAAATAGATACGGTTACAGGTAAAGTGAGAATTAAGATTGAACCAGGAGTCCAGTCTGGAAAGATTTTGCGTTTGAGAGGCAAAGGAATTCCTAGTATCAATGGTTACGGAAAAGGTGATTTATTGGTGCATATTAATGTATGGACACCAAAAACCTTGAATAAAGAACAAAGAGATTTTTTCGAAAGTATGAGGAATGACGAGCACTTTCAGCCTAAACCTGAAAGTTCTGATAAATCATTTTTTGAAAAAGTGAAAGATATGTTTTCATAACCAAGCGGTAATTTGATAAAAATGACTATATTTGGATATCACTAATTCATTAGTGGTAATTTTTCTTTTTCATAGCAATTTTTTCCCATCCTTAATTTTTTAAGGGTGGGTTTTGTTTTTAAGGGCACTTTCCCTTTCGGAAAGAATCATTCTTTTAATCCAAAAATTAGAGCGTACAAGCAGTCCTGAATGCTAACATTTAATATATTTACAAATCTTAATCTCAACCATTCAAATCCTAATTTATGAACAACTTATTAGTCGCTAATTCTGTTTCCAAGAATTTTGGAAATTTTAAAGCACTAAACAACATCTCTATAGAAGTTCCCAAAGGCAGCATCTTCGGACTACTTGGCCCAAATGGAGCAGGTAAAACAACGCTTATCAGAATTATTAACCAGATCACCATGCCCGATTCTGGAGAAATTATTTTAGATGGATCTCCATTAAAACCTCACAACATTAAGGATATTGGCTACCTGCCAGAAGAGCGAGGCTTATACAAATCAATGAAAGTGGGAGAGCAGGCGCTCTATTTGGCGCAATTAAAAGGGTTGTCAAAACAAGAAGCTAAAGAACGGCTCACATATTGGTTTGACAAGTTGGATATTGGCGATTGGTGGAATAAGAAAATTCAGGAGCTCAGTAAGGGACAGGCCCAAAAAATACAGTTTGTTGTTACCGTACTGCACAGGCCAAAACTTCTAATTTTTGATGAACCGTTTTCTGGGTTTGATCCTATTAACGCCTCACTTATTAAAGATGAAATACTCCAGTTAAGAGATGAAGGGGCCACGGTTATTTTTTCTACACACCGTATGGAATCTGTAGAGGAAATGTGCGATCATATTGCGCTCATCCATAAATCCAACAAAGTTTTGGATGGCAAATTAACAGATATAAAGCGTCAATTTAAGACCAATACCTTTGAAGTGGGATTTCAATCTTCCAACCCGGAGGAATTCACCCAATTGATCAAGGAGAAATTTGATGTATTCCCGGCAACTTTCAAAAATTTGAATGACGACATAAAAATGAATATCAAACTGCCACAAGAGATCTCTTCCAATGATCTTTTGAACTTCTTGACCTCGAGAGCAGAAATTCATCATTTTGTTGAAGTCATTCCTAGCGCCAACGATATTTTTATTCAAACTGTAAAAAATAACTAAAATGAATCATTTACCGCTCATCATCAAAAGGGAGTATTTGAATAAAGTCCGCAATAGGTCTTTTATAGTCATGACTTTTCTAAGTCCCATGATCATGATTGCGCTGATAGCCGTTGTCGCCTATCTTTCTCAAATCAATAATGACAAACAGCGCACGATTTCAATTTTAGATGAAACAGGTGTGGTTGGAGAAATTTTTGAAAATGCTGATCATACCACCTATACGCTCATCAACGATGCGGGACTGGAAACGGCGAAAGAGCTTGTGAGAGCAAAGGGTGATTTTGGACTGTTGTACATTATGAAAAGCCCAGACACGCTCAATTTGGTAGAATCTATTAATTTCTACTCTGATGACTCTCCGTCAGTATCCATTATTTCAGGGCTTGAACGACGTATAGAAAAACGCCTATCTGATTTGAAACTCCAAAATGAGGGAGTGGATATCGAGCAGATTAGAGCATCAAAAACAAAGGTTGCTATTGCACAAGAAACTTTCAGTGGTGAGAAGACCTCTAAAATAGACAGTTATTTAAAACTTGCCTTTGGTGGTGCTGCGGGTTATTTATTGTTCATGTTTATTATTATTTATGGCAATATGATCATGCGTAGTGTTATTGAAGAAAAGACAAGCCGAATTATAGAAGTTATCATTTCGTCCGTCAAACCAATTCAGCTTATGATGGGCAAAATTATTGGAACATCTTTGGCAGGTGTGACGCAATTCGTCATTTGGATCATTCTTGGTGGGGTGTTGTTATTTGTTGTGTCTGCAATTTTTGGGATTGATTTAATGCAAATCCAATCGCCACAACAAGACATGATCAATCAGGCCATGGCGGAATCAGACGCTCAAAATATTGCGCAAGACTTAATTACAGGCTTCGTCAATTTGCCTATTTTAAATTTGTGTATCGCCTTTTTGTTTTTCTTTCTTGGAGGTTATCTTTTATACAGTTCCCTCTACGCTGCTATTGGTGCCGCTGTAGATAATGAAACGGATACACAACAGTTTATGATGCCCATCATTATGCCACTTGTTTTAGCCGTTTATGTTGGGGTATTTACTGTAATTGAAGATCCACACGGCACTATTTCCACTGTGTTTTCGTTTATACCGTTAACATCGCCGGTGGTTATGTTGATGAGAATTCCGTTTGGTGTTCCTATATGGCAGCAATTGTTGTCCTTTGCATTATTGGTGTGTACCTTTATATTTACGGTGTGGTTTGCAGCGAAAATTTATAGAGTCGGTATTTTAATGTACGGCAAAAAACCTACTTACAAAGAACTGTGGAAGTGGTTGAAGTATTAATCGCAACCGAAATACACAAGGAGGTTTTGAGAATGTCCATGTTATTTGTTAGGTAATAAACAAGATGACGCTCATTCTTACCCTTACGATATCTCTAAACATCCCACTAAATGAGAATTGTTAATTGACTTGATGATATTCGGAAGAAAATGGTGGTCTTGTTAATTTATGAAGTTTTTAAAAGGAAAGATTTATTTAATTATGTAATGAGTTTGCTGAGCGCTCCCAAAATTAAAAGAGACATTTTTTTTAAACCGATCGTTTCAGCATGAAGACTCATAAAGTCATCTGTATTTTTTAAATACTGAACAACATTCCAGTAGCCGTTTTTCTCAGTAGGATATTTATTTAGTGGCAATTCAGCTGTACATAAATTAGTAAAAAAATCTATGTTTGATAAACAAAAACTGAGTGTATTCTTTGTTCTATTCGTACTTTTAAGTACGAGTTTGTCTGCACAAACATCAGATTTACTAAGAATAGAATACTTAAACCTTCCCAATAGTAACACCAATAATTCCGTCAACAGGTTCAGAGGCCTTTTTCAATTACCCATAAAAATCCAAGAAGGAAGCTATCTTGTTGTTGGAGGCGACTACCGTTATCTCGATCTAAAATTGGAAAATGTACCTTTTGATACTGCAGATCTTCAATCAGTTCAAACCATTGAAGGATCTATCGGTTATTTGCACAAGCATAAAGAAAGTGATTGGTTATACGGTTTTAAAGTAGGCCTACGCTTGGCATCTAACTTTGATTCCAAGTTAATATCAGATGATTATTTGTATCTTGTTGGCGCATATGCCATTCGTGATCGCACTAAAGAGGGCTTGGCAGATAAACCAAATAGACTGGTATTAGGGTTGGATTATTCCACCACGCCTGGCCGAAATTATCCGTTGCCAATCGTGAATTATTACAGAGAGTTCCACCCTAATTGGACCTATACTCTGGGGGTGCCAAAAACTAATGTGCGTTATAAATTTGATGCCAAAAATCATGTGCAGGCTTTTGTCACATTGGATAATTTTTTCGCCAACATACAAGGCAATAAAACGGTCAATGGAAAGGTTGCGGAAAACATCTCCCAAACTATTATTTTAGGAGGGTTAGGATATGAGCATTATTTTACGGAACACCTTTTATATTACGGATATGCTGCTTACAGTATTTCCAATGATTACAGATTGAGAAATAAGGAGAGAGATGATATTTATACCATTGATGATAAAAATTCACTCTATATTAGAACAGGAATAAAATTTAAATACTAAAAATGCCAAAAATATTAGTAATAGAAGACGAAGCAAGCATCAGAAGAGTTTTAGTAAAAATCCTTTCTGAAGAAAATAATACCTACCAAGTAGATGAAGCAGAAGACGGCCTGGCAGGAATTGAAAAAATAAAAAAAGAAGACTATGATTTGGTTCTTTGTGATATCAAAATGCCAAAAATGGACGGGGTTGAAGTCTTGGAAGCTGACAAAAAAAATAAAACCGGAAACTACAATTGTCATGATTTCAGGTCATGGTGATTTGGATACAGCGGTCAATACCATGAGACTCGGTGCCTTCGATTATATCTCAAAACCACCTGACTTAAACAGGTTACTCAATACCGTCAGAATCGCTTTAGATCGGAAAGAACTGGTTGTTGAAAATAAAATGCTCAAGAAAAAGGTAGGCAAAAATTATGAGATGATTGGCGAAAGTAAAGCCATTTCCCACATCAAAGACATGATTGAAAAAGTAGCCGCTACGGATGCTAGGGTTTTGATCACAGGACCAAACGGGACAGGTAAAGAGCTTGTGGCACATTGGCTGCATCAAAAAAGTGAACGTTCAAAAGGCCCCTTGATTGAGGTCAATTGTGCCGCCATCCCTTCTGAATTGATTGAAAGCGAACTGTTCGGACACGTTAAAGGCGCCTTTACAAGTGCCATAAAAGACAGAGCCGGTAAGTTTGAAGCTGCCAATGGCGGTACTATTTTTCTTGATGAAATTGGAGATATGAGCTTATCAGCACAAGCAAAAGTATTGAGAGCTTTACAAGAAAGCCGTGTACAACGCGTGGGGAGTGATAAGGATATTAAGGTAGATGTGCGTGTTATTGCCGCAACCAATAAAAATCTTAGTAAGGAAATAGAAGAAGGTAAATTCAGGGAGGATTTGTACCACAGGTTAGCGGTAATCCTTATTCAAGTGCCATCATTGAATGACAGACGGGAAGATATTCCGTTA
Organism: Gelidibacter algens; assembly: GCF_001678675.1. Lineage (GTDB taxonomy): Bacteria > Bacteroidota > Bacteroidia > Flavobacteriales > Flavobacteriaceae > Gelidibacter > Gelidibacter algens. Next base: position 25,426 of record NZ_LZRN01000035.1, read on the forward strand.
TTGATAGAATATTTTGCAAATAAGATCGCCACCGAAAACGGAACGACGCAAAAAGCATTCACTCCCAAAGCGATAAAACAATTGCAGGACTATGATTGGACCGGTAATATTAGAGAGTTGCGCAATGTTGTGGAACGTCTTATAATTCTAGGAGAAAAGGAAGTAAGTGAAAATGATGTCAATCTTTTTGCATCAAAATAAATAAATATGGTCAGACTCACCCAATATAATAGAAGAGCGCTTTACGGAGGTATTATTTCATCTATTATAAAGGGACTAGGCGCTTATTTTGTAGGAAACATTAGCGGCTATGAAGCTAAAGTTTTGATAAAATCTTCGCTTCCAGGAATTAATACATTGTGCAACACAATAGCTCTGGCTTCTGCCACTATTTTGGCCTTATTGTTGACCTTATTGAGTGTGAGTTCAAGCACAAAATCAAAACTTACTGAAGAACATTATGCCCATGTTCTCCTTATCGCAAAAATAGATACTACTGTTTTTATTTTAGCCATCATCTTTTTTCAATTACTGAATATTCCAATTACAGAGGCTGACAATGTGCCTAGTACGTGGTACACTACTATTTATTATGTTAGTTTAGCCCTTTCATCCTTGTTAAGCGGTGGTTTGATAAGTGTAGTTTTAATGTTATTTAATGCTATAAGTAGCATCATTAAAATTGTTGGTTTGGAGATAAAAGATCATCCTTTGATTTATCAAGATGATGAAGAAGTTGATAAAGACAATGAAACAAGTAAAGAATAATTTATAAAGAAGGTCCAAACCATGAGAGCTATTAATATTGAAGATTTTAAAATAACAGATAGAATTGACATTAAAAACCTTGAAACTACTTTTGATTTGGAGGCTTCAAAAAGTGAGATTAAGGATGAATTGAAAGACACTCGTAAAGCGCTTGGTAAAATTCAGGACAAAATGTATGCACATGGCAAATATGCTGTTTTGGTCTGTTTGCAAGGGATGGATACTGCGGGAAAGGATAGTCTCATCCGTGAAGTATTTAAAGATTTTAACTCTCGTGGCGTGGTTGTCCATAGTTTTAAAGTGCCCACAAATTTAGAACTTAAACATGATTTTTTATGGCGCCATTATATTGCACTTCCTGCGCGTGGTAAATTTGGTATTTTCAACCGGACACATTATGAAAATGTGTTGGTTACCAAAGTCCATCCTTCTTATATTTTAGATGAAAACATTCCAGGAATTGATACAGTTGACGATGTAGATGCTGCTTTTTGGGAAAGACGTTATGAGGACATCAATAATTTTGAGAAACACATTGCAGATAGCGGCACCATTGTATTCAAGTTTTTCTTAAACCTCTCCAAAGAGGAACAAAAACACAGATTGTTGAGACGCTTGGACCGAGAAGATAAAAATTGGAAATTCTCTCCTGGAGATTTGGAAGAACGCAAGCTTTGGAATGATTATATGGCTTGCTATGAAGAGATTCTTAATAAAACCTCAAAGACACATGCACCATGGTATGTTATACCTTGTGATGACAAAAAAACTTCACGATATTTAGTGGCACGCGTGTTATATGATACATTAAAAACATATAAAGACATTAAAGAGCCCGAACTGGACGATGATATAATGGCTAATTTGGATTTATATAAAAAGCAATTGAAGAACGAATAACTGTAACCTTTCAGTTTTCTAAATTTAAAAGTTTTTTTATGATTTCACGCCATCCGTTTATAAAAATATTAACCTTAAACTAGTTCCGCATTCTATGAAATATCTATTCATCCTCTTTCTTTTTATGTTTTCAATACAACTCACAGCGCAATCAGATGCTGAGAATCTCAAAAAAATCTATAGTAATTCCTTGACTAACGGGAAGAGTTACGAATGGTTAAGCCATTTGTCCAATCAAATTGGCTCTCGACTTTCAGGGTCTTTTGGTGCAGAGCGTGCTGTGGAATATACCAAAGAAGAACTTGAAAAATTAGGTTTGGACAAGGTGTGGTTGCAGCCTGTGATGGTTCCAAAATGGGTGAGAGGCTTACCTGAGTTTGCCTACATTGAAACGCTACCCGGAAAAACTACACAAGTTAATATTTGCGCCTTGGGAGGTTCTGTTGAAACCCCAAACGGAGGCGTACGTGCACAGGTTATCGAGGTCCAGGGTATTGAAGAGTTGAAAGCATTGCCTAAAGATAAAGTGAAGGGAAAGATTGTGTTTTTTAACCTTCCCATGCAGGCCGATTTGATAAATACCTTTGAAGCGTATGGCGGTTGTGCTGACCAACGCTATTCTGGCGCTTATGAGGCTGGTAAATTAGGCGCTGTTGGCGTGATTGTACGTTCTTTGAATTTACGATTGGATGATTTTCCACATACAGGAAGTATGACTTATGGTGATTTGCCAGTGTCTCAGCGTATTCCATCGGCTGCCATAAGCACCAATCACGCGGAATTGTTGAGTACCATGGTGGCTCTTGACCCTTCAACCAACTTCTTTTTTAAGCAGAATTGCAAACAATTGGCAGATGTCGAATCTTACAATGTGATTGGTGAAATTACAGGATCAGAATTCCCCGACGAGTATATTGTTGTTGGTGGCCACTTGGATTCTTGGGATTTAGGGGATGGCTCCCATGATGATGGCGCAGGTGTTGTGCAATCTATGGACGTGCTCAGATTGCTGAAAGAAAGTGGCATCCAGCCCAAACGAAGTATTAGGGTGGTTCTTTTTATGAACGAAGAAAACGGGCTGAGAGGCGGTAATAAATACGCAGAGGTGGCAAAAACTAAAGGCGAAAACCACATTTTTGCTTTGGAAAGTGATTCAGGAGGGTTTACGCCAAGAGGATTTTCATTTGACTGTAGCGATGCCGTTTTTAATAAAGTATTGGGTTGGAAAGACTTGTTCAAACCTTATTTAATCCATTATTTTGAAAAAGGAGGTAGTGGCGCTGATATTGGTCCGTTAAAATCTGATACTACTGTTTTGGCAGGTTTGAGACCAGATTCTCAGCGTTATTTTGATTACCACCATGCCGCCAATGATACCTTTGATGCTGTCAATAAAAGGGAACTAGAATTGGGAGCAGCAACTATGGCTTCTTTAGTTTACCTTTTTGATACCTATGGTATAAAGGCAGAAATGGCCAATGACACTTTTAAGAATTAATAACAACTATGGGAGTTTTTGCTGGTTTATTGGCGGAAGTGTTACTGATTTTTAAGGATTTTAAATTTTGGCTCAGAAGAAAAAAACAGCGTCGTTATGAGCAGCAACATGCACTTCCAAAAAAGAAGATGCTTGCGCCGTCACTAAAGATTATAAGTATCGTTTTGGTACTAAGCCCCATCCTAATTGTCATCAGAGCCACCTTGTTCTTAGCTTCAAATACTGAAGCAACCACTGTCGAAAAACTTTCAGAAGTGGCATTACTTTTAAAACATGAGAAGCAAACCATAGGCCATTATCCGGAACAATTGAACACCATTAGCAGAGGCAATCCATTGCTGAAAGATGTTCATAAGGATGATTGGAATCGCGAATTTTTTTATGAACGGCATCGTTCAGGTGAAAGCTATGTCTTGGCTTCTTTAGGAAAGGATGGACTTTTAAATACTGAGGATGATATCAAAATTGAATCTACTATAGAATAGAAAAAAAAATTGAAAGGTTCTATTGCCATAACAATTTGGCATCAGGGACAGATTGCCTCCTTGAATTGACCTTCAGGAATTTTATCAGCTTGAACGTGCATTCTCATATTGTAAACTGTAAAAATGGTAGAAATTAGTGCATATTGACATACAAATATCTTGCCTTTACAAACATATACAGTCCGTAGCATATAAATCCAACAGCTACAAAGCCAAGAACAAAGGCCCCAAATTCATACTTCAAGAATTGAAACGCATCTGTTACTGTGCTCAAGTCTTCATTTCTTGCCGTAAATCCAGCCCTAATTGTTAAAAATGACATGATTCCGAACACCACGGAACGTGCGCCATGCCCGATAACACCAAATTTTAACAAGAGGTTTTTTGCTTTTTCTGGTATCTCTGAAGAGTGTACATTTTTTTTAAATTGATTGGAGAGTACAAAATAAATTTCAAAAACAGATTTCCCTGCTAAGATTAGCCCCAGAATAACTGCCACAGAACTGCCGTACTTGGAATTCAAGAGACCGACTATGACGTCCTGATTTTGATCTTGGCCACTACCAAAAAATAGTTTTATGGCCAGAAATGCCAAAGAGCCATAAAAGAGCCCACCAGTAAAATAGCCTGCCCGGGTAAAAAGGGCCTTTACACCGGTACCCAGATTTCGTGAATCAAAAATAGTTTGATACATCCGCCAAAAGACATAACATAACAATCCCAAAGCGATTATCGCTAAAAGGGTTTTTCCTAAAGGTTGATTGGATAAAAAGCCAATAGCCCCTTTGGTTCCCGTTTTCTGTCCTCCCAAATTTAGTGCGGCCATGGCTGTCAATACGCCAACCAAAACGTAGACAAAACCAATGGCGCTAAGTCCAATTCGAGCAATATTTTCTTTTTTAAAAATCATGAGGAAGATGTGGGCTGTTTACATTTCATTTTAAGGTCAAAATCATATAATAGCCTGCCGTGATCAACAACAGCATAAGCCCAATTGCTAAAAGTCTAATGGCGCGATTTACATTCCTGAATTTCCAGGCGGCTATTTTTGATATGATATAAATCTGTTCCCCCAATTGTCCGAACAATTTTTCCTCATTAACACTAATATTGTAAAAGGTCTTTGAAAATTCTTTGATGTTTCCAAATTTGGAAATAACGTCACCAAAGAAGAAGATGTTCTTTTCGTAATTTCCTTCAATTTTTGGAATAAAACAGCGTACGCAATAGAAAATGGAACCTGCGGTGCAAACAAACCATGCACCGATCAAAATATAAAGCAAAATGTCATTTGAAGAAACATCAAAAACAGTTCCGGCACTTTGGAATACGAAATTCAATAAAATGCCATAAAATGAAAGTATAAGTCCCGCCTTTAGTTCAGAGGCTTTTATAAGGCCTGAGATATACTGGATGCTTCCCCAATAATGATCAACAAGTTCTTCAGTGTGTGCGTTTTTTATGAAAGGTCTCTGGGACAATTCTTCTGGTTCTGGTTCTTTCATGATGGTGGGTTTTGTGTTTGCTTTGGTAATGCTCTTAGGTAGTTTATTCTTTCACTTCGTATATTGTCACAGGGTTAGCTTTGTTTTTCATATTGATGATTCCCACTTTTTCACAATGGAAGGATTCTTTAACTTGTTCATAGCAGGTTTCGCAGATAATGATTTGGTTCTCTTTTGCGGCATCCTGTAAACGAGCTGCAATGTTGACGGTATCTCCAATAACGGTATAATCCAACCGTTTTAAACTGGCAGAACCAATGTTACCCGAAATCATTTCGCCACTTTTTATTCCAATGGATACTTTCGGCTTAAACTGAAATTCATCTCCCATGGGTGGAAGGTTGTTGATTTTGTTGCAAACCGCCAATGCCGCGTCAATAGCGCGATCTAAATGGAAATCGCCTCTAAAAACAGCCATTATCGCATCACCTATAAATTTGTCAATATAGCCTTGTTGATCCATTATTTCCTTGACCATTTCATCAAAATAGGAATTGATCATCTTTACTACAGTATCGGCGGGAGCATTTTCGCTGATGGAGGTAAATCCGCAGATGTCAATAAACACAACCGTCGCTTCAATGGTTTCGTTGGCCATAATTGTAGATTCGTATTCGCGGCTACCCATAAAGTTGAGCACATTTTCATCTACGTACATTTTTAGAATGTTGTTTTCTTTAATGGCCTTTAAGGTTTCCTTAATTTGTTGTGCATGTTTCAAAGTTTTCTCCATCGTAAGGGTAAGATCTTCAAAATTGATGGGTTTTGTGATAAAATCAAAAGCACCTCTATTCATGGCTGTTCTTATATTTTCCATATCACCATATGCTGAGACAATCACAGATTTTATCAAAGGACTGCTTTCGCTCAATTTGCTCAACAAGGTCAAGCCATCCATTTCAGGCATGTTGATATCGCTCAACACGATGTCCACATTAGGCTGCTCCAATAATCTTACGAGTGCTTGTTTTCCATTTTCAGCAAAGAAAAATTCGTATTCTTTCTTACGAATTTGCTTCCTGAATTTCTGTTTTATCAGTACTTCCAAATCCGGTTCGTCATCTACCACCAGTATCTTGCTCATAATTCAATTGATTAAAGTGTTAATTTATAACTTTTTAAGTTCTTTTTTTTATTAAATGTTGTTGTTCTTTTATTATTTTTGAATTTGTTAAAATTTCATTATTTATGTCCCGTCAGGGACGGTATATCGGTAGCAATAAATTAACGATATCGTTTCTGTGCCTTTAGGTACAGGATATGTTATTCATGATAATTAACATATTTCGTTATTTTGAACCAATTTTATGGCGTACCTAAAGGCACGCTGGTTAATTGGTTGTTTCTGTTCTACCGATATAACGTCCCTAACGGGACAGAGCATCGTGAACCATCTTGTTTTCTTTGAAAAAAAATTCCTAATGACCACAACCACAATTTCGCCGATTGCATAGGCCATATACTTACTGAATTTATTTTCAGCCAGGATATTCATTCTTGCTATTCTAACGGATTTTATCATATTTACTTTCCCAGAATCGGTAATCTTGTTTGTTTTGATTCGTTATACGTTTATTCTTTTCCTGTCCCGTTAGGGACTAAATATCGGTAGAAATAATTTCAGGATATAGTTTCTGTGCCTTTAGGTACAGCATATATTATTCAATTGGATGAAATAAATAACGTTCATCAAAAGCAATTTCAAAATCCTTCAATAAATCCAAATATTCTTCATTGAATGATTTTGATTTGTGATGTTCTTCTTGGTTTTTAATATAATTGGTAACTTCTGGAATATCATTTTTTGAATATGAAAAAGCGCCATAACCTGCCTGCCAAGAGAATTTTCCGTTGACAAAATCTTTTTGATTGATCCATTTTGACGAATCCTGTTTTAATTGTTTTATCAAATCTGAAAGTGATTGTGTCGGTCGCATTCCAAACAAAATATGGATATGGTCTGGCATGCCATTTATCTGAAGCACTTTATGGTCATGATTTTGGATGATGCCAGTCATATATTTATAGAGTTCATCTTTCCATATTGCGCTTATCAAACTTTGGCGATTTCGAACAGCAAAAACTGCTTGAATATGAATTTTGGTATAGGTATTTGCCATTTTCGTGGATTTATATGGCGTACCTAAAGGCACGCTGGTTAATTGTGTGTATCTGTTCTACCGATATTAGGTCCCTAACGGGACAGAGCATCGTGAACCATCCTGTTTTCTTTTAAAACAAATTCCTAATGACTATAAGGATGATTTTTCCAATGGCGTACCTAAAGGCACGCTGGTTAATTGTGTGTATCTGTTCTACCGATATTAGGTCCCTAACGGGACAGAGCATCGTGAACCATCCTGTTTTCTTTTAAAACAAATTCCTAATGACTATAAGGATGATTTTTCCAATGGCGTACATAAAATATATACTGAACTTGTTTTTAATGAGCATGTTCTGTTTAATATTTCTAAAGAATTTCACCATGGTTACGTCCCGTAATCCGGATAGCTGTCGGGAGGGAATCTTGTTTGTTTTCCTGTCCCGTTAGGGTCGCTATATCGGTAGAAAATATTACCGTCATGATTTCTGTGCCTTTAGGTACAGGATATGTTATTCGTTGTAATTAAATATGCTTTTATCATTTTGTGCTTATTTATGTGGCGTACCTAAAGGCACGCTGGTTGATTGGTTGTATCTGTTCTACCGATATAACGTCCCTAACGGGACAGAGGATTGTGAAAAGATGTGTTTTTAAAACCAAAATTCCAATGACCACGAGGAGGATTTCTGCGATGGCGTAAAGTAAATGCTTACTGCATTTATTTTCAGTCATGATATTCTGGCTAATTTTTTCTTAAATATTTTATCATATTCATTTCCCGAGAAAGTTCTACCGATATTTTTTCCATTTTGGGACAAAGCATCGCAAAGAATTTTATCATTTGTAACTTATCTATTTATGTCCCGTTAGGGACGTTATATCGGTAGCAAATAAATAACGACTCGGTTTCTGTGCCTTTAGGTACAGGATATGTTATTCGTTGTAATTAAATATGCTTTTATCATTTTGTGCTTATTTATATGGCGTACCTAAAGGCACGCTCGTTAATTGATTGTTTGTGTTATACCGATATTTTATCCCTAACGGGACGATGCATCGTAAAATACAAATACCAACTAATCGATCAGTGTCCCGATTTCCTTTCTTAATGATTCAAAATCAATGGGTTTGGTAAAAAACTCCTTCGCACCAGATTTCATCGCCTTATCGTAATTTTCCTTATCGCCATACGCCGAAATCATGGACACACTGATGTTTGGGAATTGCTCCTTGATGTGTTGCAACAGTTCCAAACCTGTCATGCCTGGCATATTGATATCAGAAAACACATATACCACTTCTGGAGGCTCTTGATGTTGAAGCTTATCCAAGGCTTCCTGTCCTGAAAACGCAAAGGTCAACTCCAACTTTTTGCTCCTAATTTCTTTTCTGAATTTTTGACGGAACAAAGTTTCTACATCCCGTTCATCATCTACTATTAAAATTTTCATGTCCATATCTTTTAAATTGGTAAATTAATTTTGAATGTTGTGAATGAATCTTCTTCCTGTTTTGATTCGATTCGTAAGTTGCCACCATGTGCTTTGATAATGTCATTTGTGATGGAAAGTCCCAGTCCTGTGCCTTCCGTGCCTCTTTTTGTCGTAAAAAATGGCATTAGAATTTTGTCTTGAAGCTCCGAAGGAATACCAAGGCCATTGTCCATAATCTCAATGACTACCTGATTATTTTTCTCAATGGTTTTGATGGTCAGTTTTGGTTGGTAATGTTCTGAATAATTCTTCTTTTGAAGGCGTTCGTGCATCGCATCAAAAGCATTATTGCACAGGTTGAGAATGACGCGACTGATATCCTCCATAATCACCGCTACTTTCGGAATGGAAGTATCCAATTGATAATCTAAAGACACATTGATAGGTTTTTTTCCAGCGCGCATGCCATGAAACGATAGATTGACGTATTCTTTGAGCAATTCATTGATATCCGTGGGTTCCTTGATGCCGTTGCCACCGCGACTGTGGTGCAGCATCGATTTGACAATACTATCAGCACGCGTGCCATGTTGATGGATTTTCTTTTGGTTGGTGACCACATCCTCGAGAATAGTCTCTATTTCGATTTTTTCTGGGCTTTCTGGAAGTTTTTGGAGTTCTTCTTTAATTTCGTCGATGAGCTCTAAATTCAACTCTGAAAAATTATTGACAAAATTTAGTGGGTTTTTAATCTCGTGGGCAATGCCTGCTGCGAGATGCCCGAGTGATGCCAGTTTTTCGGATTGTATGAGTTGGGATTGGGTTGCCTTTAATGCGTCAATTGCTGTTTCCAGCTCATTATTTTTTTCGACCAAATCTGCTGTTCGATTGGCTACGATTTTTTCAAGCTCAATGGTTCTTTGTTTCCATTGATCAATACCAAAAGTGTCTGTTTCACTTTCTACCTGTACAGGTTTTGAGCCATGCCAGTGCACTATGAGCCATTTATCATCTTGAAATTCCAATACGATTGTGAAACGCAAATCCATTTTTATGGGCTCGCCATTAATGTCCATTTCAAGTGTCACATCATCCGTAAATACTGCTGAATTTCCGTCTTTTGAAACTCTATGCACCATTGGTACAAACCGCCACTTCATATTCAAGCCTTTGCTTTGCTCTCGTTGTCTTTCAATTATTGTATAGAAATCTGATTTTGAAAACACACGCTCATCTGCAGCCGTACCGAAGCCAGTTAAATTATCTAATAGTATAGAATCTAAAGTCTTCAGTGGAAGGGTTTCGCTTGTACCAACCTCCAAAAATTTTTGATAGGTGTATTCAAGAAGTCCTCGTTTTGATGTCGTCATAATATTTTATTTGTTGGGTAATTCAATAGTAAATGTTGTGCCTTCACCTTCCTCGGTTTCCACTTTCAATTCCCCTCCATGACCTTTGGTTACTATATCATAGCTCATGCTCAATCCCAATCCTGTACCTTGCCCTGTGGGTTTGGTGGTAAAGAAGGGCTGGAATATTTTGTCTAAAACTTCCTTTGGAATGCCAGGACCGTTGTCCCTCACACTAATCAAAATAGATTCTTTTGTTCTTTTAGTGCTTAGCCAAATGGTCGGATTATGAATGTAGTTTGGGTCTTTGAACCCCCCTTCGGGGGGCAGGGGGGCTGCATAAAAAGCATTCGTTATTAAGTTCAAAATCACACGTCCCAGATCTTGAGGAATCACAGAAATCATCCCAATGGAATCATCATAATCAGTTTCTAAAGTGGCATTGAAATCTTTATCTTTCGCACGCAATCCATGATATGCCAATCTTAAATATTCATCTGCCAACTTATTGATATTTGTCGGCTCTTTTTCTACGGAACTTGTGCGACTGTGTTGCAACATCCCTTTCACAATGGCATCGGCTCGTTTGCCGTGATGATTTATTTTTTCCAGGTTTGATTTGATGTCTGCAATGATGAATTTGGCTTCCTCCAAATCGCCTTTTTCGATTTCCGCGCTCATTTCATCAATCAATTCATTGCTGATTTCGGAGAAATTATTCACGAAATTCAAAGGATTCTGTATTTCGTGGGCGATGCCTGCTGTCAATTCGCCTAAACTCGCCATTTTTTCAGATTGGATGAGTTGTGTTTGCGTTGTTTTTAAAGTTTTTAGGGTTTTTTCCACTTTTAATTTTTGACGTTTAAGTAGAAGATTTGCTTTTTGTTTCTGTTTGTTATTTTTATAGAGAATCAAGGCAATGATCACACCACATAGTAACAAAACTCCTAAGCCTAGGATAAGATAAAGTTGACGTCTTTTTGCTCGTAAAGTTTGAGCGTCCTTCTTGTCTTGTTCGGCTTTTGCTAGCGCCTCTTTTTTCTCAAAATCATAGGTCATGCTTAGTTCTGTAGCTTTTCTAATATTTTCGCTAGCACGCACTGAATCTGTAATTTTAGCCGAAATTTTAAAGTTCATAAGGGCAAGTTCGTACTTCCCTGTTTTTTCATAGCATAAGGATAAATTTGCATAGGTTTCTGCGATATTTTCATCGTAGGCGTCTATCCCTTTTATGATTTTTATACTCTTTTCGAGTGGAAGGATTGCCTCTCTATAGCGCTCCTTTCTAATTAGGATTTCACCATAGGTACTATAGACTTGATAAATCACCCGCGGCTGTGCTGCCTTTTCCGCCAGGGCTATAGCAGTTGTAGCTAAATCATCGGCCTCATCAAACCTATCTAAGTTCATGAGTGCTTTTGCAGCTTTTGTCATACTAGCCGCTTCTATACTTTCATCACCCATTTCCTTGGCGAGCTTGGCGGCTAACATTGCATAATTATAAGATTCCGTCCATTTATATTGTGTTGAATACAATCCGGCAAGATTCGAATACCCATAGAGAGCGACGTTTTTTCTTTCATATTTATTTGCCAACCTAATGCCCTTTAAAAAACTTTGTTCAGATTTTAAGGTGTCTTGTAAAATTTGGTAGGTAATGCCAATATTCATAAACAGTGTAGATTGACTTACCTCATCTTTCATGGCTTCAAGAATACGCAATGATTTTTGCTGATAAAATAGGGTTTGAGGATAGTCTGATTGCATTTGGTAGCCAATTGCCAAATTGCCGTAGCTTTTACCAAGTAGACTGCTATCACCGATTTTTTCTTGTATAGCAATCAATTTTTTAAAATATATATTAGCGCTATCGTACTTGCCCTGAGTGCCGTACAATATGCCTAGACCAGAGTAAACCCTTGTGATCTGATTTTCATTTTTCAAGATTTTAGCAAGTGAATCTGCATTCGAAAGAAGCTTTTCCGCAGTTTTATAATCACCTTTATTCGTTTGGATATTGGCAAGGTTTAATAGGATGTCAACTTCTCCTCTTGTGAAATTTAAAGATTTTGCGGCTTTTAGGTTTTCTTTAGTTATTGCCAAGGCGCTGTCTAGGTTTATATCCCGTAAGCGTTCAGTTTTGATATTTATCAAACTGATTCTGGAGGTATCTGTCTTGGCCTCTCGTATCAATACGTCAAGACTATCGAGATATCGGGTTTGTGCTAAGACTTTGCTTGTACAAAGGCATAAAAACAATAAGATGAGTGAACCTGTTTTCATTTTGGTAATTGTTTTTTGGTTTCTAAATTAGTTGCTGTTGGTAAGCTTATAGTGAATTCTGTAAAGTGGCCTTCTTCTGTTTCAGCTTTCAATTCGCCACCATGACCTTTGGTAATAATATCATAGCTCATACTCAATCCCAAGCCTGTGCCTTGACCTGTGGGTTTGGTGGTAAAGAAGGGTTGAAAGATTTTTTCCAGAATGTGTCTTGGAATACCGTTGCCGTTGTCTCTAACTGAAATGCAGAAGCCCCCTTGCCCCCAAAGGGGGGAAATACGCTTTGTACTGACCCAAACAGTGGGTTCGTATTTTGTTTCCGAACCATTTATTCCCCCTTCGGGGGTTAGGGGGCTTTTATTCTTTTCATTTACTGCGTAAAAAGCATTTGTTATCAAGTTCAAAATAACTCTTCCAATATCCTGTGAAATGATATTTACAAGCCCAATGTTTTGGTCATAATCCGTTTCTAAAGTGGCATTGAATGATTTGTCTTTCGCACGCAATCCATGATATGCCAATCTTAAATATTCATCTGCCAACTTATTGATATCTGTTGGTTCTTTTTCTGCTGAACTCGTACGGCTGTGCTGTAACATTCCCTTGACGATGGCATCAGCACGTTTTCCATGATGGTTTATTTTCTCCAGATTTGATTTGATGTCTGCCATGATGAGTTTGGCTTCCTCCATATCACCTTTTTCGATTTCGGCGCTCATTTCATCAATCAACTCGTTGCTCACTTCGGAAAAATTATTCACAAAATTCAGTGGGTTCTGAATTTCGTGGGCGATGCCCGCCGTCAATTCTCCAAGCGAAGCCATTTTTTCAGATTGAATCAATTGTTTTTGGGTAGCCTGTAAATCGGTTAGGGTTGTTTCAAGGCGTTTTTTTTCAGCAAGCAATTCAACCGATTGTTTTTCTTTTAGCTGAAGATCCAAGAAACGTGTGTAGGTAAGATCAAATACATTTGTAAAGCGTTTACTCAGTTCGATTAGATTATTGTTAGGTTCTTTGGTAATCAATAGCAGATACCCATATTTAAAAAAGCCGACATAATAGCATTGTTGATCCGGTAATTTGAGTCTAGAATCTTCCATTACCTTAATTGCTTTTGCTACGGAAGGGATTGTTCTTAAAAAAGCGTAATGTTCCTTCAAAGCCTTGCCTTTCCAGATTTTGTTATATTCCACCGCTCCATTAAGCGAAGCTTTATAAATATCTCTATGCGTAGGTTCTTTTTTATACGGAATTAACATAGGAGGTAATATTCCGCCAGAATCTGCTCCCATCCATAATTCTACTTCATCGTTTTCTTGCCAAATACAAAAACCACAGCTCCAAGTTTCAGTAGCGATTTCTTTTATTTGCTTAAATAATACCGCTGATGTTTCAGCCAACTCATCAGACCTCTGCATCCCCATAGTTCTGGAGCGCACTCTTTCTAATGCAATATCTATTTGCGATTCACGTGCTCTTTCTTCAGCCTTTTGAAGATCCATAAAACGGATATACGCTTGTTCAAAAACTTTGGCAAAACGTTTTATGATTTCAGCTTCGCTTTCAGAAGGCACAACTCCGGTAAGCGAAGGAATAATGATGGCAGAATTTTTTGACCAAGCAGCTGAGAGGTTATGTTTATCAGCATTTAGGACATGCTGTTTATAATCTTCCGGAAAATGTTTATAATCACTATGCTCAAAAGCGTATTCAAAAAAGTGATTCTTCGCTTCAACAGAAAATTCCTTTGAGAAATAGGCATCGCCACCGATTTTTGAATCCCAAGCGTCTTTAAAAATGGGGTTGTCAAAATAAGGAACAAAATAACTTCCCGAATGGGAAAAGTCTGGCGCAACTATCCAGTGCACCACATCTTTATTGTTTGGGAAATAAGTACAAAGAATCACACCACCGGCATCGAATATTACGCCCAGTTCCGTTAATTTTTCGGCAACTAAAGCTACCACCTCTTGTAATTCATCTGGTTTGTGCATCGCCAAAGAACGGGAACGTACTTTTTCTAAAGCGGCTTCAATCTGTGCTTCCCGTGCCTGTGCTTCGGCGTTTGCCAAGTCGGTATATCTTTTATAAGCAAATGTGAACACGTTACGGAAGCGTTTCAAAATCTTCTTTTGATCATCGCTTAAAATTCCGAAATTCGAAATTCCAATGGCACCATTCCCAAAGGAATAGAGATTATAGGTAAGATGATCAATTTGCCGAAGCCGTGGATCGTCTTTTTCGCCATTTCGTAACCGCGTTTCTATGAGTTCTTCCAGTGCTGCGCCCTTCAATTCAATTTCAAAAAACGCGTCATTGCTGGATTGCACCTTTTTGATTTGCTGTTCAATCACAGGATCACCATAGAATGAGAATTCTGTGACAGCACTTGACATATCGTGGGAATAGTCGTAATCTAAAAAAGTTTCGGTATCGTCATTATGAATATCGATAATTGCGTTTCGAATATCGGTAAAGCCAAGGGCCAGCAACTGCTCGTACAACACTTGGGCAATATCCAGCATGTCATCAGATTTTTTGAGCGTGAGCGCTACGTTTCTAACCTTTTCGAGCGAGGCTTCTATTTTTGCTTCCTGTGCTTGTGCTTCGGCTTTTTTGAGATCGAGAAAACGAGTGTAAGTGCGTTCAAATTCTTTGGCAAAACGGTTCAGGATAGTTTTTTCATCTTCGGAAAGCAATCGCTTTATCATGATTCCGAAGCAACCGTATTTCATATAGGCATCCACGTAATACAATCCGTCGGGGAAATGCTTGGGTTTGAATTTAACTGCACCGCTCAACAATTCTTTCCAAGTTTCAAAATATGCATCAACTTCATTTGGTGCAACAATATTAACGTGTATAGCTTCATCACTTTCCCAAGCCACGTAACAGGCTGCAATGGCCGGATATGTTTTGTCAAGCGGATACGTAACAGCTTTATTTTTATATTGAATTTTGCCCTTTTTCTCTTCAAACCAAGTAGCCCAAAACTGATGTTCGGATTTTTTTTCATCGGGCAACCATAGATAGGAAAATTCACTATCTATCCCCAACAAATGGAGTTGTTCATGAAACACTTGCGAAGTTTTATCCAGTTCGTTAGAATGTTGCATGAGCATGCTTTGGGTACGAGTGTGTTCTAAAGCTGCTTCAATTTGTGCTTCCCGTGCTTGTGCTTCTGCTTTTTGAAGGTCAAGGAAACGCGTGTAGGTTTGTTGAAACACTTTTCCGAAGCGCAGTAAAATTGCATTTTCTTCTTTGGAATAGGGGATACCGTCGAAGTTCTCTATATAAAGACCAATATTATCTAACAATACAGTAGAAATGGCAAGGGCTTTACGGCCAAAGTAGTAGTCTTTTATTTCCTTAGATGCCTCAGGTATAAATTCAAACAAATCTTTATAAAATTTGTTTTTTTCTTCAAAAGAAAGCTGATTAGCGAAGAAATCATTACCCCTCTGCTTTGCTACATTAAAACTGTTGAAATGAGCGCAATCAAAGTAGGGAAGGGTTACTTGCGTTGGCACATCGTGATTGTCTGCCAACCAAATATACATATCGTCCCTTTCTTTATAATTTATAATGAAACCTGTATGCTCAATGTTGATATTCAGTTGAATAAATTGATTGTAAACAACCTGAATGACTTCTTTGAGTTCTTCGGAATTTTGCATGCCCATACTTCGGCTCCGCACTTTTTCCAATGCCATTTCAATCTGTGCTTCTCGTGCTTGTGCTTCGGCTTTTTGAAGGTCAAGGAAACGGGTGTAGGTTTGTTGAAACACTTTGGTAAAGCGCAGCATCACATTAATTTGTTCTGTGGATAGTTTTTCGCCACCAACAATCAATAAATAACCTTGCTTAAAGTTGAAGGTGTGAAGTTTTAGTTGTGGAGGGGAAACGGCAATCAACTTTTCTGCTGAAATTGGAAAATTTAAGCTTTCTTCTGCAATGAAGGTTTGGTGAGCGATGGTTTGTTTTTCGTCCAAATCCAATACAAAAACGGGTTCTTGTTTTTTCCTAGTTTTTGATAATAGACTTCATATTGTCCGTTTTATCGTGAAAAACCCCAGTAGCGATAGGCATTATTTTTTCTGTTGAAGGATCTGGCATATAGTTCCAACCTATTTTTTCGTCTTCGTCCAGAAGTACGTAGCCACTTGTAATACTTTCGATTCCTAATTTGGTAATTTCAATGAACAACAATGCGCTGGCATCTCTTAATTCATTACTGCTATGCATGGCCAAACTTCGTGAACGCACTTTTTCTAAACCTAACTCTATCGCTACTTCTCGGGTCTGCTTTTCAGCTTTTTTAAGATCGAGAAATCTGCGGTGCGCAAGGTCAAAAGCTCCAGCGAACTTTTCTAAAATTTCGAGATCTACTTCAGGCGGATTTTTAACTACACCCGGCAAACTATACCCAATTTCCCCGTGGGTGGTGCGCGCCATAATAAATGTGAGTCCGCCAATGTGGCGAATGTCATTTTCACTGGGTGCTTGCGGATCTATATTCTGAAAATCGCCAAGGGTGACCATTTTATCCACATAGGCTAAAGCGGCTTCGGTATCCATTGGGTAGATTACAATAGCATCATCACTCTTTTCCCAATTGGCCAACATTGGGATGTCTCCGTGAATATGTCTTGGAAGCTCCATTACAAAACCAATTTTTGTACCATCGCCCGAGGTCATTGCCTTTTCGTATTTCTCGGGCAGCCACATCATATGCCAGAAATAGTGGGCTTCGTGACCTAGTTTGATAAATTCGGTACGCATGGTGACCACGATATCCAGTAGATCACTTGATTGTTTCATAGCCACCGCTTCTGCACGGATTCTTTGTAGCGCACCTTCAATTTCAAGTTCTCTGTTTTTTGATTCTAATTCAACCGTGCGGCGTTGTATGGCTTCGCGAAGTTGTTGATTTTCTTCGTTTATTTTTTCAAAACCAATGGTTTCGCCTTCTTCTGTTTTGGAATCGGGCATGGAGAAATGTTGGTAGATAAAACGCCAGCCATCTTTGTTTTTTCGTAGTGTACTTGAAAAACGGAATCTACTATAGAAATTCCATTCTTTTTCATGAAGAAACCAACCATCAAAAACATGGGTGATAAAAATGAGTTCGCCAAAGTGTTCTAGGGTCTTTGTTTCATTTCTCAATTCGGTTTTTCCTGCAAATTGATCGCCTGTATCTGCAAAAAACTGAGTGGTATCCTTTCGGTTTAAAAATTCTTCTTTAGTTGCAGAGCCAATAAAATGATATTCATCGTCTAAAAATTTGTCGTACGTTGCAACATCGCCATTTAGGTAGCTGTGCAACCAGGTGTTGTACACTTTTAGGACTTCGGTTTCTGTATTTTTATTCACTTTCATTGTTACTTGTTTTGCGCTTTCGCTGTTGCGTACGCCGTTTACATGGTGTACACTCTGCGTACATAGGAATAAATTCCTACGTTATTAAATGGGGTCGAGGCGATGCCTCTTTTTCGTTTTGCCGATGGTACTTTTTTGTTGCTTTTAGAGCCATAGGCTCGGTTCATTTAATACCCACGGATTTCAATCCGTGGTGAAACATTTTTTTATATCAAATCTTCAAATAGGTACGCTTCATCATATTCTACCTCAAATTCTTTGAGCAATTTGAGATATTCCTCTTTGAACGTTTCCCTCTTATGGTGCTTTTCTTGTCGTTCTATATATTTAAATACATTGTCAACTGCAACTTTGCTATAAGAAAAAACGCCGAAACCACGTTGCCACTCAAAGCGTTGTGCTGTCAATTTATGGTCGTTTATATATTTTGATGATTTTGCTTTTACACTTT
The DNA here is from genome assembly GCF_001678675.1 of Gelidibacter algens. Classification (GTDB taxonomy): domain Bacteria; phylum Bacteroidota; class Bacteroidia; order Flavobacteriales; family Flavobacteriaceae; genus Gelidibacter; species Gelidibacter algens. The sequence continues at coordinate 43,578 of NZ_LZRN01000035.1, forward strand.
TCATCAATTCCGAAGGCGAAACCGAAGGCCGTAAACTTACCAAACAGTGCATATGGTCTTCTACTCCATTTACTATGTAAGTTTTACAACCTGTTTTATTTATTAAATTTCCTATCACACCATTCAATTCGACTTTCCAAATAGGGTGTATTAGTGCTTTCCTGTACTTTACTGCAAATACAAATTGTAGGTAGATTTGTGCGTATGTGTTTGCCATGTTTTCTGTGTTTTCATCGGAATGAATTCCGATGTCATTAAATGGGTCGTGCCGATGGCACTTGTTTTTGCACGCTCTGCGTGTGAATCGGAATGAATTCCGACGTCATTAAATGTATCGTGCCGATGGCACTTTTTGTCTTTTCAATATTATTTAGGTATCGGTAATGAAATTACGAATTCTGTTCCTTTATTCTCTTCCGTATAAACACGTAAATCGCCACCGTGAGCATTGATGATGTCATAGCTCAAACTCAACCCCAAACCTGTGCCTTGCCCTGTTGGTTTGGTGGTAAAAAAGGGTTGGAATATTTTGTCTAAGGCGCTTTCTGGAATGCCGTTACCATTGTCTTTTACTGAAATTAGAATCNCCACGCGACGACGACGCGCGTACGTCGTACGTACGTACGTACGTACGTACGTACGTACGTACGTACGTACGTACG
>NZ_LZRN01000036.1 GCF_001678675.1 Gelidibacter algens
AAATCATTAATGTCCGATAAAAATTAAACCGGCTTGATTTTATTTTTTATCTATATGATTTTCAGTGCTTTGATTTATATCTTTCGTTTTTTTTGAAAAACAGGTCACAGATTAAATACTAGTTGTTCTGATTCAGCTTTGTCAATTATCCAATCCTTTTCGGGGTTTTCCAGAAATCTCATCAAATTGATGTAATTGAAAAGGTGGATTTTGCAGAAGCTGACCAAATTTGAAAATGCCCAACTGCGCTTCAATCTCTTTTTAACCACTGCCAATAGCAGATTGACTATCAGAACACAATAAATTTGTATTTTAATTGCATTTTCATTATCTCCCAAGAAATATTTCAATGGAAAATTCTGTTTCAGCTGTTTAAACAGTATTTCTATTTGCCATCTTATTTTGTACAGGGCAGCAATTAAATCGGCGCGCAAGTCAAACAAATTAGTTAAAAATTCAAATTCTCGTTTGTTTACGCGGTCATAAAACGTCACTTTCCTCAATCTTAATTTCGATATTTCCTTGCCTTTTTTTACATCAACTTCAATAATTTCATCTTCTAAAACTCCGTTATGGATCCGTTCCCCAATATCTAATTTTTCGATACTTAGATACGATGCGTTGTCTTTTATGCGAGTTACAAATCCTGTTTTATGGGCTGTAAAATGCTCAAAAGCCTTGTAATCATTATATGCCTTATCAAAAACATAAATGGTGTTCTCATCGCATTTTAGCTTTTCTAAAAATTTATGATCGTGTGTTTTGGCTTCACTGAACCAGACCAAGCTCGGTACGATTTCATCTGCGTTGATAACAGAATGTACTTTTATTCCCCCTTTTCTTTTTCCGCTTTTTGGATTTCTGCCAACGCAACCCATAATGTCCCTAAAAAGGCTAATTGTTGAACTGTCGAAAATTTTGACCTGCTTTATTATGACATCTTTAATGCGGCTGTCCGATAAGAAACCACCATACTGTTTGAGCAATTGATGATAGATATTTTCAAAGACCAAAACATCCCTTTTCTTGTTTGCATCAGATAAAGTACTCCTTTTGGGAATATGGTTTAGCTGAAAACTACTCGTTTTTCCCGATAGACCCAGCATTGCTCCAGATATTTCACGCAATGACGTGCACTTTGAGAACGAACAGAAAAGCATACTTATCAAATGGTCCTTTGTGGTAAATCGCTTGGTGTAACGGTCTGAATCACATTTCTTGACCTCTCTTCTTATCAAAGAATCATCTATTAAAGAAATCAGCTGTCCGAAAACAGATTTACTGGAAAAATAATTACTTTTACTCATCGTATTTTAGTTTTTTGCAACTCCAAATTACGATTTTTTAAGAAGCCATTCATTTGGCTTCTTTTTTTATCGGACAACAATGAAAATGAATGATTAATCAAATAATGACTAGTTATTCAGGTCTACCTCCATTTCATCGAAAATTGTGTTGACCCTTGTACGAATCATTTCTCTATCTTGTGGGTTTTCAACTTCTTTCAAAGCTTCTCGGAAATTTTCTAAAGCATCTTCAATATTTATTGCAACATCTCCGATTTCATCAGAAGCATCTTCCAAATCGTCTGAACGGTCTTCAAGAGTTTCTTCCAGATTGTCGAGTTTCGTTTCTTCCTTGCACGAGTATATACTCGTCGATAAAAGAATGGCAAATGCTAAACTTAAAATTGATTTTCTCATGATAGTGTTTGTTAAATTAAATTAGAATCTTAGTAATGTAATCACTTTTGGATTGTATATTCTTGATCTAAACAGAATTACTCTAATAATTTGTTCAGATTATTAGCGTATATATTTCACATTTCGTGACAGTTGTGGCCCTTCGTAGTAGATAGAATGACATCATAACAGCATTCATGACTACTATTGCTTTTTGGTGTCACTAAGCAACCGTTTCAATCTTATTCCTGAACATCGTTAGGAAGCATGGGATCATCCTTAATATTTTCTTCGGGAATCATATTCATAAATTCATGAATGGCGTTATCAGCATTGGCACCATAGTTTGCCAACATTGTTCCCTTACTGCCATCGACCGTTTCAATAACATACAATAATGACGTGTCTGAAGGGTTGCTCATCCCTTCGTAACGGTGTTCTTTTAAAATACTAACATCTTTGGGATGATATCTATTTTTTGTGTCGAGGTTTTCCAATTGATCCTTAACTATTCTATATTGATCGGTAAAACCAAGCGCTTCATAACGTCTAATATAGTTCAACTCGTGCTTAGCAAATTCATTGTCCATCATAACTTTATATTTTAACATTAATGTAGTGTACGCTAATATTTTAAGAATTACAAAGGTTTTACTAAAATATTGAGGAGATTGACTCAATCGGTATATTTTTTGACTAGATGTTCATCTCAGGGGTGTTAAAATTCAAGTAACTTATGGAATATAAAAAGAGGAACATCAGCCGATACAAAAATTTCTAATATTTTTGAAGAATATATTACACAAAGCAAAATCAATACAACACTCAAATATGAAATGATTTATGCGATGTGATCAGTCCAGAAGAGAAGTTTTGTAAATTGCAAAAAAAATAAAAGCCTACTATTTATGGAGAATGAAAAATTTATTTTCTGCCTCGAAGCTATTCCAGATATAGATAGTAGCAACACCACCGAAGTTGTTAAAGTTTTAGAGGATATGGCAGTGCGACAAGGTATTGCAAGTATCTACAAAGCATGCGACACTATTGAAAGTTTGGAGGAGAGCTTGAACATATTACTGTATGAAGATCATAACTTTAAGGATTATGAGATTATTTACCTCATTATGCCAGGAGAGGCAAACACTATCCTCCTAAACGACTATTATTATAGCATTGAGGAAATAGCAGAGCTTTTTGAGGGGAAGATGAAGGGAAAAGTGATACATTTTGGCAACAAAAAAATCTTGGACCTAACCGATGAAGAGTCGCAGTACTTTTTAGATGTTACAGGGGCGCGGGCCATTTCAGGTTACGGCTCTAAACTTAGCGAAATTTCGAGTACAAGTACTATTGACAGAATTTTTTTTAGTCTATACCAAGAAAATGATGATCTTACCGAAGTTGTTGAAATGATGTTTCAAAAACATTTTAGTCTCTGTAAATTACTTGACTTTAGATTGTATTATTAACATGCTTTTGCATTGTAATTTATCTAATAATTCAGCGGTGTATAAACCAAAAAAAAAGACTATCTTTTCAAATAGTCTCTAGATTTTCAATACAAATTTTACTAGTTAGACATTACAACCGTATCAATGGCGTGAATGACACCATTTGAAGCAGCAACATCAGCGATTACCACTGTAGATGTTCCTTTGTTTGCATCGGTTAAAATCACTTTTCCATCTTTCAGACTTAAATCAATTTTACCACCTTGAACTGTGTCTACTGTGAACTTTCCATCATGTTTTTCAATTGCATCCATTACGGCTGCTGCCTCAAATTTTCCAGCAACTACATGGTAGGTGAGTACCGCTGTTAATTTGTCTTTACTTTCAGGCTTCAATAAACTTTCTACAGTACCATTTGGCAATTTATCAAAAGCATCATTTGTAGGAGCAAATACTGTAAATGGTCCTTGGCCACTTAATGTGTCCACTAATCCTGCAGCTTTTACCGCCGCTACCAACGTTGTAAAAGCGTCGTTACCTGCAGCTACACCTACAATGTTTGGAGTGTCTTGTTCTGTTTTTGTTTGGTTTGTGTTTTCCATAATATTTTTTTTATAATTTATTTATATCCAAAGGTAACACAATACAAAGTTTGTTTAACTTATTTAACAAAACATTAAACAGAAAATAATATATACTTTGGTCTGGCCATAGTTACAACTCTAGTTGTATTTAAAGAGGATCTCATTATTAAGGATTCTGCTTATCTTTTCTGCTATTGCGTTTTGTTGTGTGCTACTACAAGGACGTGTTCAGCACAAGGTCATATGAACCACATATTCTTTGAGGCTGACAGATGCCAAGACGGAAAAGTCAATGATACTACGAAAGCATTGTCAGAATTTAAATGTAGCTTCTTGTATCACGCCTCAATTCTATGTTTCAATTTGTTTAGTCTTGACAGCTATAAAAATGAAATTCGTCATTCAACAATTATCTAAAATGTTGAACGGCATCATTTTAAAGCGCAATTGCAATGACGTTATATGAATATTGATTTGCGTTATAAAGATCAGCATTGATGGGATAGATTTAAGTCAATTACCTAACAATTTTAAATCAACATCAACGTAATGGTGATTATTATTTTCTTAATGGATGGAATAATAAAAAACCTATGAATAGCCAGACTATTGAGTGGCGCTTCATTTTTAATTATTCAAGATAATATAACCATCGACTTTCCAAAAGAGTTGTATTTTGAAGTTGTTAAAGAAGCTACAGTTGGAGAAAAGCCTGGGTGAAATTTAATGCTTTACATGCACAAATCCGGGATGTATAAGTCAATTAAGAATATAATGCCTTGAAAGAGAAGGGGTAAGGTCTTACAAGATTAACTCCTTTTTAGAACACCAACTGTGCATACTTTACAGGATCACAAATTTCAGCAACATTCCCCAAATACGCCTTACCTCTCAATTTTGAGACCGTGTGCGCTTCCAATTCCTCTTCCGGATATTCCTTAATCAGTGCCTCTATAAATTTTTGATCTTTATCGCCCTCTAATTTGGCCAGCCATTTATCGGCTAATTCTTCGTGCAGAATCACGGGCATTCGGGCCTCTTTAAGTTTCGGGTTATTATGGATTTTAGATAATAGCGCATTTCCTGTGGTGGTTACAATGGAAAACGTGAGTAATTTTCCGTGGGTTTCAGGATTGATCCATTCATTGAAAAGTCCAGCTAAAATAATCGGTGAGTGATCTTTTTTGTAAATGTAAAAGGGGTAGGTGTTTTTCTCAAAATGATGGTGTTCATAAAACCCATCAATATAAACCAGACATCTGCTTTCATTGGCCGCCTTTCTAAATGAATTTAATTTAAAGATGGTTTCACCTCGAGCATTTAAAGTGTTGTTCCAGCTTTTCTTAATATCAGCTTCATTCTTTACCCAATGCGGCACTAGGCCCCAAGTGGCAACTTCTGGGTAATCTGGGGAGCGATCAGTATAGATCAATACCTCAGGGTGTGAGAATCCCGAACTATGATGAAGTGGTAAATCGGTCAGCGGAATTAAGGCGTCCATGATGTCATCAACGGCTTGTGAGTCACCTTTTCTCTGAGCTCTTTTTAATTGCGTTTCTATAGTGGCCTTTATATCGTAACACATGCGTTTTTATTTTGAAGTTACCACTATTGCGCATTCTCTGCAACCATTTATATGAAGCGCCTCAGGACTTTGTTTACTGAAGAAAACAGTTAGCGATATCTAAATATGTATCTCGCTTACAATTAAAAGCATTCTGAAACCAATGTGTTCCAATGTTTTCTACTACGCTTGTTGGCGTAAGTTTCTAGAAACTAGTATTGGAATAGTAAAGTGCAACTTAGCGAATTTAAATTTAGGCTCAATCCTTATGGTTCACTTTGATACAAGAAAATTACTAGTGAACCTTCAGATATAGCTTTTAGGATTGTTGATGAGACCTATTATACAATTTGAGATTTGAATTTTTTAATATACTCGTTTGGTGAGGTTTCATATTTTTCCTTAAATATTTTGGAAAAATAACTTCTACTGGTGAGTCCAATAGAATATACAATTTGAGAAACATTCAATTCTGTATTTCTCATTAATTCCTCAGCCATCTGAAGTCGGAAGTCTTTAATAAATGATGTCACCGTATTGCCATAAAGTTCTCTCACACCTATTTGAAGTTTCCGGGGAGATAAAGCAACTGTTGTGCATAACATGTCAAGATCAAGTTGTTGTGCATAATTTTCTTTGATATAGTTGATGCACTCATGGATACGTTTAATCTCGTCATTTCTCAAATCGACTTGTTTCTTTGGTGCGTTGATATCATGTTCATACTCCAATAGTTTTGACCCAATAATAAGATTGGTGTAACCTAAGAGCAAGTGGGGGTTGCTTAATAGGGCACTCTCAATGCTCATAAGATCGTAAATAAAGTTGGACAGCTTTATGTTTGTATATCCCGTAAACCAGCAATGGCTGTTGTTTTGGGATTGAATATTCTCCAATGAAAAATCATTTTCAAAGCCTAAAGTTTCAAATTGAGCCACTGTAATAACACAAAGATGATAGCTGGCGTCTTCTGGAAATTCAAGGTCAATATATTCAGAGTCACTATTTGCAACCATGATACTCTGGAAACTTGCTAAATGAAATTCTGCTCCGTTTTCCATGGAAAGGCAATTGATCCCATCCTTAAAATTAAATACGAATAACATCCCCTTTTCAGGACACTTTAGTCGTTTTTGCTGTGGTGAAACGGTTTGAAATTTCAATTCAGAAATCATGATTGGTTGTTTTGCATCGTCAGGTGCGCCGGGATCTTGCATTAACGGTTCCATGGTATTCCATGTGCGTACTGACTGTGGCTTACTGTTGTTGTTATGATTGTTCAATTGAGATTTCTTAAACATATTTGGATGGATCTATAGTTTTACATGGTTGCTGCTCATGTTTCACACTTTTCAGATGTTTTGGAAGGCATTAATTTTTTTAATTGACCTTCATTTCCTTATGCAGGGGTGTCAATATTTGAAGCACTTTAACAAAGACCAAGGTATACCACATAGAGAATTATACCTTTATAAAGTAGATGGAAAAAGTTACATATTTCACAGTTTCAGGGGGTCGTTCAATCGGCTTTCTACACTTTCTAAACAGTCAGCCTCTAATTGCTCAATGAATGACTGTTTAAAAGTTTTGACTAAGCTGATCATTAAATCACACGTTCAATTATATCATCTTGCAACATAATTATATGTATTGCAGATTGTAATACTTCAGAAAAGCACGATAGTTACTACTGGATAGATACTAAAATGATCGATTGTGTAATTCCTGCATATTAAAAACGACTTACCTTTGCATTAAAAACTTAATTCATTAAATTAAATAAAATGGGAAAAGACCACTCCATAAGCAAAGTTCTAAAAAATCAATATGTCCCTACTGCCGAATTTTTCAGCCAGATAATAAATAGCTTACAGGATTATTCAATTTTTACCCTTGATGTAGATTTTAATATTAACAGTTGGAGCGCCGGCGCCGTCACAATATTTGGTTATGAAACTGAAGAAGTCATTGGGCAACCTTTTGATATAATTTTTACAGAAGAAGATAAAAATGAAGGCGTTCCTAAAAAAGAAATTGACACCGCAATAAAAGAGGGAAGAGCAGTAGATAACAGGTGGCACATTTGCAAAGATGGAAGCAAGTTCTTCGCTTACGGCTTGGTTTTTCCGCTTACCGGAGTAGATGGAACCCTGTTAGGCTATGTCAAAATCCTGCGGGACTTAACTGATAGGAGGAAGTCAGAAGAAGATATAAAGAACTATATAAGAGAGCTTGAAGAACTGAACACTCATAAAGAGAGCATCCTTGCCATACTTTCGCATGATTTAAGAAGCCCATTGGCAGCTATTATTCAGGCGGCAGAGTACCTGAAATCAAATATTGAGACCATACCACCTAATGAAGCAAAAGAATTGCTAGAACTTCTGCATAAAGAATCTACCGAAGAGCTAAATATGTTAGACTATTTGTTGGAATGGGCAAGAATCAAATACGCATCAGATACGTTTACCCCAACAAAAATTGAGCTTTCTGAATATGTCAACAAAGTCTTTGATACTTTACAGGAGACCGCTTCTATAAATACCATAAACCTTCATCAGGAAATTGAAGAAAACACCAATGTGTTTGCTGATGGAAAAATGGTAATCTCTGTACTCCAAAACATCGTGTCAAATGCCATAAAACATACCCACAAAGGCGGGAAGATTACGGTGACTGCGAAAAAAAGCGAGGATAAAATGATTGTGGAAATTAAGGACACCGGCGTTGGTATGTCCAAAGACATCCAGCACAAACTCTTTACCCCGCAAATGAATGCGCTTGCAACAGCAAGAAAAGAAAATAAAGGCGCAGGTATAGGATTGCTGTTAGTCAAGGGCTTTTTAGAAAAAAATGGCGGCGAAATATGGGTAGAAAGTATTGAGGGCGAGGGATCTTCATTTTATTTTACATTACCTCTTAAACAACCTACAGATAAAAAAGTAAGTGGAGACACGATAGTGTTTGATGAAAGTGCTTAGGCCCTGCTAAAAAAATTAGCATGCAAACAAGTTTTTCATTCTCGGAGAATGACAATGGACATCAAAAACAACCCTGCCAACAGCCGCTAAAACTCAGGGTTGGTTTTTTTGGTCATCGTTCGTTTATTTTTCAGAGTATCATTTCTCCTGGCCGTGAGAATTCGGCTTCGATCTACACCACGAAGTTCTAGTGGCAAAACGTTATGTGAAACTCTTTAGGATACTACAAACTTGAAATCTACTACAAAAGAAATCTTATATTTGTTCATTATATTTTAAGCAACATAAAATGAATAAGAACGGAGCAATTATTATCGTTGAAGATGACATTGATGACCAAGAGATGTTTACTGAAGTCTTTAAAGAACTCGATTATAAAAATAAAATACATTTTTTTTAATGACGGACAAGAAGCACTTGCCTATTTGACCGCAAAAACCAGTGAGCCTTTCATTGTTTTTTCTGACATCAATATGCCAAAGCTCAGTGGAGTAGAGCTAAGAAAGCAAATCCATGAAAATGAGGACATACGATTAAAAACTATTCCTTACTTATTCTTTACAACAAGCGCTGCACAAGACGCCGTCATTGACGCGTATTCAAAATCCATTCAAGGATTTTTTATCAAGCCTTCGAGTTTTCAAGATTTAAAAAGTACAATGAAGACCATAGTTGAGTATTGGCAAAAGTGTGAATCTCCTAACTATGTTCAATAAACGACTGCTGAACTAACCAATTACAATGCACAAGCTGCATATGTGAATCATGTAACTTTTTTAAAAAAAATGTAACAAATCTCATGCTTTAAATTTTAATTTAGCAACATACGTTTTAACTAAAAATTTATGGCACATAAAAAGAACGAACCGTCAGGCAATAAGATTTTGATGATTGTGGACGATGACATAGACGACCGTTTTTTTTCCGCAATGCCATTCGTAAATACAATCCATCTTATAAATGTGTCGAGGCAGAAAATGGTGATGATGCACTCAAAAGATTGCGAAAGGTAGAAGCGTTGCCCGATTTTATTTTTCTTGATCTCAACATGCCAAAGATGGATGGACGGGAATGTTTAATAGAATTGAAAAAAGATGAACTCTTAAAAAATATTCCGGTCATTATTTACAGCTCCTCAGAAAATATAATGGATAAAGAAATGACCAATGCACTTGGCGCCGATTATTTTCTTACCAAATTGTCCCATATTTATTCGTTGCCTGAAGAATTAATAAATGCCATGAACCAAGTAGGAGAAAAAACTAAATTTGCGTCACCTTAATACGTACTTGCCCTCCTAAAACGCTTAAGTTGTATCTTGATGCTGTTTTACGTTGGTCCATTACCCTTCGATTCAACTTTTATTTAAAGCCCAAGCACAAGCTGAAAGTGTAAATCATGTACTTATTTCCAAAAATGTAATACATCTCAAGCTTAAATGGCTAATTTTACAAAAAATCATATAAAACTAAATTCTTATGATACCTAAAAAGAACGAAACTGCTGAAAAAAAAATTTTAATGATTGTGGATGATGATAAAGACGACCGCTTTTTTTTCCGTAGTGCCATACGCAAATACAATCCATCTTTTGAATGTATAGAAGCAGAGAATGGTGATGATGCTCTTAAACAATTGCGAAAGTCAGAACAGTTGCCCGATTTTATTTTTCTTGATTTAAACATGCCAAAGATGGATGGACGGGAGTGTTTGGAAGAGTTGAAAAAAGATAACACCTTAAAAAATATCCCGGTCATTATTTACAGCACCTCAGAATATAAATTAGATAAAGAAGTTACCAAAGACCTTGGCGCTGACTATTTTTTGACCAAACTATCCGATATCTATCCGTTGCCCGAAGAATTAATAAAAGCTATGAATGAAGTAGCAGAAAAACCCTAAAGATGCGTCACCTTGTCGCGCACTTCCCAATCTTATCCATTTTCTGCAAGATCTAATAGACATAGTAAACAGTAAACACGTTGAAGCGGTTTTGGATATCCCTTACAAAAAAGAGAAGCGTCACTGTTATTGTTTTTGAATTTGGTCCCGATGTATCGGGATTTTGCTTTTGCCTCCCAAGCCCCTTCATATAGAGTGACACCGTAATTTGAGCACCAGAAAAAAGAAACTTCTATAATACTAATGGAACTGTCATTTTTAGTCTCGTTTTCGTATCTTCCGTCGACGAAATATAAAATTAAGGACTTACAAAATTTTAGTGCTAGTGCAGATGGATCAGAACACCTGCCTTATTTCAGCAATGGAAAAAGCAGAGGCAAAAAACATCGCCAATAATTAATCAAACATAAAATGAAAACGCCAAAATTTATTATCGTAGTAGGCACTTCGGCAGGCGGAATGAATGCACTTATTGAATTTGTTTCACAGTTGGAAGTAGAAATGGATGCCGCTGTTTTTATTGTGATGCACTTGTCAAAAACAAGCATCAGCGATTTTCTGGTTCATCGCCTTCAACCGCATACGGCCTTGCCATGTGAAGTAGCTAAAGAAAATACAGCAATACAAAAGGGTCACATTTACGTTGGTGCACCCAATGCGCATCTGCTGGTCAAAAAAGATAAAATAATTTTGGGTCATGGTCCTGAGGAAAACCGCTGGCGGCCTTCCATTGATGTCTTGTTCCGTTCAGCCGCCGCCGCTTACAGCACAAGGGTTGTTGGTGTGGTATTGACCGGCTCCCTTGATGATGGTACCACAGGCATGTTGGCCATTAAAAGAAGTGGCGGAACCTGCATCGTGCAAGACCCAAATGAAGCAGAATATCCTGACATGCCGCTATCTGTTCTCAATAACATGGAAGTGGATCACTGCGTGTCACTAAGCCAAATGGGAGACTTGATTTTTAAAGTGACACAATCCTCACCCGATGAAATACCTGCCCCGAAGGATATTTTAATTGAATCTGAAATTGCTGAAAGGGTAGTGGTGGATTACGAAAGTGTCAAACAAATTGCCGAGAAAGATATTTACGCCTGTCCTGATTGCGGTGGCGGATTGTGGAGCATTGCCGAGGAGAAAGGCATCACAAACCGTTACCGATGCCACATCGGGCATTCCTATTCCGAAAGTGATTTGGTGATCAAACAGGGTGAAATATTAGAGTCCACTTTGTGGGTAGCCTTGCGCATTATGGAAGAGCGTAGAAATCTTCTGAAAAAAATGGAAAGCGACAACACTAAAAAAGGATATTCGAAAATGGCGACGAGCTATGGTGAAAAAGCTGAAGACATACAGCAGCATGTTGACAAGATGAAAGAGGTGTTGTATGCATCGCAAAAAATAACTTATATCGCGCCGCTAGTATGATGATGGATAGTAAATATCAGGCGGCAGTCGGCAGTCGGCAGTCATCAGTCGGCAGTCGGCAGTCGGCAGTCTTCAGTCGGCAGTCGGCAGTCGGCAGTCATCAGTCGGCAGTCTTCAGTCGGCAGTCGGCAGTCATCGGTCATCCGTCATCCATCACCCGTCACCCGTCACCCGTCATATTAGCAAACCCACAAAAAACAATTTAAGAATCGTTTACATACATGGCAAAAGAGAAAAAAAATAAAACCCAGCCACCTGCCACCAAGCAGAATTTTCCCATCGTAGGCATTGGGGCGAGCGCAGGAGGGCTTGATGCATTCAAAAAATTGCTCCCAGCCATACCCGAAAGTTCAGGAATGGCCTATGTATTGGTACAGCATTTGGACCCATCGCACGAAAGTATGTTGCCGGAAATTTTACAAAGGGTAACAAAAGTTCCTGTGCATGAAATTACCGAAGATATCCATTTGGCACCCGACCATATTTACATCATTCCATCCAACAAAATTTTAACCTCAACTGATGGCGTGCTTCAGTTGGCCCCTCGCGACAAAAACAAAGTCAATCTCTCCATCGATATATTTTTTACCTCGCTTGCCGAAGTTCATAAAGAATGTGCCGTGGGTGTGGTACTTTCAGGCACAGGCAGTGACGGCACGCTCGGATTAAAAGCCATAAAGGAACATGGTGGTATCGGCATTGCCCAAGATCTAAAATCGGCAGCTTACATTAGTATGCCACAAAGTGCGGTGAAGGCAGGTGTTGTCGATTTTGTGTTAGCCCCCGAAGATATTCCAGCACAGCTGTTGCAAATCAACAGCTCATACAAAGCAAATAATGTCTTTGAAGACAGTGAACAAGTTATAGAAGACGACAACGAAGAAACCTTTGAAAAAATCCTTCTTTTGCTTCACCAACGCAGTGGTGTTGATTTCACGTTCTATAAGCGGCCCACGTTTCACAGGCGCATTGCACGGCGGATAGCAATTGTCGACAAAAATAATATTTCTGAATACTTAAGCTTTTTGCGTGCCAATGATGATGAACAAGACGCGCTCTTTCAGGATGTGCTCATTCCTGTCACTTCTTTTTTTCGCGACCCAAAAACGTTTAAAAATTTGAGGGATACCGTTTTTCCTGACTTGTTCCAAAATAAATCTACAGGTGATACCATTCGCGTTTGGAGTGCAGGATGCTCCACAGGTCAGGAAGCATTTTCTCTCGCTATTTGCATTGCAGAATTTTTGGGCGATAAATCAACGGAATTAAAAATCCAAATCTTTGCAAGTGATATTTCGGAAAAAGCAATCAAGAAAGCACGTTCAGCAATATACACCAAAGCCGAGGTAGAAAAACTTTCTGAATCCTATCTCAATAAATATTTCACTAAAAATAATGGTGGTTATGAAGTGAACAAACGTATTCGTCAAATGTGCGTGTTTGCGCCGCATAATTTCTTAAAAGATCCACCATTTGCAAAAATGGATCTGATAAGTTGTCGCAATGTGCTCATTTACATGGATGCATTTTTACAAAAAAAGGCCTTTACCACATTCCATTATGCACTTAAAGCAAATGGGGTGCTCCTGCTGGGGAAATCCGAAACGGTTGGTGCGTCTTCAGATTTGTTTTCACCCCTTGTGAAAAATGATAAGATTTACTCACGCAAGCCCGTGCCAGGCAGGTTCATGCATGTGGCCACGGAGCGCAGGGAAGAATCTATGGTGACAAAAGACAAGACCGCAACCAAAAAAGTAGCCAATCTAACCGATTTCAGAAAAAGTGCCGAGGCCATTATGATTTCCAATTCGCCTGCCAGTGTGGTAGTGAATGAGCAAATGGACATCGTTCACATTCACGGCGACATTACGCCTTTTCTTCAGTCACCTCAAGGCAAGCCCACTCATAATGTTTTACAGATGGCGCGCGAAGGGTTGGCGTTTGAATTGCGCAACGCCATTCACAAAGCAAAAACAAGCGAAGAAACGGTCATCAAAGAAAACATTCCCGTTAATACAAACGCCCGCCGGTCAGCAAGAGCCGGTACAGAGAGTAATAACGACGTCGGACAGGGAAAACAAGCGTTGGTGACTATTGAAATTACGCCGCTCACAAACACGGTGGATATTCATTATTTAATTCAGTTTCAGGAAAAAATAATTCCTAGTGTTCAGGACAACAAAAAATCGTCAACAGGAAAAGCTAGTGCGGCTCAAAAACAAAACGAGAATCTTGAAAAAGAGCTTTCCCAAACGCGAGAAGACATGCGTTCCATTACTGAAGATATGGAAGCCTACAATGAAGAACTGCAAAGCGCCAATGAAGAATTGCAAAGCAGCAATGAAGAGATGCAAAGTTTAAATGAAGAACTTGAAACCTCGCGAGAAGAACTACAATCAACCAATGAAGAATTGATCATCATCAATCAGGAGTTGGTTGACAAGCAGGACCAACTCCATGCAGCCCGTTTGTATTCCGATAGCATTGTGAGCACCATCCGCCATCCACTCATTGTTCTCGATAAAGACCTTTGCGTAAAAACCGCCAATGCTGCCTTTTACAAAAAATTTGATGTGGATGAAAAGAACACAGAAAAAAAATGGTTTTATGAGATACAGCATCATCAGTTTGATGATGCTAGACTTCGCTCGTTACTCGTCAAAGTGCTTTCTCAAAAGAACAGTATTGATGATTTTGAAATCAAACTTAAACTTCCCAAAGTCGGAGAGCGTAACCTGTTGATGAATGCGCGGCAGATTAAAAACGAACGGACACAAGAGCAATTAATTCTTTTGGCCATAGAAGATAAAACCGAAGAGGCAGCAGCCCAAAAAATTATTGATGACAATAAAAAGCGTGCAGAAAAAGAACGCAAATTATTGCACGATTTCTTTACACAAGCGCCTGCTGTGCTTGCCATTCTCAAAGGTCCTGAACATGTATTTGAATTTGCCAATGCTGCTTATATGGAGCTTGTTGGCCAACGGGATCTTAAAAATAAATCGGTACTTGAAGCACTCCCTGAAACAGAATCGCAGGGCTTTATTGAACTGCTTGACAAGGTTTATAAGACAGGCGAAACTTATATTGGGAAAGAATTGTCACTCAAGTTGGATAAGAAAAATGAAGAATCACAACTGTTATACATGAATTTCGTTTATCAGGCATTTAAAAATAACAACGGTGACACAGAAGGGATATTGGTGTATGCACATGATGTGACCGAACAGGTCATGTCGCGCAAACAAATTGAAGCAAGCGAAAAGCGTTTCAGTAATATCCTTGAACAATCCATTATGGCAATAGGGATTTTGAAAGGAACGGATATGGTCATAAGCTTTGCCAATGCACCACTTTTAGATACCTGGGGAAAAGGGGATGATGTCTTTGGCAAGCCGTTCTTTGAAGTGCTACCTGAAATAAAGGACCAGGGATTTCCAGAATTATTGCAACAGGTGTATACCACAGGTGTGCCTCATTATGGACACGAAACAAAAGTGACCCATTTCCGCTGGGAAAAAGAAGAAACCCGATATTACAATTTTGTATATCAACCCTATACTGAAGTTGATAATAGCATTACTGGCATTACGATACTTGCCACCGACGTAACCGATCAGGTTCTGGCAAAAAAGCAAATTGAAGAAAGTGAAAACGAGCAATTGATGCTGGCACGACTTTTAAAATTGGCAACGGATTCTGCTGCGGTTGGTATTTGGTCTTTAGATGTGGTGTCATCAAAGTTGAAATGGTCAAACCTTCATAAAAAATTATGGGGCTATGACGAGCATCGTGAAGATTTGACATACGAAGACTGGCATAACCTGATTGTGCCTGAGGATAAAAAAATGGCTTTGCAAAAAATAGAAGAATTCAAGGTGAATCATGGCATTTATGAAGTTGATTATCGCATAAAACGGGCAAATGATGGGGCGGTGATATGGATAAGGTCTACCGGGCAGTATCATTATGACGACATTGGCGAAGCGCATACGCTTTCAGGTATCAGCCTTGATATTACTGAACATAAAAGTTTTACTGAAGAACTGGAAATAAAGGTTAAAGAGCGAACCGCTGAACTCAAAAAATCAAACGAAGCACTAAAGAAGACCAACACGCAGCTAGACCAGTTTGCCCATATAGCCAGCCACGATTTACAAGAGCCATTGCGGAAAATTTTAACCTTTTCCATGCGCTTACAAGACAATCACAAAGCCGAGTTGAGCAACGAAGTACAATCGTATCTCGACAAAATTGAAGGAGCCTCTTCCCGCATGTCAACGCTTATCCGCGACTTGCTCAATTATTCGCGCTTGCTTGAGCACGAAAAATTAGTTGAGAAAACCAATTTGAATGACACCCTAAAAAATATATTAAATGATTTTGAATTACTGGTTGATGAAAAGAAAGCCGAAATAAAAAGCGATGAACTCCCTACCATTGAGGCCATCCCTTTGCAGATGAACCAGCTTTTTTACAACCTCATCAGCAACGCCCTTAAATTTTCGAGGGAAGAGGTGCCACCAGTGATCACCATCACATCGCGCACGCTTTCAGAAAAACAAATTAAAAAATATCCCATCTTAAATCCGTTACGATCATATGTTGAAATTATTTTTAAAGACAACGGCATCGGTTTTGAGCAACAATATTCTGAAAAAATATTCACCATCTTCCAGCGTCTGCACAACAGAGATACGTTTATTGGCACAGGCATTGGCTTAGCACTCACAAAAAAAATTACTGAAAATCACAATGGCCTAACGTTTGCAGATGGACAAGAAAATGTAGGGGCATCATTTCACGTTATACTTCCTTTTGAACAACCACGGTAACTCACCCAGCCACAGACTATGGAGACAACAAATTTTATGATTATAGACGATGATGCAGATGATAGATTCTTCTTCAAAGCTGCAGTAAGAAAAATGCAAAGTTCCGTAAAATTTATGGAGGCAAATGGCTGTGAAGAAGCAATTATACTTTTGAGAACGGCAGAACATTTGCCACATTTTATTTTTCTTGACATCAACATGCCCCGCATGGATGGCTCTGAATGTTTGAAGCAATTAAAAAGAGAGGCGAAACTCGAACATATTCCCGTCATTATGTATTCCACTTCTTTTTCTGAAGAAAGTATCAATGAATTTCATACACTCGGAGCCTCAACCTATCTCAAAAAACCAACGGACATGAATTTACTTCCCGAGCAAATTCTTGAAGTGATCAAAGACTTATAAAGACATTTTTATCAGGTATAGAAAGATTTATTTTAAATTTGCGAGTATTAAAGTAAAATATAGATAATGGCAAAAGAAAGTGGACAACAAGGTAATAAAGCCAAGCTAACCGCAAGCGCACATTATTTCCACATTGTATTAATAGGAGCCTCTGCAGGAGAATATATCAATGGAGGATCAGTGTAACCATTAACTTTTATATGTTACAAGTCAGCCCTCACAAATGAAAGAACTTTCAAAAAACACGTCCACTTTATTATTTATACTGCTTACAGGCGTATTGGTTGTGATTGCATTTACTTCTTATAACAAGATAAGGCAGTTTAATAAATCTGTTGATTTGGTGATGGACACCCAAATTGTCAAGGCTAATATTATTGAATTGCGTTCCATTGTAACAGATGCAGAGTCCGGGCAGCGTGGTTTTCTAATTACTAATGATTCTGTTTTTCTGCAGTCCGTTGTCGGTGCAGAACAACGCAGCAACCTTGTATTTTCTAAGCTTGAATCACTCATTAGCGACAATGTCGGGCAGAAAGAAAATTTAAAAAAGCTCAAAACACTTCTTGCTGAACGATATTTACTGCTGAACAAGACCTTGGAGTCTTTCAAAAATAGCCCATCCGCAAATTTGCCCACAGATAGCCTTTTGCTTGAAAGCAAAAATAAAATGGACGAAGTGAGTAATAAAATTGCGCTCATGTTGCAAACAGAAGATGTATTATTGGAGCAGCGCATACAGGTTAAAGACCGTAAAGCCACCCTCACACCCATCTTTTTATTGTTGCTTTCGTTATTTTCGATTGTTGCGCTTACGCTTTTCTTTTTCCGTTTACGAAAAGAAACAAACTCGCGTGTATCAGCAACAAAGTTAGTTGAAGTAGAAGCAGAGGCCCGCAAACAAATTGAAGCAAGCGAACTCTTTAACCGCACCGTTTTAGAAAGCAGCCCTGATTGTTTAAAAGTATTAGACAATGAAGGTCGCATACAGTATATGAACTTCAACGGGCTTTGCCAGATGGAAATAGATGATTTTTCAACATTTAAAAATAAAAATTGGTGGACCATCTGGGGCAGTGAAAACGAAGCATTGGTAAAAGCATCATTAGATAAAGCAATAACTGGAAAAATAGCACAGTTCATAGCGTATTGCCCTACTGCTAAAGGCACACCCAAATGGTGGGATGTATTGGTATCGCCTGTAGGTAAAGCCGGTGAACCCGTGCAACAAATCATTTCTGTTTCAAGAGATATTACCGAACAAAAAAAATCGGAAGAAGCTATTGAAAAAATAGCAGCGCATTTAACGCTTGCCACCGATTCCGCCAATGTAGGCACTTGGTCATTTAACGTACAAAAACAGGAATTAGAATGGAGTGCCGTACATAAAAAAATGTGGGGATATGATGCCCATCGTACAGACCTTACCTATGAAGACTGGCATAAACTTATTTTACCCGAGGATAAAGAAAAGACTTTTGAAAAAATTGATGAAGCAAAAAACATCCATAATTCTTACGATGTAGAATACTGCATTAACAGGGCAAATGATGACGCTGTCCGCTGTATTCGTTCCGTTGGAAAATATTATTATAATGAAAAGGGCGAAGCTGAAACACTCACAGGGATTAGCGTAGACATAACCCAGCAGAAAGAATCGGAATTAAAATTAAAAGCAAGCGAAGAAAAATACCGTGGCATTTTTGAAGCCATGGACCAAGGCTTTAGTATTATCGAAATGATTTTTGATAGCGATAACAAGCCAGTGGATTGTGTTTATATAGAAACTAATCCCGTATTTGAAAAGCAAACAGGTTTGAAAAATGTTACTGGTAAAACTGTAAGAGAGCTGATTCCCAATCTCGAAGAAGAGTGGTTTCAAATCTATGGTAAAGTGGCTTTAACCGGAGAACCAAACCGATTTATTGAAGGCAGTGAAGCATTGGGCCGCTGGTTTGAAACGTATGCTTTCAGGTTAGGCGATCAGGGCAGTAAAAAAGTAGCCGTTCTTTTTACAGATATTACGGAGCGAAAACAAAATGAAGAAACGCTTCAATATCGGAAAGCCTTGCTAGAGGCACACAATGAAGCCAATAGAGATGGTCTGTTGCTTGTAGATGCCAAAGGAAAGATTATTAGCTACAACCAGAGTTTTATTGATGTATGGCGTATGCCTAAAGAGATTGTCGATGCCAAAGACGATGAGCTTGCACTTGCTTTTGCTATGGCCCAATTGGTAAACCCACAACAGTTTATTGACAAAGTAAAATGGCTGTACGAGCATCCTTCTGAGACAAGTATTGACGAACTGGAATACCTTGATGGCAGAATCATAGAACGTCACGGCTATTCAGTAGTGGGAGAGGATGGAACCTACTATGCCTGGTCTTGGACGTTCAGAGACATTACGGAGCAAAAAGCAGCAGCAGAAGCAATAAAGGAAAGCGAAACGAGATTCCGAACCATGGCAGAGGCTACTGAAGTGTTGATCGGAGTCGCAGATGAAGCGAGCAATGTGACCTATTTTAATAAAGCTTGGGTGGATCTTACCGGAAGACCGATGGAGGATTTACTGAAGTTAGGATGGGCGGACTTATTACATCCGGAAGACAAGGATCGCGTTGTTGATACTTACCTTTCAGCTTTTGCAAATCAAGAAGGTTATGAGTTGGAGTTCAGGATTTTGAATAAAAATGGAGAATATAGTTGGTTATTGGCCAAAATACCAGCCAGATTTCACCCAGATGGGACTTTTGCAGGATATATCAGTGCTAGCATTGACATTACAGATCGTAAAGAAGCAGAAGAAAAAATTAAAGACGCCCGTGAACTTCTTGAAACCACTTTCCAGAATGTACCTTCGGCCATCTATAATTTTGATAAAACAGGGAAGATTCTTTACCTGAATGAAATTGGAGCAAATCAGATAGGATATGCAACGACAGAAGAGGTGCTTGCCGAAAAAGATGCATTACAGTTGAGAAAAAGGGCGTATGAAACTTTCACTGTATTGAATGAACAAGGCCAACCAATGCCTGTTGATCAACATTCAACAGCGCTTACTTTTAAAACCGGTAAGTCTTCAGAAGTTGTTTCCCAATTAATCAATAAAAAAACAGGCGCATCTTTATGGCTTTTATCCAGAGCTTCTCCAATTTATGATGCCAGTGACCAGCTGGTTAAAGTGCTTTCCACTTCTACAGATATTACCCTGCAAAAAGTAGCGGCAGAAGCAATAAAAGAAAGTGAAGTAAAATTTAGGGTGTTGTCAGAAAACGTTCCTCATATGATTTGGACAGCCACGGCTGATGGAAAAAGAAATTTTTTCAATAAACACACGCTTGATTATACCGGCCTAACCCACGCAGAGTTAGAAGACGATGGGTGGCAGCAACCTATTTTTCATGAAGATATAGAAAATGACGTCAGTAAATGGCATCATGCCGTTGCAACCGGAGAAGACTTAAGAGCTGAAAAACGCCTTAGGCGCCACGATGGATCTTTCCGCTGGCATTTGTGCCATAGCATAGCACAAAAAGGCAGCAATGGTAGTATAAAAGGATGGATAGGAACGTGTACTGATATTACAGAGCATAAAGCTTTTACAGAAGAATTGGAAATAAAGGTCAACCAGCGCACCACTGAACTCAAAAAAACAAATGAAGAACTGAAGCATACCAACACACAGCTAGGCCAGTTTGCACATATAACAAGCCACGATCTGCAAGAGCCATTGCGGAAAATTATAACCTTTTCCAAACGGTTACAGGACGAATATCAAGAGGAGTTGACCACAGGCGCAAAAACCTATCTCGATAAAATTGAAGCTGCATCTGACCGCATGAGAAACCTGATTCAAGACCTGCTCAATTATTCACGCCTGCTGGAGCACGAAAAATCAGTTGAGAACACCAATTTAAATGAGACCCTAAAAAATATATTAACTGATTTTGAACTACTGGTTGATGAAAAGAAAGCCGAAATAAAAAGCGATGCACTCCCTACCATTGAGGCCATCCCTTTGCAAATGAACCAGCTTTTTTACAACCTCATCGGCAACGCCCTTAAATTTTCGAGGGAAGAGGTGCCACCAGTGATTACCATCACATCACGCACACTTTCAGAAAAAGACGTTAAAAAATATCCCACTTTAAATCCGTCAAGTTCATATGTTGAAATTATTTTCAAAGACAACGGCATCGGTTTTGAGCAACAATATTCTGAAAAAATATTTACCATCTTTCAGCGTCTGCACAACAGAGATACGTTTGTTGGCACAGGCATTGGCTTAGCACTCACAAAAAAAATTACTGAAAACCACAATGGGCTCACGTTTGCAGCTGGACAAGAACATATAGGGGCATCGTTTCATGTCATACTTCCTTTTACACAACCACAATAACGGACCCAACCACAGACTATGGAGACAACAAATTTTATGATCATAGACGATGATGCAGATGATAGATTCTTCTTCAAAGCTGCAGTAAGAAAAATTCACAGTTCCGTTAAATTTATGGAGGCAAATGGCTGTGAAGCGGCCATTGCGCTATTGAGAACGGCAGAAGACTTACCACATTTTATTTTTCTTGACATCAACATGCCCCGCTTGGATGGGCGCGATTGTTTAAAGCAATTAAAAGCAGATGCGAAACTCCAACATATTCCTGTCATCATGTATTCCACTTCTTTTTCCGAAGAAAGTATCAATGAGTTTCACACACTCGGCGCTTCAACGTATCTCAATAAGCCAACCGATTTAAATGCACTACCTGAGCAAATTCTTGAAGCAATAAAAGACCTATAAACATTTTCAAAGATTTTATTGCTAAGTCTAACACGTTGTAAGCCAATTGTATAAAGCTTTTAAGCTCAGGCCGAATTGGTGTGTTTTGTTTTTCCGTACCGCATTCATTTATAAACTTAAATGTTTAATTACAATAACGACTGTAAATTATAATAACTATCTTACCGCGCAACATAATAAAATACTCAAGGATAATTTAAAGGATAATTTAAAAAACTTCATTAAATAAGTCGCACAGTTTCACAACGTAATTTAACATCATTAATCCATTGGAGACCCTGTCCAATTCTTAATCAAAAAGAATTAATCAACAAACAAAATGGATAACAAAGAAAAAACAATAGAACTCATCATTGCCAACAAAAAACTCGCTTTTCAAAACCAAGAAAAAGAGAAACGAGCACATGAACTCGTCAGTGCCAATAAAGAACTCGCATTTCAAAAGAAGGAAAAAGATAAACGCGCAGCTGAACTTCTCTTGGCCAACAAAGAACTTGCATATCAAAACGAACAAAAAGATAAACGCGCAGCTGAACTCGTTTTAGCCAACGAAGAACTCGCTTATCAAAACGAACAAAAAGATAAGCGCGCGGCAGAACTCATTCTAGCAAACGAAGAACTCGCTTATCAAAAAGAGCTAAAGAAAAAAAGAGCTTCTGAATTAAGCAATTCTAACAAAGAAGTTGACGATTTGGAAAAGCGGGTGAAAGAGCGCACCGAAGATTTAGAATCCTTTTCATATTCCGTATCACACGATTTGCGCACCCCGCTTCGTGCCATAAACGGATATGCAAAAATGCTGGAAGAAGATTATGGCACTGTGCTTGATGCGGAAGGTTTAAGATTTTTGGGTGAAGTGAGAAGCAACGCCAATAAAATGGGTGTGCTAATAGACGACCTTCTTACCTTTTCTAGATTGGGGAGAAAAGGCATTACAAAGTCAACTGTAGATATGAACATGTTACTTGAAACTGTTCTTTCAGCACTCAATCAAAGTATGACACATAATGCTGAAATAAAATTTAGTAATCTACTTCTTGCAGTTGCAGATTATAATTTATTGCAGCACGTTTTGACTAATCTTCTGTTAAATGCCATTAAATATTCTTCTAAAAAAGAAAAGCCGATGATAGAAATAAAGTCGGAACAAAAAAACGGGGAAATTATATATTCTATTAGCGACAATGGCGTAGGCTTTGATATGCAATATGGCAATAAATTATTTGGCGTGTTTCAACGGCTTCATGACGATGAAGAATTTTCGGGTAATGGTGTAGGGCTTGCGATTGTGAAGCGCATTATTGATAAGCACGACGGGAACGTATGGGCAGTAGGTAAAGAGGGACAAGGAGCAACCTTCTATTTTAGCTTACCTGATAATGATAAATAGTAGAAAACGAATAGTTTAAAGCAACTAAATTATGGAAAATAACAACGTCGAAATCCTGCTCATAGAAGATAATAAGAACGATGCAGAACTGGCCATTCGCGCATTTCGAAAAGCCAATCTCAACAACCATCTCATCCATCTTAAAAACGGGGTTGAAGCCCTTGAGTTTCTTTTTGGAACAGGGAAGTTTGACGTTAGGGATATTAGCAAAAAGCCAAAAGTAATTCTGCTCGATTTAAAAATGCCAAAGTTGAACGGGCTTGAAGTATTGGCGCAAATAAAGGCCAACGAACAGACAAAAGCAATCCCTGTGGTGGTACTTACATCTTCTAAAGAGCATCCGGATATTAAACGCGCCTACGCACTAGGTGCCAACAGCTACATTGTAAAGCCAGTTGAGTTTGATGACTTTTCGAAAGTAGTAACAGATCTTGGGTTTTATTGGCTGCTCAAAAATCAACCTCACGTTTAATCACATAAAAATTTCCCAGATTGAAAACAAAATTAAAAATACTCCACCTCGAAGACACGCCTACTGATGCTGAATTGGTAGAAAGAGAATTGAAAAAAGGAAACATTCAATTTGAGACCTTTGTAGTTGCCAATAAAACAGCTTTTGAAAAGGCACTCAAAGCATTTGCTCCTGACATCATCATTTCCGACCACACGCTGCCTTCCTTTGATTCATTAGAAGCCATAAAAATGATCAAACGTCAAGGATTGAAGATTCCTATCATACTGGTTACAGCTACTGTTTCTGATGAACATGCTGTAGAAATAATGAAGGCCGGCGCTGATGATTATATCCTGAAAGATCGCTTGCATCGCTTACCGCAAGCAGTACTGAATGCGATGGAGAAATTTAGCCTGGAACAAGAGCGTGAGCGCATCATTTATGACCATGCACATCTTGCTGCTATTGTAAATGCTTCTAATGATGGCATCATAAGCAAAACATTGGATGGCACAATTACCAGTTGGAATACTGGCGCTGAAGAGCTTTTGGGGTATTCAGCGGCAGAAACCATTGGCAAAAACATTGCTATAATTATTCCGCCGGACTGTTTGCAGGAAGAATTGGGATTTATGGAAAGCCTAAAAAGAGGAGAATCTGTACAGCATTTTGAAACCGTAAGGCTTACAAAAAATGGAAAAAGAGTGGACGTTTCGCTTACAATCTCTCCGATTAAAGACAGCAACGGAGAAGTAATTGGAGCAGCCAAGATAATCTATGATATAACCGATAGAAAAAAGGCAGAACAAAACTTACACGACAGCGAGGAGAAATACCATTCACTTTTTGAGAACAGTTTGGATGCCATACTTCTTACCGTAACTGATGGAAAAATACTCGCGGCAAATCCTGCTGCCTGTACTATGTTTGGCATGAGTGAGAAAGAAATTTGCGAAGCAGGTAGATTTGGTTTAGTGGATACCAAAGACCCTAGGTTGGCTGCCGCTCTTGAAGAACGCCAGCGTACAGGTAAGGTGAAAGCTGAGGTTACAACAATTCGTAAAAATGGGGAGACATTTCCAGGGGAGTTTACTTCTGTAGTTTATAAAAATGCTAATGGCGAAGAAAGGACTTCAATGATTGTTCGTGATTTAAGTGAAAGAAAACATGCAGAACACCTTATAAAAGAAAGTGAACAATTTAATAGAGGAATCCTTGCATCTCTCCAATCGCATATTGCGGTTATAGATCATACGGGAACTATTATAACAGTTAATAGGGCATGGGACGATTTTGCCAAAACCAACGGTGTTGACCCATTGAAAGGAGTTTCTACCGGAAGCAACTATATTGAAGTTTGCCAAAAATCAATGGCTGCGGGAGATAGTATCGCAGGGCAAACATTAAAGGGCATTCAATCGGTATTCAATAAGGAAGTAAAAACCTTTGAACTCGAATACCCATGCCATTCTGCAACTGAGCAACGATGGTTTAATCTCTCCATCATGAACTTTGGTGAAGATGATTCTAAAGTAGTGATCTCACACCAAAATATTACCAAAAGAAAGATTGCTGAAAACAACCTGAGTGATACTTCGGTCGAGTTGCAAAAAACACTTTCAGAACTTCATAAAATACTCGATTCTTCCTTAGATGTTATATGTACCATAAATGCTGATGGGGAGTTTGTAAATGTCAGCGCTGCATCACAACACGTTTGGGGTTATTCACCTGAAGCGCTTATTGGCAGTAAATTTATGAATCTTGTGTATGAAGAAGATGTTGATAGGACTTCCAAGGCCGCTGAAAAAATGTATAATGGTATCAAGGTTCCCTTATTTGAAAACAGGTACGTGCATAAAAGCGGAAGGGTTGTTCCATTATTATGGTCGGTTAATTGGGATGAAAAGCTCCAGTTAGTGTTTTGCATCGCCAAAGATGTCACCGAGAAAAAAATACTGGAAAAAGCAGTGGAAACTGAAAGAGATCAGTTTTTTGAAATGTTCTTAAAAGCACCATCGGCTATTGGGATGTTGAAAGGCCCCAATCATGTTTTTGAGATGGCCAATCCCCTCTATTTGCAATCGATAGGTAAAAAAGATATTGTCGGAAAAACCGTGGCAGAAGTGCTCCCGGAAGTTATTGAACAAGGGTTCGTAGGCATGTTAGATCATGTGTACCAGACCGGCGAATCGTATACTGGCAATGAGATGTTGGTCAAGGTTGATACAGAAGGAAACGGTGTAATGACAGATTTCTATATCGACTTCGTCTACCAGGCCTATAAAAATGGCAAGGGAGACATAGAAGGCGTTTTCTTTTTTATCAATGACATCACTGAACAAATACTATCCCGTAAAGAAATAGAAAAAAGCGAGAAACAATACCGGCAGATTGTTGAAACCGCACAGGAAGGCATTTGGCTGATTGATGAACACAGCAGGACAACGTTTGTGAATAAAAAGATGTGCGAGATCCTTGAATACACTGAGGAGGAATTGATAGGCAAAGAGCATTCCTTTTATATGGATGCCGATGGAAAGGACAAAGCGGTGGTTGCTTTGGAGCGAAGAAAAAGGGGAATATCAGAAAATCTAGAATTCAACTTTATTTCTAAACATGGCAAACACGTGCTCACAAAGGTATCAGCCAATCCTATTTTTGATGATCTGGGGAATTTTAAAGGGTCATTGGGAATGGTTTCAGATATTACCGAGAAGAAACATTTAGAAGACCTTTTAGAAAAATCGAATAGGCTTGCGGCAGTTGGCAGCTGGGAAATTGATGTTGTAACGGAAACTGTTTATTGGTCAGACATTACTAAGGAAATACGTGAAGTAGATAAAGATTATGTGCCGCTCTTAGGTGAGGGCATCAGTTATTTTAAGGAAGGTATTCATAGAGCTACCATTGAGCAAAAAGTAAAGGACTGTATAAAACATGGCACGCCATGGGATGAAGAGTTACAGATCATTACTTTTAAAGGAAACGAGAAATGGGTACGTACAATTGGCCATGGAGATTTTTTAGATGGGAAATGCATTAAGATACATGGTAGTTTTCAGGACATTACGGAACGTAAAAATGCCGGGTTAAAAGTTAGAGAAAGCGAGTTCAGGTACCGTCAGATTGTAGAAACCGCGCAGGAGGGCATATGGATGTTAGATGAACACAGTGAAACCACTTTTGTGAATCAGAAAATGTGTGAGATTATTGGCTATCCATGTGATGAAATGTTGGGCAAAACAAATTTCTTTTTTAAAGACGAAGCTGATTTACAGACCGCCAACGTTGCTCTTAAAAGAAGAAAACAAGGCATTAGTGAAACCTATAAAGCATCATTTTTAACAAAAGATGGCAGGCTTATCTGGACCCAAATATCCTCCAATCCTATTTTTGATGATGCCAATATTTACAAGGGCTCGTTATGGATGGTCTCAGATATTACAGAGAAACTGATGGCTGATAAGATGCTTATGGAAAGTGAGCAGAAGCACCGTAAACTTGCTTCTGAATTAGAGATAGAACGCATACGTCTGGTTACAGCACAGTCAGTAGCTAAAGTAGGTAGTTGGGAAACAAACTTGCAGACCTTTCAAGTAAATTGGTCCAATGAAACGCATCGGATCTTTGGATCCAATCCTGAAAAGTTTGAAGCGTCCCATTCAGCTTTCCTCAATTTTATTCATCCTGAAGACAGGGAGAAAGTAGATGCAGCCTTTGCTGATTCACTCCACAAAAGCGGGTCTAGTACAATAGAACATCGGATTATTACCTTGAAAGGCAAAGAAAAATGGGTGGAAGAAATTTGGTCTGTTTCCAGAGACGAAAAGGGCTCTCCTAAGATTGCAACTGGTACGTGCCAAGATATCACGGCAAGTAAAAAAGCTGCAGATAAAGTCATAAGGAGCGAAGCGAAATTGAATGTAGCGCAGTATATTGCCCATGTGGGTAGTTATGAAGTAGATATGGTAACCAATGAACAAAGTTGGTCTGATGAATTTTATAGGATTTTAGGGATAAACTCAGGAGTAATGCCCTCTCGTGAAGCCTTCCTGTCATTTGTCCACCCCGATGACAGGCCCAAGGTTGTTAGCAGTATGGATGAGGCTTACTCTTTGTACGAAGATTCATTGATTCAGTTTAGATTTATAAGAAAAAATGGTGCCAAAGGATACGCATCATCCGAATGGAAGTTTGAGTTTGACGATCAGGGCAATCCGCTTTACTTATACGGTATCTTAAGAGATTTGACGAAAGAAAAGAAAGCAGAGCGCGAACGCGTTAAAATGATTTCTGATATTGTTCAGCGCAATAGTGATCTGGAGCAGTTTTCTTATATGGTATCACACAACCTTCGTGCCCCAACGGCCAACATTATAGGTTTCGCAGAAATTTTACAGGATGACATGCTCACGCCACAAGAGCAAAAAGAACTTCTCCAAGGACTTTCAGCATCCGTTGCAGGCCTCGATACCATCATTAAGGATATCAATGTCATCTTGCAAATTGAACGCGAAGTCCACGAGAAAAAAGAAGTTATCGTCTTTTCAAAACTTGTAAATGATATCATGCTAAGTGTAGGCAATCTCATACACAAACATCGTGTGTTTATCAAACGCGACTTTTCAGCAGTGGATGAAATCTATTCACTAAAAGTTTACATCTACAGTATCTTCTATAACCTTATAAGCAATAGTATTAAATACAGCAAACCAAACGAGCAACCACGCATAGAAATAAAAAGTAAAAAGGAAAACGGAAAAATAATCCTTATATTTAAAGACAACGGTTTGGGTATTGACATGAAAACCAAAGGCGATAAAATTTTCGGGTTGTACAATCGCTTCCATTCTCATGTTGAAGGCAAGGGCATGGGACTGTTCATGGTAAAAACGCAAGTAGAATCACTAGGAGGAAAAATAACTGTTGCCAGCAAACCCAATAAAGGAACAGAATTTACAATTGAGTTCGAAATTTAATTCTGAAAAGAAATGACAAAACTAACAAAACGGTTCCTCCTCATTGACGATGACCCACTAAACAATACGCTTACAAAAATGATTCTGAAAAAATCATTTGAGGTTGTGCACGTTAACGCTTTCACTGTTCCAGAAGATGGGTTGGAATTTATAAAATCTGAGCCCAACCATAACCCTCCAGATGGGAAAACAACACTTTTTCTTGACATTAACATGCCTACACTATCAGGATGGGAGTTCCTCGAGGCGTTTGAACTTTTTGATGCCTCAATAAAAGAGCACTACACTATTTATATTCTGTCATCTTCTGTGAATCTCAACGACATCAACCTGGCAAAGGCAAATCCACTTGTTATTGGGTTTATAGAAAAGCCACTCAACAAAGCCAAGCTTGCTAATATATTTAGTTGATGGAAAGACGCCATTACAGCCACACGACAGGGCAGGAGGGCACTGTAAATGAGTGCCAGTAGTGCAACCAATGGAGAGTGTATTGGACAAAGTTTTGATGTATTGGGACAGTTGTGCAGTTGGGGTAGGTTTGGTTTTTCAAATAATGGTCCCCGAACCAGCATGATTTATATCCATGTTAGCAAGAGTTTACACTACTTAAAATAAAAATACACAAATTACTCCAAATTGCTTTTTCTTTTTTTGCCGATTTTTTTATAGAATGAAGGAGATTGGCCGGTTACTTTTTTGAATTGGTTGGATAAATGGGCCACACTGCTATAATGCAACCTATGGGAGATTTCAGTAAGATTCATTTCATCATACAGTAGAAGTTCTTTAACCCTTTCTATTTTATGATTGATGATAAAATGTTGAATGGTAATACCATTGACTTCAGAAAACAAATTTGATAAATAGGTATAATCATAATCCAGCGTTTCACTGATGTAGTCCGAATAATTGACTTTAAGTACTTCATCTGAATAATGGATCATTTCTATAATGACGTTTTTTATCTTATTTACAAGAATACTTTTTTCGTCGTCCAATAATTCCAGACCAATTACCCCTAAATTCAATTTCAGTTGTTGCTTTAATTCATCAGTGATGCCTTTTTTGAGATCAACAATTCCAAGTTCAACAGTTGTATAGGCTAAATCCAATTTTTCCAACTCGTACTTTACCATAAGCTTGCACCTCAAGCTTACCATGTATTTAATGTATAACTTCATTTTGAGGGAATTGGTTATTAGTCTTAATATTTTAATCGTGTATCAAAATGTCAATTAATTATGGAAGATATGAATTTATCTGCGATCACTTCTATAAAGGTGTCAAATAAATGCCATTGGTACCATAAACGTCTATCTTAAATCAAATCAGGATCCCATCACATGACATGTGGTTTTAATTGATGATTATGGATAACACTTGATTGGAAACGTATGCAATGAACTAAAGGTGAATAGGAATTTGTAATTTCTTATTAGTTTAGAGTTTCAGAATACTAATTGTTTGTTTTCTTTGAGATTAAAATGTATGTGAATTGCAGTAAGGTTCCAAACAAAAAAAGCAGACTCAAAAGTCTGCTTTTTACTACTAAATAAATCAGGGATTCATTTGGTATTTACTAACTAACTAACTAATTCCCAACAACAAAGATCCGCAATTATTGGTAAGTTTAGTTATAGAACTTTATAGTATAGTTGCATATATCACAGATGTTGGATTATGGTAAAAAAAAAAGCAGACCTAGCAGTCTGCTTTTTAATAACCTATAAAAGTCAGTTTATATTCCCCAATAGTAAACTGATTAATAGCACAGCAAAGATGAATAACTAATTACTGGCTGAGTTATATAATTTAAAATCAAACTTACATAAATCACAGATTTAGATGTCAAAAAAAGAGTAGTTTGCAGTACTGCTCGCTTAGATTAGGATTTATTTAAACCAATAAAACTAATGAGAAACATCTTTATAATTGTTTGTTAGAATATCTATCACTTCATCTTGGCTTTTACCCAATCTGGACTCTAATCTTTTAAGTAGTTCTTTTTCTTTACCAGTTTCAAATGTTACATCATCACTGGTAAGTAATGGGTATTTGGTTCTCAACGCACTGGCTTGTTTGTTCCAATCGCCATTCATTTTGAAATCTCTGGTTGTTTTTACCGCTCCTTGGTTGTTATTGTCTTGGTCTTCCATGATATTATGTTTTGGTCATTAATTAATTGTTGTGTTACGAAGTTAGTTGTTACTATAGCAGTGTGTGTTACAGAACCAAAGCTGAAGCTTACATATATTACTGATTTTTAGATAGCTTATTTTTACACTGTTTGTTCGCCATTGGTGGTGTTTTCCACCAACAATGGAAAAGCCAAAACTTCAGCAAAAAAAAAACAAGTGACATAATTTGACTAGAGTGACAAATACCAACTTTGGCACTTGGCTCTACCCAAACTCATATCTACCTTTTTAATCCATTGTAAGAGTTTCTGACATTTTGAACACGGGTAAATTAAAATATCTTTTCTCTATTAGGGTCAACAATCGAGCGATTGAGAGTAATCGTTACAGACATAACTGGCTACATTTGAGGATATTAATTTTAAATAAAACTATAATGAAACATGCAATCACAGTATTTGTAATTTGTTGCTTTGTGGGAATTGGGTCTATGAATTCTCAAGAGACAAAGAAAAAAAACGATACGTCAAAAGATGCTATGTCAAAAGACATGGAACACTCTAAAGACCATATGTCTGCCAATAAAAAAGGGATGTATTCAGACTATATTAAAGATTGGCCAAAAAATACACAAAAAGCAGTGGAGTCAACCGTCAAATCCTATGGCGAGCCATCCAGTAGTTCAGCCAATGAAATCGTATGGAGAAATGTAGGAACTTGGGAAATTATAAGAATCTCAAAAGAAGAAACCCCACATAACTTCCCTATCGACCATACCGATTATATGCAGCAGACCATTTACCACAATGTGCCAGAGGATAAAATGAGTGAATTGGGTGCTTTTGATGGCAGCGTGACCTTTGATCGTACACAAGGGTATTTAAGCGCAAGATGCGATTTGGAAGCGAACAATTTTTTGGCTTTAAACTTAGCGCATAACATCATAACTGGAAAAAAAACAGTTGAAGAAGCGCGGACTGCCTATGCTGATATCATAAAGGAAAAAATGAGTGGTAAAGACCCGGACTATATGAAAAAGCTTCAATTTAATGTTGAAACTAAAGCCGTTGCAGATCCTGGTGTGAATACTACAGGATTGACCAAAGACGAAGTTATGGCGGCAATCAAGAAAAATTCCAAAATGTAATCTGAATTTTTAACCTACTTAACCTACTTATGTTTTATATATTGGGATCTGAGCTGCTATCAGCATAAAAAAAATTCGTGATGATTCTTTTCGTTTTGAATTGTTGAGGTATGGCTTTAGCCTTTAAAGGCTATTACTTTTTGTAAAGAATGTCCAAATCTATAGGAACCCTCCTTCTTTTTTGTTCCGATAGCAATCTCTACCTAATTTTGAAGGATAAGCTCCTTTGTCAAGGACGAAAAAAATGAATTTTAGGCCCTTGCAGAATGCCATTTGCGCCACTAAAGCTAAAAAAACCGATGTCATATAGCACACGACGTATTTGGACGACTGACGAGAAGGTGCTATGTTAAATCCTTCCAAAGAGTAAGTTACGAAACAACAGAAAGACGATCTAGAATTGCTAAACGATGCAATTAAAAATTAAGAAAAATACCTTTAAACAAGAAAACAAATTAAACGTCATGAAAGAAAAAGAGAATCAAGAGAACCTTTCTAAAAGAGAGGCAGATAAAAAATCCAAAAAAAACTTTCCTGGATATCCACATTATCCGGCAAGTGAGGATATTTACAATAAGGAGAAAGAAGTAACAGACATCAATCCTGCAGACATCACCAAGACAAAAACTACCAACGAAAAAAGGGGACACCAAAAATAAAAAGGATTTTGAAAATAATAAGTCTGGTTGTAATTTGAATGTTCAGGGCTTTGGATGATCAGCAAAAACGTGCGGATAGTGAAAATGAATAAAACAATTGATCCAGTATAGATGGTGATGGGCACAACAAATTGTATGAAGATAACGGGTAGTATATCAATTACACTAAGACTTTGGCTTTCTGCTCAAGTGACCATGGTTTTATTAAAGGCTATGGCTTAGGTTATATTGCAATAACATGATAGGGCGTCTGGAGATTTTAAATAACAAAAAAGCAGACCATAAGTCTGCTTTCTAATGCCAAATGATAAGTGTCAATTTGGACTTCTCTAACCAACCAATGCAAAGATGTGTTTTTAATAACGAGTATGTTTATATAAATTTTTATTTTAATTACATATATCACAGATTCAATTATCTATTTAAAATTACAGTTCAAAACCTGTTAAAAAGTACAGTTCAAAAATTAGACTGCGCTCTTAATTTAAATTTCATTTTTTAGGGTCTTTTATCATCAATCTTTGAAACTAGTGTTTTATCCAATACAACCAACAATACACGTGATTTATGTAACTTTTGATCCAGTTTGTATAACATTACTCTTCCATAAACGCCTCATCTTTGAATTATTCCATTTTTTAAGCCACATTGTGCAACATCAAACAATTATTTAATATTAAAACACGTTAAATAATCGCTGGAAGCATACGGTCATTTTGATACACATACTTTGACTACGTGCGACGTAACTATAAAATAGACGGTATTACTTTCAAAACAAATTTCAAAAAAATTACTATGAACAGCAAAAAGTCTTCAAGTGTCAGATCAACAATTGAAGGCCATGCAACCATTATTGCAGATAGGAATGCTATGACAAGACATGATCATACTGCACAGGTTGATACTGCATTACAATTTGATAAAGAACGGGAGTCAGTTATCCTACAGAGTATCGGTGATGCCGTAATTGCTACAGATTTGGATGGAAACGTTATATTAATGAACCCGGTTGCCGAAAAACTTACGGGATGGAAAGCAGACGAAGCTGAAAACAAACCAATACCTGAAGTTTTTCATATTATCAATCAAATAACAAGAGAAAAAACTGATAATCCGGTTGAAGCAGTTCTTAAAACAGGAAAGGCATTTAAATTAAAGCCAGATACTGTATTGATTTCCCGCAATCGAAAAAGGGAATATGCCATTAACGATAGTTGTACACCTATTCTCAACTCAAAAGGAAACATGATGGGAGCTGTACTTGTTTTTAGGGATGTCTCAAAACAAAGGCAAGAGGAAGCGCTTAAAGAAAAAATTATAGCCGATTTAGTTCAGCGTAATAAAGATCACGAGCATTTCTCCAACATAATTTCCCATGACCTTAAATCACCTGTCTCAAATATTATTAGTCTGACGGCATTGATAAATGATAAAGACACCGATGAAGCCGAAAAAGAAATTATGATGAATGCCCTGTCTACCTCCGCGGAACGATTGGATGAGGTAATTATTGATTTGAATGCGATTTTAAGTCTTGGAAGAAAATTAGGAGAACACAAAGAGCAGATCCAATTTTCAAAATTTGTTAGTGATATAAAAGAAAGCATCGGAAACATTCTAGAGAAAGAACAGGCGCACTTTAATATAGATTTCAGCGCTGTGGACGAAATGTTCACGATTAAAACTTACATGTATAGCGTTTTTTCTAACCTGATTTCTAACAGCATAAAATACAGGAGGCCTGATGTGCCATTAGAAATTACGGTTAAAAGTGACTTGGTAGATGATAAAATTGTTCTCACATTTAAAGATAATGGGCTGGGATTTGACCTTAAGAAAGCTGGGGATGATCTGTTCGGGTTATACAAACGCTTTCATACCGATAAAGCCGAAGGAAAAGGAATGGGACTTTATATGGTAAAAGCACAGGTGGAAAAATTAGGGGGCACCATAAGCGTGAAGAGTGAAGTCAACCAAGGAACAGAGTTTACAATTGTTTTGGCTCCATAGTGGGCTTATAGAGCGCAACATAATTGGTTTGCGCTGAAACTCTCCTTTGCCTACGCGACTATCAAACATATTTTTTATTTATACTTATTTAAAAGCCCAAAATCGAATGGAGTCCATAAACACGATTTCAATCCACTTTCTTTAAATCCTTTATTTACCCAACTGTTACAAGTCTTAAAACAAGAATAACTTCCTTTAGATTTATAAAAATCATCTATCGAAGAGTAACCTTTGTTTTCGAGTATAATTTTCATGCCGCTTTCATTAGTGTCAAAAGTATTTTGTAAATAAGCATTCAATTTTTGCAATTCAGACTCATTTACTTTTATTTCAATCCAATCTGTTCGTTTCTGTTTGTATCGAGTTACGTGCATTAATGTTGCGCTTTTCAAAAACATTGCTTTGAATGCGTTGCTAAAAGTCAAATCTCCCCAAGTTGGAGTATTGAGATAAAAATTTTCATCTCCCCAACGAGGACAAATAATTTTCACTTCCGTTATGTTTTATTCCAGATAATACTAAACTATCTACATCTTTTATTGGTATAACAATATATAAATGAACTCCGTTTGTACTTAAATAAATTGATTTATTAAAATTTTCATTGTTCGCTTTTCGGTCAACTGTTATTGCACTCAGAATTAAGGAAACAATTATATATGTTATTGGTATTAGCAAAAAATATAAAATCCATTTAAATATTTTCTTGGCTATTTTCATATAATTTGGTTCATGTTCTGACTAACGTCAAAATTATTATAAATTTTCCTACACAAAAATTTACTCGTTATCTCAAGAAATTAACAGGTTTTTCAGTGTGGGGAATGTGCTACAACGTTGATGTGTATTAGCCGTTGCGTGTCTCAAACACAAACCACTAAAAGTACAAAACTCCGCTGGAAAATTCCCAAGCCCCGAGGCTTCGGGGTCCAGATGGGCACAGACCCAGCAATGGCTTATAGCATCCATGAAAAAGCAGAAAGTCCAGTAACTTTAAATTTCACCAAAATAATAAGATATAAAAACTGATCAGACTGCTCACCGAAAGTTATACATTGGCATCGACATCCACAAGCGCAGCTGGAAAATTCACTGTGCAACCGATCTGTTCTCAGGGAGATAATCTACCATGCCCCCGAGACCGGAAGTACTGGAAACGTGTGTCAAAAAACATTTTCCAGTCCAAGAAGTTTCTACGGCCTACGAGGCGGGCTGTTGCGATTATTATGCGCACCTTAGCTTTTGAGGGCTATGGACGGCATTCATTGGTCGTCAATCCGGCCGATATCCATCGCAAGGGTAAAGGAGCCCACAACTTTATGACTTGATCCGATATTTACCCATTTATGGTAGTAAGTAGAAAATAAAAAGCCAATAAACATGGCGTTTATCGGCTTTTGGTGGAATTCAGTAAATTCCTTGCGGAGAAAGAGGAACTATCCAAATTCTCATTTTTTGAGGGTTTACAGGCCTTAAAACAACCCTGAAAATTTAGTGACACCGAATTAGCCCCTTTTTAACAAAGGTTTAAGAGTTCTAAGATGTTTCGGGTTCAAATTGAGGTAAATGAATTTAAACTATATTTTTAAGAAGAGATTATAGTAAACTTTCGAGTAAAGTACCGTATTTTTAGTGTTTTTATCGAAAGTTTACTAAAGTTGAATCATACAGCTCTCGTTACGTGAAGCTTAGTATAGTAATTCTACGAACAATATATTTAGTGTTATAATGGTAAATATCAATTATAATACCTATATTTAACCATTATATTGGTATAATATGTTGGAGATTACTACAATAAAAGATGTGAAAGTCAAGATTGGAGAAGCTTGTAAGGCACTTCGTAAATCAAATGATCTATCTCGAGAAGATTTAGCAGAGGTGCTAGATGTCTCAAGCACAACCATTCAAAACATAGAGAATGGTAAAAATGCGACACTCGATAATATTTTAAAAGTAGCCAATCATTTTGGATTATTACAATCTATAACCAAAGAAATAGATAAAGTTATTATTGATCAAAACGACATTTCACTTTATTAATAGATGGCTAGAGATAAAATAATAGATATTATTGCTTTTGGCCAGGAGATTGGCAAATTAGGCTATGATATAGATCAAGGCAAATCATTTTTTCAATATAATCCTGAATTCTTAGCGTCGGGCAAATACTCAAAACTCTTTCCCTTTATTTTTAAACGCACCAAACCAGTGCAGGTATTTACGGAATACCAACAAGATACGTTTCAAGGTTTACCACCAATGATAGCCGATTCCTTACCCGATACCTTTGGTAATATCATTTTTCAAGAATGGTTAACGGCAAGAGGCATCCAAAAAGTGACACCATTGGAACAATTGGCTTATGTAGCAGATCGTGGGATGGGTGCGCTTGAATACAAACCAATTAAAGAGTTACCTAATTCACCAAAAGTCAATATTGATGAAGTCATAAATATCTTAGAAAAGGTGCTCAAGCTCAAAGATGATACCACAGGTAAAGACCTAAGTGAACTATCACTTTTAAATGTTTTTAAGATAGGGACTTCGGCAGGAGGTGCAAGACCAAAAATTCTAATTTCAGAACATAAAGAAACAGGAGAAATCATAGCTGGTGATAGAGAAACAAGTGATGACTACAATCACTATTTAGTTAAACTACACCTTGATGACAGTGATGGTTACAATAAAGAAAAAGTAGAGTACGCGTATTACTTATTAGCTCAAGAAGCAAATATAGATATGATGTCTTCTAAGCTGATTGAAAACAAACACTTTGCAACATTACGCTACGACAGACAACACGGAGAAAAGCAACACGTATTAACCGTAACCGGTTTAACTGGTTGGGATTTTAAAAGTCAACCAGAAAACTCTACCTATGAGAATGTTTTCAAGGTAGCAATAGGACTAGAAGTACCACATAAAGATTTACAACAACTTTTCAAACGTATGGTGTTCAATCTTGTTTTCAGAAATGTAGACGACCATTTAAAAAACCATAGTTTTATCTATAACAAAGAAAGTAATAGTTGGAATTTAGGACCTGCATATGATTTAACGTATGCACTTAATCCGCTATTTACATTCAAAACAACATCTAGGGCTTTATCCATTAATGGTAAGCGTACTTCATTAACAATTAAAGATGTCCTTACTATTGCTGAAGAATTTTCTATAAAGAACCCTAAAGGAATTATTGAAGATGTCCAAGCCTTAATTTCTCGATGGTCAGTGCTTGCTACTGAATTAGAAATACCTGAGAATATTATTAAAGCAATTCAAAAAGAAATAAAGGAAATAGAATAATGGCAAATAGCACACACGCACATTTGAGATACAATATTCTAGACCACGGCTTCCGCAATAGATCTTATAGTTTTGAAGAGTTATTAAATGCAGTAAATGAGGGAATTGAGGAGTTATATCCTGGAGAAAAAATTTCAGAAAGAACATTACGGGAAGACATTAAAGTTTTCAAAGATAAGAAAGGCGGATTTGGCACACCACTAAAAGAAGGAATGAGAACTTATAAGTACTCAGTCAGAATGACAGGGAAATACAAGTCATTCGGTGCGTAAATTAAAAACTCAAAAGTACGCATCGAATACCGCTCCTTTTATTTGATATTATATGATTTTAAATAATTTCAAGGAAAATGCAAAAAGCCGATAAACATAGTGTTTATAGGCTTTTGATGAGATTTGGTAATCTCTCAGCGGAGTCAAAGAGGATCTATTTTACTTTAATTATATACCTGATAATCAGATGGTTATAATTGAAAAATTGTTAAATACGCACCGAATCACGCACCTTGATTTAAGTCTCTTAAAATCAGTATTTTAAGATTTAATTTTTGAGTCAAGTATTTTATTTGTCCGAAAACTCAATCTAGAAAATCGCTAAAAATTGATGAATATAAATAATTTTTTATTTTCAAAAAATTATAAAAATTGCTCATTAACTTCTTTATTCGAAATGATAATCATGTAATTATAAATAAAATTAGTTATAATTGGTAGATTTATAGAAAATTGATTTCAATGGAAGAAAAGTTCGGAAAATGGGTTGCTGAAAAAGAAAATAAAGCTGCAGGTACAGTTTATAATTATACAAAAGACTTTAAAAAGAATATCCGATCATTATACGCAGTTTACCGGAGAACGCATCTACATTTTTGATATTGATAATGCGACCGAAATATCTCAGATGATCGACTTATACGATTTCAATGGAAAATACAGTGAATTTGGAAATTATGGAAATAGAACCAATATCAATGGACTAAAAACCTATGAGCGTTTTTTATTGGATAAGCCAAAGGTACGTGGCAATTCTTCGTATCAAGATAAACGAAATCCAACTTTACGACCTGAATCTAGACATACGTTATTAGATTATTTTGATCAAGAGTTAAAGACCGAAGCATATGAAATGCGCAACTGTTATGAGTTGTTTTATTGTTTAGAGCGCTCAATTAGAGAATTAGTAAAATCAACCATGCGTGATTTTTATGGATCCGACTGGTGGACAAAAGTAGAGTATCGTGTGAAAGAAAATGTCAAAAACAATCTGGACTATGAATTAGATACCACGCATACCAAAAGATCCGATAACGAAATTGATTATACAACATTTGGGGATTTGCGAAAAATTATTAATTCAAACTGGACTATTTTCGAAGAGAAATTTGAAAGGAATTTAAGTTCTGTAAACGAAGTCATGATAGATCTCAACCGAATAAGAGTATCTATAGCACATTGTACACCTTTAGCTCAGAAAGAAATTAAACGCTTAGAAATCCGTATTGATGATTGGTTTGGATTATTGAAATAAATTATCCAAAAAATCACTCTCATAGGAATAGCAATGATAAATATCTTTAATGGTATTCTTATCCATATCAAAATACAGAGCAAAATGTTTTCCAGATGTATTGCCTATAAACTTGGAGATGGGCTGATCGCAGTTACAGCCTTTGCAGGAATCTAGATCCAATTCTAATTCCGTATCACCTAGAGATCTATGATAGTCAAAATGCGCTCTTAATTTGTCAATAAATAGCTCTTTACCGATATCTTCGTAATCAATACTCTCATCCAATAAAAGCTCTAACAATACGGGCTCCATTTTCATAATGGCTAACCAAACCGCATTTATAGTGCTTAAATCGTAAAGATCTCCTAGTTCAGCAAGTTTAAAAGTGGTGTTGTGTCTCATTATCTAATTAATTTCAGCAAATATTCTGAGTTATTACGCAATACATCTGCATGTTGACGATTATTATCAAAAAGCTCTTAGAAAAGTCCGTTTAAAATTTTAAAAGTCCTTATTTTTAAACCCCTAACAGTATTGAAAACTTTATTTTTAATTTGAACCAACTTCATGGCAACCAACAAACATGCCCAAATTCGTTATACCATTTTAGATCGCTGTTTCAGTAATTTTAATCGATTGTACACTTATGACTATCTATTGGAAGAAGTGAACGACCATTTATACGAACTTGGGACAGAAGGGATAAGATTGCGTCAATTACAGTATGATATCGATCATATGAAATCTGATGCTGGATGGGCTATAGAATTGGATGAATCGTTAAAGAAAGAACGTAAAAAGGCATTCCGCTATCAAGACAAGAGTTTTTCAATAGCCAATCATCCTTTAAATGTCGATGATTTAGAACAATTGGAAACCACCATTACCATTCTATCTCGTTATAAGCATCGTGCGGAATTTTCTTGGTTGGAGGAACTGATTCCACGTATGGAACAAGCTTTTAACTTAGTCGCTGATGGCGATAACGGCATTGTTGGCTATCAAGAAAACATCGATCTAAAAGGTCGCCAACATATAACTACCTTATTTAATCTCATTGTAAAACGGAAACAAATCAAGATTATTTACGAGCCGTACGGGAAACCGCAATTTGATGTAGTTGTTTTTCCGTATCATGTGAAGCAATATAATAACCGTTGGTTTTTGTTTTGTTTTAATGCGCAGTATCAATCCATTTCCAATTACCCTTTAGATCGAATAATGTCCATTGAGGAGTTGGCGGAAGGTTTTGAACCCAGTGCTATCAATTGGTTGGATTATTTTGACGACATTATCGGTGTTACAAAACCAGAAGACGACAAATTAGAAAAGATTCATTTAAAATTTTCTGAACAGCGTGTTAATTATGTGTTGACCAAGCCTTTACATGGTTCTCAGAAGTTAGATAAATCGGATGAAGGCGGACAAATGGTAATTATAGAAGTGGTTCCGAATAATGAGTTGTATCAATTATTGTTGTCGTTTGGGGCAGATGTGGTGGTGATTTCACCTCCGAAAGTTAGGGATGAAATGGTTGAAAGAATTAAAAACTTGACCAATAACTATTAACATGCAGATGCACTGCATAAATCAGTTTTTAATTTGCATCAGAATATTAAATCTTAGTTAATGGATAGTTTTGAGAATAAATTTTGGAATACTTTAAATAGTATTCGTGGGTATAGAGATATAGGAGACCTTAAAGAGCTTTTTATTTCTTTTAGTTTTTTTAAAGTTTGCTAATGACAAATTTATTCAATTTTCGTTTAATCAAATTGAGGTACCTAATAATGCCAAATGGGATTTTCTATATTCCAAATTAAATAATTATGATTTTGTAAAAATGCTTTTGGATGCTTTCTATACTTTAGAAAATGAAAATGAAAGGTTGAATAAATCGTTTAGTGCTTTTAAATTTGAATATGATTATAACAAAAAAGAGGATTCTGAATTTATTATCCAATTGTTCGGTGCTGTATCTGAATTCAACTTTATTGAAAATGAACCGAAATTTTCAGATGTAATTGAAAATTTAATAACCCACTTCGTTAGATATGAAGGTAGAAAAGGTGTGGATACTACAACGCCTCAATCTATATCACAGTTAATGATTGAATTGTTAAACCCTCAAAAAGGTTCTATCTTAGATTCTACTTGTGGAACTGGAGGTTTTTTCCAACAAATTAGTGTTAATTACCCAAATCGGAATCTTTATTTTTATGGTCAGGAGTATAATGCGTCAACTTTGGCGATTGCTAAGTTAAGGTTTGCGTTTAATGAAGAGGATTCTATTCAATTTGGTGAAGCGAGCAATACACTGAGAGATGATCAGTTTGGAGATTTAAAAGCCGATTATGTTCTAATGCATCCTCCTTTCAACCTGAAATTGTTGAGCAATGATCTCAGGTCATATGATCCACGATTTGAGTTTGGTTTGCCACCAACAAGAAATGCAAACTTTGCTTGGATTCAACATGCCATATATCATCTCAATAGGACGGGTAAAGCAGTTCTATTGCTAAGTAATAGTTCATTGAGTGCAGGGGGTAGTGAAGGACAAATAAGAAAGAATATTATTGAGGCTGACTTAGTAGAAGCGATAATAGCACTGCCGTCTCAATTACTGGACAATACGAGTATTCCTGCAAGTATATGGGTGTTAAATAAAAATAAGCCACAAAAAGAGAAGGTATTATTTATTGACGCTTCAACTTTGGGACATATGGTTAATAAAGTTCAGCGTGCTTTAAGTAATGAAAATATTCTTGAAATTGCGTCTAATTTTTGGGCTATTCAACAAATGGATTCTAGTTTTATCCATAAAGTTGGTTTTTCTAAATTAACAAGTATATCTGAAATTGCTGATAGGGGATTTTTATTAACTCCAGGGAGGTATATTGATGTTGAAGGATTATTAGATATTGATTTAAGTAATACACAAGAGCTAGGGAGTCTATTAAAAGATGTAAAACCGTCACGCATTGCTCCGGATAAGGAGTATTTGAAGTTGATGATCAAAGATTTATCATCAAATCCTGATAGCTATCAATTAAATACCGAAAATTTATCTATAGGAGAACTAAACTCGAATTTTAGGGCATTAGAAAATGATGTACTTCTGTTAGCTCGAGCAGGAACTAATCTAAAACCTACATTTTACGCTTCCAGTACTAAGGAGATTGCCTACGCTAACATGTATGAGTTCAAGGTAGATCAATCTAAAGTGTCGATAGAGTATTTGGTTGCGGAATTATATAAAGATTATATTAAATCTCAGATTGAGAGTTTTAATATGGGGGCTGCTATGCCTAGAATTAGACGTGAAGATTTACTAAAAATACGAATTTTAGTTCC
The DNA here is from genome assembly GCF_001678675.1 of Gelidibacter algens. Taxonomy (GTDB): domain Bacteria; phylum Bacteroidota; class Bacteroidia; order Flavobacteriales; family Flavobacteriaceae; genus Gelidibacter; species Gelidibacter algens. Next base: position 42,600 of record NZ_LZRN01000036.1, read on the forward strand.
GTCTACTATAAAGGAGCAAACTGAAATTGCAAATAAAGAACGTGAAATACGGTTTCAATCTCTAGCAAAAGATTTAGGTTTTGAGAAGGAGATTGCTAAGCTCAAATCGGCTCAAATGAAAGATCTGGGCTCTAAAAAGCATAATATTATGCAACATCTTAATAACGTTAAAGCTTCAGCTGATGTCTTATCAAAAATGATGAAACTTAATAATGGTATTTTGAGATCTGATGAGATAATAGATCCGAAAAGAGGCGTTACTGTAGAGAAACGGTTACTTCGTTTACAAGAAAGTTTAGAGACAGTAATATATTATGTGCATAATATTACTAATGAACTAAAATATGATGATGCTGAAATATTAAATATTATTACCCTTTTAAAAGAATGTAAAGAGAGAGGGATTCAAGGGGAACAATTTTCAGTTGAGATAATTGTTGAAAATCAATCATTCCAAGGAAGTGAGCCACTAGTAAATATTTCTAAAAATGATTTTGAAGAAATTTATATTAACATTTTAGAAAATGCTATTAATCACGGTTTTGTTGATGAAAATAAGTCTTATATTTTTCGTATTTCAATAGCTTTTATTGATGGTTATTTAGAAATTAATTTTGAAAATAACGGGAAACCTTTTCCTAAAGGTATTGCTGAAAGATATTATGTAAAAGGTGAAAAAGGAGGTACAACAGCTGGAACAGGAATTGGGCTATGGAAAGTTTCTGAAATTGCCAATCATTTTGATTGTAAGTTAGAAGTTTTTGATGAACCTACAAGTGAGTTTCCTGTGGGGTTTAAATTTAAATTTAATCTTAAAGCACGTTAATTGATGAATAAGTACGAAGTATTATGGATAGATGATGATGCTGAAAAACAAGATGCATTTTTAGAATCCGCATATTTAGAAGGGTTAAATATTAATTACTACAAAACTTCTAAACTTGGTATGGAAGAGTTGACTTCTAAAATTGAACATTATGATGCAGTGATTTTGGATGCCATGGTATATAATGATTCTGAGGATGAAAAGCCAGGGTTGATGGGTTTGCTAAGATCTATTAAAAAGATTAATAGTTTGGCAGATCGAAAAAGGATCCCCTATTTTATTTTTTCTGGTTATATAGATAAAGATGAACATTCAAGTGCAAGAGAAATGCTAGCCGATGAAACTATTTTTATTAAAAGTAAGGATAATCAGGCACTCTTTGACGCAATTAAAAAAGCTGCAGATCAACAAGCGGATACACAGATAAGACACAAATACCAAAGAGTTTTTGATGTATGTACAGAAAAGTACATAGGGGAAAATGCGGGCGAAGATTTGCTTACAATATTGATGAATATAGATAATATATCAGCCGATACTCAATTTAACGTATTGAGAAAAATTGTAGAAGATATTTTTATAGCATTTAATAAATTCCAATTATTACCTAAAGATTTTATTACACCATCGGTAGCCCTCAATGAAAGCAGTAAGTTTTTGGCTGGTAAAAATCATAAAGGAGAATTGTTTTCAGAGAAGGGATATCAGCATTTAGAAGGAACTCATATTCCATCTCAAATTTCAT
>NZ_LZRN01000037.1 GCF_001678675.1 Gelidibacter algens
CGATTCGACCTAAATTTCTACTCCAAACTAAAAAATTTCTGTTCTTTTTTTTTATTTAATTAGGAAGGGAATCTGCCATGTTTTTGGAAGCTTCGATTTCTTGAAGATTCATAACTACTTCAGTCGGGTCCCAGTAACCAATTTGTCTCACTATTTTTCCGTCAATAAATTTGTATGTAAGATGAATTGGTATGGTGATTTCTTTTCCATTGGCAGCCAAAGTTGCTTTCCATTCTAACCAGCTATTGACCCAAGTTTCACCTTCATCGGTCACAACCATTTCATATTCTGGTTCATTATTCGTAAATCCACGACTGGAATAATTGGCATCATTTGCTTTATGATACGCAACAGTTTCTTTTTTAGACATAAATTTATCTTTAGAATTTGAGTTGAAAAATGTTTTCGAGCTATCAGCATAGACACTCATATCATAAGTCTTATCATTATAACTTTTGATAGCTTTCTTTACTGTTTCAATCTCTGGTGATTGTTGTGTGTAGCGTGTGTCTTTTTGAATACAGGCTGTAAACAGGACTATTGCAAGTCCTAATAAGAATAAATTTTTCATTGGTTTTATGTTTTGAGATAAACCTACAAGGTTGAAACCTTGCAGGTTTGGTTATTGATTGGTTATTTTTTTGCGGTATAGCCTAAATCTGGACGCATCGCACCAGTTTTTACTTCGTAGCGATCTAACAAGGCAAACATTTCACTAAATAATTTTTTACCTTCATCACCAAGTAATGTGTCATTTTCTTCGCTTGCTTTTGCATAAGACTGCTCATCTTTTGCAGAAATCACTGCTAAATAATATTCTCCCATGGTGCCAAATCCGCTGTGATACATTCTGTAATGTTCTTTTGCACCTTTTTTTACATAGAGTGCTTGGATTTCTTTGATTTTAGCGCGAAGTGCTTGGGAGTTACTTGGTGTGACATACAAAAAATGCCATTTTCTGTAGTCTTGTCCGGGAGTATTTAAGGTCAGACCATCAGGCATATAGGAGAGGTCGTTGTTTAAAGTGACAATATAGTCGCCATGTTTGTCATAACACTCATTGAAGCGTTTGAAAATATCCCGAAAGTCATCTTCTCCCATTTTTTCCATTAAAGGTGCCAATGGGTTTTTGTCTAGGTCGGCCATGTTTGCAATTGGTGTAATGCTTAAATAGGTGCCGTCATTAACATGGGCCGTTGTCCAATCGGCATCTTTAAGATCATGTTTTTTGCAAGCTTCAATAAAATCTTTTGTAACTTTTTCGTAATCTGCCTGCTTGGAGGGTTTAACTTGATCTGCATGAATCCAAAATGTTTGGTTTTGTGCAACAGTGAATGTCGATGCTGTAACTAACAAGATTGCTGTTAACAGCGCGTTTTTTAAAGTTTTCATGATTAATAGTTTATAGTTGGTTAATAGTTATTGCATGCTGATATCTTTTGCCAGCGTATAAGTGTAGTCCCATATATTATCCACCGATGCTCTTAGTTTTGTACGAGTCTCTTTCGTTTTTGCCTTACCATGTACACTTTCGTATATTTTCCATACACCATCTCTATCGACGTCTAAAGCAGCAAAGTCTTTAAAGGGAGTCGATACAAAATAATCGCTACCTTCTCCGCCCATCACACTGTACCAGTAGCCTCTACTCTCACCTTCTTTTGAACTCATAGTGGTGGTAACGTCCTTTATAACTTCATTAAAGGCAGCATCATCTTTTACTTTAAAGTTTGTAACCCAAACAATAGACATGTCTCCCAAAGGCGCTTTTCTGCTTATTTCGGGCATAGGCGTTGCCATATTGAATTCTGTGCTTTCAATGTGCGGTGTAATATATTCTAGGCCAACGGCACGACATGCTTTTCCTGCTGCATCTTCTTTATCCATTTCGGCCCAATTCGCCATGTTTCCGGAAAGCACATACACATTTCCTTTACCTTGTATACGATGCCATACATTCCATGTGTTTGTTCCGTTATTGTCCTTATAACATTTGTTCCATTTTTTTACACCCTCTTTAAAATTACCGTCATGGCCATATTTTATGGTAAATTCGGTTAGGTTCATAATAAAGTTTTCTTGCTCTTGGGATTGTGAAATCATTGGCAACATCAATAGCAGTGAAAGTGCAAAAAAGGTTGTTTTTAAAATTTTCATGATTAATAGTTTTTATGGTTATTATTAACCTAAACTACTGTATATCAATATAAAATAAAATCAATCTAGGACGAACAGTAGCATAGTCTGTCCGAAACAACCGATTTATTTATCGGAAGTTATGAAAGTAGAAGAAAGGGCGTTTTCTTTAAATGGTCTGCAATCGATTCAATAATTCCTCTTTTAAGATTTTGCTAACAGGAATGGCTTTTTTGGCAATCACGATATGACTGTTCGCTACTTCATCAATTTGGGAAAGATTGACAATGAAGGAACGATGCACTCTTATAAAGTGTTTTTGTGGCAATTTTTCATCCATATCCTTTAGTGTCATGACCAAAAGATATTCTTTGTCTTTGGAATAGATGCGGCAATAATTGCGTTCGGCTTCGATATATAAGATGTCCTTAATAACCACTTTTACCATTTTATCGAGATGGCGAACGAAAATACAATCGCTTAAGATGAAGGGTGAATTGTTGGTCATGGTTGCACTACTTTCAGAATCTTTGCGACAATGTATCTGATTGATGGTTAATTCTATGGCTCTTTGGAGATCCAGTTTTTTGAAAGGTTTGGAAATAAAAGCATAAGGATTGGTGGCTTTTGCTCTATCAAAATTAACATCATCAGCATTCGCCGTCAGGTAAATAACAGGAATGTCGTAATCATTTTGCATAATTTGTACGGTCTCTATGCCATCGAGTTTGCCCTTTAAAGAAATATCCATCAATAGTATGTCCGGTTGGTTCTGTTTGATATTTGTTAATGCTTCTTCACCACGAGGAATGATGCCTGTAACGTCATAGCCCAAACTGGAAAGTTGCAAGGAGATATTGGCAGCAATAATCATTTCGTCCTCAACAATCAATATTTTTATAGGTGTTGCCATTATGCTGCTGGTTTAGTTTTAAATTGAAATAAAATGGACGTGCCATTCTCATGGTCTTCCATCATTTTTCCATCTAATTGTTGGGTCAATAATTGAATGAGTTGTGAGCCAAAACCTGTTCCTCTTGGTGCCATTCCAACTACTTTGCCCACGCCATTATCGGCAACTCTTAAGGTCAATAATTCGGGTGTTGATTGTGATAAGCTAATGAGAATATTTCCTCTGCCATCTTTTGGGAAGGCATATTTTAAGGCGTTTGTCAATAATTCATTGACGATTAGGCCAATTGGTACTGCAGTGTCTACATCCAATTCCAAATTGTCCATGGCACATTCTATTTTTACTTTGGCATCTGCATCAAACGTATCCAAAATGCCTTCACCGAGATTTAAGAAATAGTCTTTCATTTCGATACTGCCCAAGTTTTCACCTTGATACAATTTCTGATGGATGATTCCCATGGATTGAACCCGATTTTGGCTTGCCATCATGGCGTCTTTCGTGGCTGAATCTTCCAACTGTGCTGATTGTAACGCGAGCAGACTTTTGACGAGTTCAAGATTATTTTTTACACGATGGTGGATTTCTTTGAGGAGCAGTTCGTTCTGTTTGTTTTTGGTATCCAATTTCAAGTTCAACAAGCTTAATTCGTTATTTTTATGTTGACGTTTTTTATAATAATAAAACAATCCGAATACTATAATTGCCAATAAACTAGCTAACACGATGTACAATGCTTTTGCCCTCTGTTGTTGTGCTATTTTTTCATCCTGAAAATAAATTGTTGCATTTTTTTGACCCGTTTCATACTTTGCCTGTGCTTCCGTCTCCAGCCCATGGATGGTATTGTCCTTAAACTCTTCAAAGGCTTGTGCATATAAATGGTGATAGAATAATGCTAATTTGTAATCTTGAAGAGATTCATAAATATTAGAAACATGCATGTAGTTTTCCCAAAGGTTTCTCTCCCTTCCAGTCTTTTTCATGATGTCAATTGCTTGAAGGTTATAGGGAAGTGCTTCTTTATATTTTCCTTGTAATAAATACACATGGCCAATATTTCCCAATGAAGGAATTAAATAGCGTTCCAAACCCATTTTGGTAGAATTGTCAAAATTGGCTTCGTAATCGGCAATGGCTTCATCATAGCGATCCATGTACTTATAAATATTACCTCTCCAATTAATGGATGCCATCATCGGAATGCCATATTCTCCTAATTCGGCATACAAATCGATTGACTTATTAATGGACGCCAATGCCTGCTCAAGGTCAGTTGTGGAAAATAATTGGTCATTAGCCTTTATGCGATAGGCATTGGCTAGCTCTTCCTTGGCATCCAATCTTTCTAATATCGCTATTGCCTTATCTGCCCATCTGACGCCTTCGGCATAACTTCGTTCATAATATTTTAAATCACCGATAGCTGTATAGCATTCAGCAATTCCTTTTTGATTATTGGTTTTTTCAAATAGATCAAGTGCCTTATATACGGTTTGTGTGGCTTCAGCATAATCTGCCTTGACCATCAAAAGATCTTTCCATTTTAGATAAGTAAAGGCAAGTTGGTCGTCATTTTTATGTTCTAAATGGATGTCTCTTAATTTTTCAACATAATAAAATGCCGAATCAAGTTTTGAATAGTCCTTATGATAGGTGACTAAATAACCATAGGTTTTGGCAAGCGCATCCTGATTTTTAATTTGTTTGGAAAGTGAAATGGCGCGATAAGAATTGTTAGCTATTGCTGTAGAATCGGATGGAATTTTGATATGTGAGTCCAACCAAATCAACAAAGAATCCAACGTTACCTTATCAGAATTTTGAGCATGGATAAAAGTTGTAAAAAAAAGTAAAAATGCAGTGGTTAGAGAATGTTTCATAAGTCTTAATTATTACTGCTAACAAGACTTGAGGAGGATTAAATATACTAATTTTTTGTTAAATAATTAGAAATTAGAGAGTTCGATGGCGTTATTTTTTTGGTACTAAATACGTTCTTCCGTAGTTGCGGTTTGCTGTTTCCCGTATTCTTTTTTGTAGATACTTATTAGAGCCAAAAACAGACTGATCAATAAAGGCCCAAAAATCAATCCGATAAAACCAAAAATTGGGACCCCAACAATAACTCCAATTAAGGTGATTAGGGGGTGCACGTCATCTAATTTTTTCAGCACATAAAGGCGTATAATATTATCTGTAGAGCCCACTACTACAAACCCGTAGATCAAAATGGCCCACGCTTGAAAAGTCTCACCAGAAGAAAGGCTAACTAAAAACACCGGTACAATCCCGATAAGGGTCCCAACAAATGGAATCATAGAGCCTACAGTAACGATCACGAACCAGAAAAAAGGTTCGTCAATACCAAAAATCAAAAACCCGATTAAGGCTATAACACCTTGGGCAATCGCCACCAAAGGAATTCCAATGGCGTTAGAACGCACCATGGCTTGAACTTCAAAGCCTATTTCTCTTAAATTATCTCTGTTTAACGGAATGTATTCTGTTAAAGATTCGCGCAACTCTCTTCGGTTGGTCAACATATAGTACAGCATAAAATACATAAGGCCAATAGCAACAAAGGCGTTAAAAGTGCCACCTACCAAATTCTGTAAATTTTCTGAAACCCATCCTGTGATGGCGCTAGTATCAATATTTTTACCAATGTCAAATCCTACAAAGTGCTGTACTTTACTCAACTGATCCTTAAAAGCCGTAACTACTTGTTCACTATTGTTGACGGCCCTACCAATTTTACTGCTCAGCATCCAAACAATACCCGTAAGTGGAATCAGGATTCCAACAAAAGAAATCAGCATAATCATTAAAGCAGCTAAAGTTGGGTTCCATTTTCTGTTTTTTACCAATGAAGTCATCCATTTTCTGAAAAGGATATAAATGGTTATTGCACCAAGAACACCAGTAAGATACGGCAGCAGCTCTCTAAATATAAGACTTCCCATAAATAGAATGAGAAGGATCACGAAGATTTGACGAATTAATTTGGGTGGTATTTGGTTCATTTATAAGGTCGTGGTTGCGTTATTGAAAGTAAAATCTGCCAATTTAAAGATAGTGCAAGTTTCTTAATTTAAAGTTTATAAAAATAGCGCACATACAATTATTATGCACCCAAATCAATTTCAATTTGATTATTGATAATATCTTCAAAAGTCTCACGCTTTCTTATCAAATGGGCTTTTTTATTGTGCCAAAGCACCTCCGCAGGTCTAAAGCGTGAGTTGTAATTGCTAGCCATGGTAAAACAATAGGCACCAGCGTTTTTAAAGCATAAAATATCACCCTCACTAATTTCGTTGATACGGATATTACTGGCGAAAGTATCGGTCTCGCAAATATAGCCTACCACTGAGTAAAACCGCTCGCGTCCCTTAGAATTGGAGATATTAATGATTTCATGTTGTGAGCCATATAGCATTGGTCTGATCAAATGATTAAAGCCAGAGTCAACTTGGGCAAAAACAGTAGAAGTAGTCTGTTTGACAACATTTACTTTAGTCAGAAAAACACCGGCTTCACTCACCAAAAATTTCCCAGGTTCAAAGGCCAAGGTCAACTCCCGTCCATATTTTTTGCAGAATGCATTGAAACGTTCGGAGAGTTTTTGGCCCAATTCTTCAATGTTTGTTTCAATATCACCTTCTTTATAAGGCACTTTAAAACCAGATCCAAAATCAATAAATTCTAAATCCTTAAAATGCAATGCCGTATCAAACAAGATTTCGCTGGCATATAAAAAGACATCAATATCAAGAATATCACTTCCGGTATGCATATGGATCCCGTTGATGTTCATCTTGGTGTTATCGATAATGCGCAACAAATGCGGAATTTGATGAATTGAAATCCCAAACTTACTATCAATATGGCCTACAGAAATATTGGTATTACCACCAGCCATGACATGCGGATTGATCCTGATGCACACCGGTGTTTTTGGATGACGCGTGCCAAATTGCTCTAAAATGGAAAGGTTATCAATGTTGATCTGTACGCCAAGTTTTGCGGCCATTTCAATTTCTTCAAGAGATACACCGTTTGGGGTAAAGATGATTTGTTCAGGAGAAAATCCAGCCATCAAGCCTAATTTAACTTCCTGAATGGACACAGTATCTAATCCTGAGCCCAAAGTTTTAAACAACTTTAATATTGAAATGTTGGATAAAGCCTTAACAGCATAGTTTAATTTTAATTTTTTAACCTTACTAAATGCAGAAGTCAAGCGTTTGTATTGCGCACCTATTTTATCTGAATCATAGACGTAAACTGGACTTTCGAAGTCTTTTGCGATTTGTAATAAGGTTTTATGTTCCATTTTTGAAGTTTAAATTTTAACAACGGTAAAGCTAAATCCTTTTTTTTATTCGAGCATAAATAAAATACTAAAAGTGATACAACTTTTTCTATGATGAAAACGGCCCCAACAAACAATACTTAAATTTATTGGTTAAAACATTTATCTTGATTACTTTTGTGCTGCATAAAAATAGAGATTTCCGCTTGGGCTGGAACATTTCCAGAAGCTAAAAACGGAACAATTATATACTGATCAATATGAATTTACACGAGTATCAAGGAAAAGATATTTTAAGCAGTTTTGGAGTCCGTATCCAACGTGGTATCGTCGCAAAAAATGCTAACGAAGCTGTTGCTGCAGCAAAACAATTGACCGCTGAGACCGGAACCGGTTGGTACGTGATCAAAGCACAAGTTCATGCAGGTGGACGTGGTAAGGGTGGCGGTGTCAAGTTGGCCAAAAGCCTTAAAGAGGTTGAAGAAGTTTCAGGAAAGATGATTGGCATGCAATTGATCACACCTCAAACGTCAGCAGAAGGTAAAAAAGTGCATCAGGTTCTGGTGGCTGAGGATGTTTACTATCCAGGAGCTAGTGAAACCAGTGAGTTTTATGTATCTGTACTATTGAATAGAGGTACCGGTCGTAACATGATCATGTATTCTACTGAAGGTGGAATGGATATTGAAACTGTTGCTGAAGAAACACCACATTTAATTTTTACAGAAGAAATTGATCCTTCCACAGGTATTTTACCGTTCCAGGCAAGACGAATTGCATTTAATTTAGGTTTGGAAGGCAATGCCTTCAAGGAAATGACCAAATTTGTGACCAATCTTTATACAGCTTATGTAGCCTCTGACGCCTCTTTGTTTGAAATCAATCCGGTATTGAAAACCAGTGATGATAAAATCATGGCTGTTGATGCCAAAGTGACCATTGATGACAATGCACTTTATAGACACAAAGATTATTTGAACTTACGCGATTTGCGTGAAGAAAGTGCCATTGAAGTTGAAGCGGGTGCTTTAGGATTAAACTATGTTGATCTAGACGGTAACGTTGGCTGTATGGTTAACGGTGCGGGGTTAGCAATGGCAACCATGGATTTGATTAAGCAAGCAGGTGGTGAACCAGCAAACTTTTTAGATGTTGGTGGTACTGCAGATGCGGCTCGAGTTGAGGCAGCTTTCAGTATTATTTTAAAAGATCCGGCTGTTAAAGCTATCTTGATCAATATTTTTGGTGGGATTGTACGTTGTGACAGAGTTGCGCAAGGTATCATTGATGCCTATAAAAACATGGGCAATATTGATGTGCCAATCATTGTGCGTTTACAAGGTACGAATGCTGATATCGCCAAGAAATTAATTGACGATTCAGGATTGGATGTTATGAGTGCTACTGAATTTCAGGAAGCTGCTGATAAGGTACAGTCGGTTTTGGCCTAATCATATTATAAATACTATTTATCAGACCTCACAGGTTTTCAAAACCTGTGAGGTCTTTTTTATTGAAATTGGTTGAGGTTTCTGATTCCTTGATGTTTTAGGGAGTGATAAAGGCCGATAGAAACCTCTCAGAAATTCTACAAACGAAATTACAATCCTTAATCATTCTTTTTAGGCTTCCCTTTCTCAGCTTTAGCTGGCATCGGTCCGCGCAGATGAATGACTAATCCGTTGAGGAAATTGCGCAAAATTTGGTCCCCACATTCCACATAATTGGGATGGTCCTCTTTTCTAAATAAAGCTCCCAATTCACTTTTTGAGATTCTGAAATCTACAAGCGCTAGGATTTTAATAATATCGTCGTCTCTTAATTTCAGTGCGACGCGTAGTTTTTTAAAAATATCGTTGTTAGTCATGAGGATGTTATTACGTTAATAAGGTATTGAAAAATTCAGTTATCTCGCAAGATTTGTTACTTCAAAAAATTTAATTTTTTTTAATTCTTAATTCTTAATTCTTGATCAACCATTGATAGGCTTTAGGAAAATTTTGACGCCACAGCGCTTCATTATGTTGTCCGCCTTCAGTAATTGTATTTTTTATATTGTTTTGTGGAACACCTTTTGTCAATAATAGGTCCACCATTTTAGTTTGATCCGGAACCATAGTCTCAGATTCTTCAGAACCTGCCAAAAAGTAAAACCTTGAATTTGGAGAAATAGTCGTCTCAGAGACCAGATTAAAAATACGATTACTGAACCAGAATGATGGTGAAAAAATAACCCGCATTCCCAAAGGTTTCGGGATATTTTACGACCGCATAAAAAGATAGTAAGCCACCAAGCGAAGATCCAAATATGGAGGTGTGTTTGACGTTCTTGAGTGTTCTGTAACTCGCATCAATTTGTGGTTTTAAAGTGTTGATGATAAAATCGAGATACTGATCGCCTTTCCCGCCCCCATATGTTTCATTGGGATAGGGTGTTAATTCATCCATTCGCTTATCATTGCCATGTTCAATGCCTACAATAATTACCTTACTGTTTGCGATTGAATCCAGAGACTCATCCACATTCCATTCGCCTACATAAGAGGTTGCGGCATCATATAGATTTTGGGCATCATGCATGTAAATGACAGGATACTCAGTAGTGCTTTTCAAATAATCTTTTGGAAGATACACCCAAATCTTTTTTTTAACCTGTAGTTGTGGCGCTTCTATGGTGAATGTAGACACTTGCGCAGATGCCGTACTTTGAGCATGGGTAAGCGTGCTCAACCCGAAAATAAATGCAATTAGAATTTTAGTAAATGTCATTACTGGTGTTGATGGATTACAGATCACAAATTTATAAATAAACGCTGATTGCAGTTCACCGAAAGCAACTTTTGATTTGGTGAAAATCGGTGAAATGCAAATTATTTATAATCAATTGATTATCAATATATTGAAGTCTTAAAGTGTACGAAAGTAAAATAATCACGATGAATTACCGTTTATTTTTCGATAAGTTACTAATAATCAACGATTATCAAAAAGCTATTCTGTTTAACTTTATAAAAGTAAAATTAGAATCTCCCTCATATGATAAATCGTGTAGAAAAATTGAGTTTGCTCTCTGAAATGATTGCTTTTGCTCAAACTGACGCTTCCATAAAATCCATAGAATATAAGTTTCTTGCAGGTGTTGCCAAACAACTGGAGGTCTCTCAGGCAGACTTTGATTATCTGTTTGAATTTCCTGTGAATTATGTGCATCTAAAATCGCATAGTGAGCGTATTGTTCAGTTTCATAGGCTGGTGTTGCTGATGAATTTAGACCAAGATATCTCAAATAAAGAACTTGTAAAGTTGCATAATTTTGGTTTGCGCATGGGATTGGGCCACGAATCCATCAATCGCGTCTTGGATTTAATGGAAAGCTTTCCCAATAAAATCGTTCCGCCCGATTTCTTAATCGATATTTTTAAGGTACAGTATAATTAGTTTTCAGTCAGCAGTCAGCAGTCAGCAGTCAGCAGTCAGCAGTCAGCAGTCTTCAGTCTTCACTCTTCACTCTTCAGTCTTCGGTCTTCGGTCTTCAGTTGGCGGTCTTAAGTCTTCTTTCCATTTTGTTTGTTTGATGCAAATTATTTTAAAGTATATCAATACTATCAACAAACGATTTTATTTTTGTCTATTGTCTATTGTCTATTGTCTATTGTCTATTGTCTATTGTCTATCTTCTTAGGCTTTCAACTGTTCCAATTTGCCTTGGTACGCCTTAATATCATCTCTTAATTGCGCGGCAATGATAAAATCCAAAGCCTTCGCCGCTTGCTCCATGAGTTTGCGCTTCTCTCGGATTTTCTTTTCTAATTGGTCTTTGGTCAAATACTGGCTTTCAGGCTCGGCAGCTTTTGCGGCTTCAATCTGATAACTATACGTACTCACTGAGTTTTTTGCCAATATATTGTCTAAGCTTTTGTTAAGAGCCGTAGGGATTTGCCCATGTTTGGTATTGTAGGCAATTTGTTTTTCACGACGGTAGTTGGTATCGTCAATAGTTTTGCGCATACTATTGGTAATGGTATCTGCATACATAATGGCTTTCCCATTTAGGTGTCTTGCAGCCCTTCCAACTGTTTGCGTCAATGATCTGTTGGATCTTAAGAATCCTTCTTTGTCAGCATCCAAAATAGCTACTAAGGATACTTCGGGTAGATCCAACCCTTCACGCAGTAAATTCACACCTACCAAAACATCAAACACACCTTTACGCAAATCCTGCATAATCTCTACGCGTTCCAAAGTGTCGACATCACTGTGAATATAGCGCACCCTAATTTGAATTCTGTCTAAATATTTCGTCAATTCCTCAGCCATACGTTTTGTTAGGGTCGTGACCAAAATACGTTCATCCTTGTCTACACGTTGATGGATTTCCTCAATCAAATCATCAATTTGGTTCAAGCTTGGGCGTACTTCGATAATCGGATCCAATAATCCTGTCGGACGAATCAATTGCTCCACAAAAACACCATCACTCTTTTGGAGTTCATAATCGGCAGGTGTGGCGCTCACATAAATAACTTGATTTTGTAGCGCCTCAAACTCTTCAAACTTCAAAGGTCTGTTGTCCATCGCTGCGGGAAGCCTAAAACCATAGTCCACCAAATTTATCTTTCGGCTTCTGTCTCCACCGTACATGGCGTGGACTTGTGAAATGGTCACGTGACTTTCATCTACCACCATCAAATAATCATCAGGAAAATAGTCTAAAAGGCAAAAAGGGCGTGTCCCTGGCAAGCGACCGTCCAAATAGCGCGAATAATTCTCTATGCCAGAGCAATAGCCCAATTCCCGAATCATTTCCAAATCAAACTCGGTACGCTCTTTTAATCGCTTTGCTTCTAATGGCTTGCCGATATCTATAAAATAATCGTGTTGTTTAACCAGATCATCCTGAATCTCTCTAATGGCACCTTGAAGAACTTCAGGGGAGGTGACAAACATATTGGCAGGATAGATATTGATCCGGTCATAAGTTTCAATCACTTTATTATTTTGAATGTTGAAAGCTTCAATCTCTTCAATTTCATCACCAAAAAAGTGAACCCGCACGCCATAATCGGCATATCCAGGAAAAATATCTACGGTGTCACCTTTAATCCTGAAATTTCCATGATTGAAATCGGCTTCCGTTCTAGAATACAGACTTTGCACCAATTTATGGAGCAGCTTTGTTCTTGAAATGACCTCATCCCTTTTGAGAGTAATGACATTTTTTTGAAATTCCACAGGATTTCCAATACCATATAAACATGATACGGAAGCCACTACAATAACATCTCGTCTGCCCGAAAGCAGGGAAGAGGTAGTGCTCAAACGCATCTTTTCGATTTCTTCGTTGATGGAGAGATCCTTTTCTATATAAACGCCAGAAACAGGAATGTAGGCTTCTGGTTGGTAATAATCATAATAGGAAACAAAATACTCTACCGCATTTTCAGGGAAGAATTGCTTAAACTCAGAGTACAATTGCGCTGCCAAAGTTTTGTTGTGTGCCAAAACTAAGGTTGGCTTTTGCACTTCTTCAATAACATTGGCCACGGTAAAAGTCTTTCCAGAACCCGTTACACCTAATAAGGTTTGATACTTATCATTGTTCTCAATGCCTTTTGAAAGTTGTTTGATGGCTTGAGGCTGATCTCCAGTAGGTTTAAATGCTGATTTGATTTTGAATTTCATTTTGCAAATTTAACCAAAGTTTTTTGAAGAATAACGGGTAATTTAAATAACATAGCACCAAGGATTTAAGCCCTGTTCTAGTAAGCATTTGGATCAATAAATTGAGTAATAAGGTTAAGTTGGAATTTAATTTCACTTTAATTTTACAGTACCGCACTTATTTGATTCCTCTAGCTTAATTCTTAAAACAGATGAATTATTAACAAATCTTAAATTAATAGAACATGAAAAATTTGAAACAATTAACTTTTACCATTTGTATGCTTATTACTTTTGGCGCATTTTCCCAAAACGATAAAGACCAAGAGATTATGTCTGATGCGCAAAGTGCAAAAATGAAACTCATTGAGGCCGATGCGACGCTTAAGGAATACTTTGATAGCGCTGCTGGATATGTATTGTTTCCTAATGTAGGAGAAGGCGCGTTTATTATTGGAGGCGCTACCGGTAATGGCGTAGTTTATGAAGATGGCGATGCAATTGGTATGGCAAGCTTAACAAAATTGGATATTGGTCTCCAAGCAGGAGGTCAGGCCATTATAGAGATCATATTTTTTGAGACTGAGGCAGCTTTGATGGAGTTTAAAGAAGGTCAATTTGAATTTTCCGCTGAAGCTTCAGCGGTTGCTGTAGAGTCTGGTGTGGCTGCCAAAGCGAGTTATTCCGATGGTGTTGTTGCCTTTGCATTGCCAAAAGCAGGGCTTATGGCAGAAGCTTCAGTTGGTGGACAAAAATTTACTTTTACACCATTTGATTAGAAATTTTGATGATCTTAAAGATCATTTCATTATCAAGACGTCCATTGCAATTTTGTAATGGACGTTTTTTTTGCTTAAAATTTAAATTAGCTATTATTTTAGATTGCTCTCAATAGTTGAGACTAGTCTTTTGTATTAACGCCTTAAAGCAAAGTGGCCCTTGAGTTGAAAAGATACATTGTCCTTTTTAACGTCAGCAACAAACCAATAGTCTGTGGCTGGCATTTTTTGGCCATTGAGTGTCCCGTTCCAACCTTGAGAAGTAGAAGTTAGCTGCGCCAATTGTTTCCCATAACGGTCATAGATGTACACAATAGTTCCTGGTAGGGTTTCTACACCTGTAACATGCCATGTGTCAAAATACCCATCATCATTAGGTGTCATAAATTTTGGCGTGTCAAGTACAATAACCTCTTTGGTGACTTTGGAACAGCCGTTTAGATCTATTATGGTGACCAAATTCGCGCCAATAGGCACATTTTCAAAAACATTAGACTCTTGAGGTGCCTCGTCATTCAATACATACAGGTAATTTCCTATGCCACTAATGGTGACGGTGATGTTGTTGGGGTCAGAAAAATCAACCGTTTCCGTAACTTCAATGGTGGCAGCTTCTGATTCTGTAACGTTAAAAACCTCAGTTGTTTCACATCCAAAAATGGAAGTTACTTTTACCCAATAGGTACCTATAGTAGTGATTTCAATTTCTGGTGTGGTTTCATTTGTTGACCAAATATAGCGGTCATCAGCACTATTGGTGTTGGCACTTACCATAAGTGGTCCATAGTCCAAACAAATCACCTGATCTCCAATATCCAATACTGGTCGAGGATGTACGTAAGTTTGAAATTGGGTAATGTCGTAACAGCCCGTTACCTTATTTTCAATACGTGCATATATGATTTGCATATCTGTAGCAGCGTAAATTGTAGTGAGCGCTTCTTTGTTGTCGTGTGCTTTATCATTAGTATCATGATAAGTCACAGTGAAATTTCCTGAAACTTGGCTGCCTAAAATACGACGGGTTTGGTCGGAAAAATCAAAAGTAAAAAAGCCATCAAAATCATCGTCACAAGATTCCAAATCTATTGGGGTGTTGGCAATAGGTAGCGGATTCACTTTTAATGTAAATTGATGGGTAATAAAACAATGGGTTGTGGCATTCTCTATTCGCACATAAATCATGTTCGATGCTGATGGATAATTATAATCTTTGTCCAGTGCATTAGTAGCATCCAAAGCGTCACTTTTATTCTTGTAATATGAAATGAGTGTATTTGAAGTGTCGTCAACAAGAAGGTTGTCCACTTGTGAGAGATCATAATAAGTGTTCTCAGTATCACAAATTGTTATAGAATCAATCGCATTAAAAACAGGAGGCGTATTGACAATTAACTCTAAAGGAATGGATAAATAACATTCAGAAATGGTATTGGTCAATCTCACATAAACCGTTTGTGGATTTGAAATGTTTGTATACGATTCTGGTTGGGAAATGGCGTTGGTTTCTGCTTCTAAATCTTGGGCTGTTTCGTAATAGGCAATCACAAGGTTGTTTTGTCTCACCTCTAAAATATCAATTTCTGATAGTTTTAAATCGAAAGTCATACGACCATCATAATCAGTGTCACATTGTATCATTGGTTTTGATGGATTTGCATCTGGAGCTTTAATGACCCCCAAACTGAAGTCGGTTATGGAAGCGCAAATAGTACCATTTTCTATCCTCGCGAAAATTTGCTGCGGATTTTTGATGTTGGCATATTTTGTATCAATAGGGTTCAGCGCGTTTTCGGCATTAGCTCTACTTGTGTAAAACGTAATATCCAAAGTGTCAGTGATACCTGCTGAAATTTCTGAAATCTTTTCTGAAAGATCAAAAATCTCACTTTGATCATTTGAAATATCATCACAAACAAACCAATCTGAAGGCACATTAAACTCCGGACTTGTACCAACTTCAATAGTAAAGGAGGAGGTGCCATAACAAGTGATGTCTGAAGTGTTCTCAACCCTCACAAAAATAGTTTGAGGTGTGTTGACATTCTCATAAACGACTGTTTTGCTTAAAGCATTCGTTCGGCTATTGGCGTCATTTTGATTGAGATAATAAGAGACGCTTTTACCAATTTGACCATTCAATATTTCAGAATCCTTAGTTTTAAATATAAATTCCCCAAAGCCGTCGCTATCACTTTCACAATAAATGTAATTGCTGATAGGGGTAAAGGCAGGCAACGTATTGACAATAATCTTAATGGGCTCTATGGCATGGCATCCTGTGAGTTGGTTTTCTACACGTGCATATACGGTTTGTGTGCTGGACTTAAAATTTGAGCTATCGGTTATGGCCTCAGTGTTGCTTTCAGCAAGCGCAAGTGTTTTGTAAAAGGAAAATATCCGATTGCTACGGTCCGTCACCAATTCATCAATTGTAGTGTTCAAGTTGACATTATAGAATCCGTCCTGATCATCATCACAAATGACAATATTTTGAGGGGTGCTGGTTTCAGGTGCCGGTAAAACAGTTATTTCAAAACTTTTAATATCAGAACATCCAGTAGCTTTTGATGTGGTGCGTGTGTAAAGTTTTAGTGGATTTGAGGTGTTTGTGTAAAAACTAGGAAGACTATTCGTGTTTTTATTGGCATCGTCTTCAGTTGTAAAGTAAAGCACTCTATAGCCTTCTTCTTCGTTGGCAACCGAAAAATCAAAAGAACCCAAATCAATTGACGTGAAACCGTCTTGATCAGTATCACAATAGGTGACTGCTCCTATGGACGGAAAATCAATATATGGATTGAGCAACAAATTTATTTCTGCCTTTTCAGTACACGTGGGATTGTTTAAAGTGATGTACAAAGTTTTCGGGAATTGGGACGGAATGTAAGGGACGGCAGTGTTTAGTGAATTTACTTGATTGCTTTGTTCTTCTGGAGTTTCGTAAAAAGTAATGGTAATATCTGGAAGATCATTGATGATCACTTCAGCAATATTATTAAGGTCAAAGCTTGGCACCTCACCATCTTTAATATCACAAATTGAAAAATCCTTAATAAGTGTACCCGTCAATAAAAGATTTGTATGAATTTCAAAAGGAGCTACAGATGCGCAACCGGAGCTGTCATCAGTTACCCTAATATAAAGTGTTTGAAAATCTTTCTTAATGTTTGTGTAATTTGTAGGATTTACAATGGCGTTGCTTCCTGATAAGGCATCTTCATAAATTTCATGGAAGGAGACTGTCACTCCGGTCAATCCGTCTAGAACCTGATAATTGATGTCATTAAGGTCAAAATTTGCAAATCCGTCGTGTTCAGGGTCACATGCGTCCAAGAAATGATCCTCCGCACTCATTATTACGGGGCTATCCAATACTATCAAATTTAACGTGGTTGTACTTACGCATCCTGTTTGTGCATGTTCAACACGCACGGCCAATTGTTCAGTTCTTGATTGGTTGTTGTATGGAGAAGCAATCGGATTGACGCCCGCCTTTGCATCTGATTGTGTATGGTAATAACTGACGATCAAATCAGATTGGCCATTGATGATCTCCTCATTTTTTTCGGTGAGATCAATGGACGTCAGACCGTTTGGTGTAACGTCATCACAAACAATGAAATCTGTTGGTGTGGTAATTTGTGGTAGGGTATTGACCACAATATCAAATGATGAATAGGCCAAACAGCCGTTGATAGTATCTTCAATTCTGACAAATATCGGTTGCGGATTACTGGTGTTGGTAATAGGGTCCAAGATTGAATTACTGTTGGCCAGCGCATCATCATTGGTGTAATGATAAGAAATGCTATAGGCAGAATCGGGAACAGCATCCAGAACATCATTGTTTTTAACATTAAGGTCAAAAACCTCAAATCCATCTCCGGAAGTATCATCACAGATTTCAAGATTAGAAATTGGTGAAGCCGTTTGGGTTGAGCTCAAAACAATAGTCACACGATCTTCAATGGTACAAGAGGTGTTGCCTAATGGAATATCGATCTTCACGGTGTAGGTTCCTGATTGACGGGCTGCTAAAGTAGATTGTGTTTCTCCGGTAAGAAGTACATCGTTTAAAAACCATGAATAGATTCCTTCTGGATTATCAATATTGCCATCAAGCGTTAATTCATCGGCACAGGTGGTAATGTCCTCGCCTAAGTCAACAACCGCAGTAAAACTATTGCCTTCAATAAAAACTGCCGAATCATAATTGGAATCTGTTTGGTCAGCAATAATCAGTTTAATGTGATATTTTACATTAGGGACGGTGTTCGCGGTAGCGGTCATCATTTTGGTCCTACCATCATAATTGGTGTCGCCAATGCCATAACCTTCAAAATATTCAGCGTTTGATGCAGGACAAAACCCTACTATGTTGTTATGAATGGTATTGGTGTTAACTGGGGTTGTGGTTCCTGGAATGAGCGCAATATTTGTATAGGGGTCACTCGTTCCTGCGCGTTTGATCAAAAATGCGAAACCATCTGAGTATTCACATGGAAAATTTCCATAATATTCTTCAGAAGCTAAAATATAATTGAACTGGATTTGATTGGAAAGCGATGAAAAGTCAAACTCTACCACGGTCGCATTGAGTGTGTTCGAAATGCCTAATGCGGTCTCAAGGTCGGCATCTGACTGCCAATTGGATTCGCCTTCATTTAAGGTTTTATCCGTAGAGGTATTACCAGCAGAATTGGCATTTCCGCTAGAGAGCATGATGCCGTTTTTAAACGGAAAGTTAGAGCTGCCCCTTTCAAAATATCCAAAACTCGAAAGCCCATTTACAGAACCGTTGACGGGAGAGGAGACGTTCGAAATCTCCACACAACCCTGAATCAAATTATTTTCGATAAGTTGTTGGGGGCTAACGTTACTATCTACGGTTATTTGTTGACCGAATGCTTGAGTACACAAAATACATGCAAAAACAAGGAGGGAAATTTGTAAAAATTTCATGCTCTATAGGTTAAGTTTAGTCGGGAGATCCCATTTTGGGGCGATGAAATTTCCAAATCAATTTAATTAAGGTGGAAAAGTAGGTAATTATTGGATGAAATGCAAAATAGAACGTCTAAATGCACTGAAGATTAACATTTTGATGTGGACGACCAGAAACTTATCCTTTTTAAATGATGTGATTACTTTGTTTAATTTCTTAAAACATTCCGCTAGTACAGATGGTTTAGAATTTTACAACATTGGTAATCAGTGTTTTTATATGTTTTTTGGTTCATTTGAAACCATAGGTTTAATGAGCTGAAAATCAAGATTTAAACCTTATGTATTGGTAGCTTTCGAAAATGAACTTCTTAGAAATAATTGGATGGAGATAGCGGAATTGCAAATTTTAGTTGCTTTATCCGATTGAAATGTCCTAGAATACGCCGTGAAAAACTAAAAATTAGAAAATAATGAGCAACGTATACGAGTATTACACTATTTCAAAATTGTCTTTTGAGTACACTTATGTGTCTATTTTTGATGCCATAAACCAGATTAGCGTTTTAGCGTAAAGTGGCCTTTAAAAACTCGTCCATCTTGCAAAGTCACAGAAAACCAATAATCGTCTGGAGCTAGTTGTTTTCCAATGTAAGTACCATCCCATCCATTGTTGAGAGGGTTCAATTCTTTGAGCAGCTTGCCCATTCTGTCAAAAATATAAATGGTACTCTTGGGCTGGAACTGTTCATTGATACCATAAATCTGCCAATAGTCATTGATGCCATCGTTATTAGGTGTGAAATATTTTGGAAAACCAATCACAGAAATGAGTTTCTCGCTAATCCCACAGCCATTTATATCCCTGACAAAAACGGTGTGAAAACCAGGGGCAACGTTGTCAAATGTTGCACTTTCTTGATAAGGGCCGGTGATGGCATCAACCGCATAGTCATAATCTCCTTCTCCCGTAACCATGATCGTAACGGTATTATTTTGGGATCCATCGTTGATGTCGATATTATTTATGGTTGCTATATTAGAAGGAAGAACCACAACAGTCCTATCCTTGAAACAACCGTCGGTATTGGTCACCCTGACAGTATAAGTTCCGGCAGCATTCACCATAATTTCGGATGTACTTTCGCCTGTAGACCAACTGTAAATATAGTTGCTTGGTGCATCGCCTATAATGCCACCGTTAATAGTAATACGCTCAGGAAAATTGTTCAAACAGTAAATGGTTTCAGTTTCCAGTTCCACATTTGGCATTTTAAAAACAGTGAGTTCAACTTCACTAATGCCGTAACAAGCATTGCTGTTTTCAACCCTTGCGTAAATGGTTTGAGAATAGGGAACCGTATTCGTAAAATTGTTGGGCAGCGGATTGGTCTCCAAAAGGGCATCCTCGTAAGTGGCGTAATAAAACAGTTCGAGGCCGGCAGGTAATGTGTCCAAAACCCCAGCATCTGCATCAGAAAGTCTAAAGGTGTAATAGCCGTCTTCTGTACCGTCATCGTCACAATTGGTTAACAGTGCATCATTGGCTGAGGTAGTGCTAACCTTCAACGTCAATTGCGCCACGCTAAAACATCCGGTCAGATCATCGCTTACTTTGACGTAAAGTAATTGTGGATTATTTAGATTTTCAAATGCGGTCCCGTTAACTTCGTTGGCCCCTGATATTAAGTCGACACTGCTCAAATAGTAAGTTAATGTTCTGTTGGATGCACCACCAGTAAGGGCATCTTTGGCTTGGTCTAAATTAAAGCGTGTGTATCCATCGGGTATACCATCTTCATCACACTGGATGATGGAGCTATTGAACGCATCCGGTAAGGCGTTGACCACAAGATCTAAGGTGTTAATGGTTTTGCAATTATTGTTTATGGCATCTTCTATTCTGACAAATAGTTGTTGTTGATTGGGAGTTGTGTTATAGTATGGACTTGTTAATGCTCCAGAGCCGGCTTCTGCTGAAGCTTTCGACGAATGATAGGTGATTTTTATTGAAAAAGGATCTTGACCTTTGAGGATTTCCGAATTTCTCGACTCCAAGTCAAAATAAGTTTGTCCATTATTGGAATTACCATCGTCATTAGAGTCACACAACTCATATGGTGTTGGAGGGGAAAAATCAGGCCCTAAATTAACGATGAGTGAAAAATCGGTGACTTCAAAACAGCCGGTGATGTCATTGGTAATTCTTGTATAAATTTTTTGCGGATTGGAACTATTGGTATAAGGACTTATAAGCGGATTGAAGTTGATATTGGCGTCACTTTCACTGGCGTGATAACTTATGGTAACGTCCAATTGCGTTCCCATGATCCGGGAGGTGTTTTGATCTAGATCAAAACTTGCAAAGCCATCCTCGTAAGGAGTGACAGTATCACACAATTCTAAATCTAAAGGTGTTAATGTACTTGCCTCATTGACTGGAGGCGAAGAAAACTCGGCAGAACCCGTCCATTCCAAAGTAAAACCGCTATTGCCGATGGGCCTATCAATGACTATAAAATAGGTGTCTCCAGCAGATACATTTAACCATTCCACAAAACTATTGCCGTCTGGTCCTGGACCTTCAGACGTGTCTCCAGCGCCTGCACGCATCCCTGTAAAGTTGTTGTTTTGATTGGCCGCAGCAGGATTGGTAGTAGAACACCTGATGGCGAAACCCAAATTATTGCAAGACACATTTGGACCAAATACAAAAAAATCATAATCTTCTTGAATTGAACTGCTGTTGGGACGCAGCGTAAATCCTAAAGTGCCATTGCTGACCAGACTTACTTGAAGCCAGATACTATTGTTTTCTTGGCTGCTACAACTATTTGAATTGTTCAACTCTTGGTTTCCAATGCCACTAACATCTAAATTAACGCTTGAATTTCCGCAAATGATTACAGAGTCAAAACAATCGGTTGGATATTGGGCTTGAATATTCTGAGAAAAAAAAAGCAAAGTGAATGCAAAGAGGAGTTTGAGAAGTGTTTTCAATATAATTAGCGTTTTAGCGTAAAGTGGCCTTTAAAAGTTCGTCCATCCTGCAAAGTCACAGAAAACCAATAATCGTCAGGAGCCATTTGTTTTCCAATATAAGTACCATCCCACCCACTGTTCAGCGGGTTCAATTCTTTGAGCAGTTTGCCCATTCTGTCAAAAATATAAATGGTGCTCTTGGATTGAAACTGTTCATTGATACCATAAATCTGCCAATAGTCATTGATGCCATCGTTATTAGGTGTGAAATATTTTGGAAATCCAATCACAGAAATGAGTTTCTCGCTAACCCCACAGCCATTGGTATCCCTCACAAAAACGGTGTGGAAACCCGGGGCAACGTTGTCAAATGTCGCATTTTCTTGATAAGGTCCGGTGATGGCATCAAGCGCATAGTCATAATCTCCTTCTCCCGTAACCATGACCGTGACGGTATTATTTTGGGATCCATCGTTGATCTCGATATTTTTTATGGTGGCTATATTTGAAGGAAGAACTGTAACAGACCTATCCTTGAAACAACCTGCGGTATTGGTCACCCTGACAGTATAAGTTCCGGCAGCATTCACCATAATTTCGGATGTACTTTCGCCTGTAGACCAAGTGTAAGTATAGTTGCTTGGAGCATCACCAATAACGCCCCCGTCAAGTGTAATAGTCTGTGGGAAATTATTCAAACAGTAAATGGTCTCAGTTTCCAGTTCCACATTTGGCATTTTAAAAACAGTGAGTTTAACCTCACTGATGCCGTAACAGGCGTTGCTGTTTTCAACCCTTGCGTGAATGGTTTGGGAATAGGGAACCGTATTCATAAAATTATTGGGAAGCGGATTATTTTCTAAAAGTGCATCCTCATAAGTTGCATAGTAAAACAGATCGAGCCCGGCAGGTAATGTGTCCAAAACGCTAGTGTCTGCTTTTGAAAGTGTAAAAGTGTAATAGCCGTCTTCTGTACCGTCATCGTCACAATGCGTTAATTGTGCATCATTGGCAGAAGTGGTACTTACCACAAGGGTCAATTGCGCCAAACTGCTGCAATTGGTAAGGTCATTGATAACCTTGACATAAATCACCTGCGGATTGTTAACATTGCGAAAAGCACTTCCGTCTATTTTGTTCAAGCCATTTTCGGCATCAGACATACTATAATAATATTCCAAATTTCTGTCAGATGCGCCACCAGTTATGGCATTTTTAGCTTGGTTGAGGTTAAAGGTCGTAAAACCTTCGGGATTGCCATCTTCATCACATTGGATAAGCCTGCTGTCAAAAGCTTCTGGTAATGGGTTAATGGTGATGTTGAACGACCTTATCGAATAACAACTCTGGTTGAGATTATTTTCTAACCTTATAAAAATGGTTTCTTTGTTAGGTGTCGTATTTCTATAATTTAAAGGCAATGGGTTGACATCCTTATCTGCATCTAGTTGTGAAGGATGATAGGAAATGGTATATAAACTCATGTCTTGCATGCCAACAGCTTCAGGAGTGACTAAATTTAAATCAATGGTGGCAATCCCATCCCTAGTATTACCCTCAGTATCACAAAATTCTATATCTGTAAAATTGTCAATTTGAGGGGTAATAAAAACTTCAATAAAAAAAGAAGTGGTAGCGAAGCAATTGGGGTTTTCTTTGTTTTGAACCCTTGCAAAAATTTCTTGTCGGCGGGAGGTATTGTTATAGTTGCCTACAATTGGAAATTGGTTCAGATTAGCGTTTTTCAAAGATTCAAAATAGTGCACCTCAAAAGTTGAAGGATTTTGAGTTCCTAAGATATTGGCGTCATACGTTGTTAAATCAAATAAAACTGTGTCTGTTGTACCACAAATACTATCGTCATTAATAGTGTTGGCCACAGGAATTTCAAAGATGCCTATAAAAGCTTGACCAACAATGGGACATTCACCATTATTAGGTTCAATGAACACTTCATAAAAACCAGTAGTATCCACAAATAATTTCTCACTAGTTTCTGATAAAGGGAGTCCGTCTTTTGTCCAAGCGTAAGTACTATTGGGGGTAAATTCAGCCTTTAACGTATAGCTCTCACCTTCACAAAGTCTTAATTCTGTTACACTTGTACCATTTTGGATGATATCAACTTGTGTATTAAATAAGGATTGGATGAACGGTGGTAACCCAATACTGCTAGTGTGTGAACCATCATTATTGACATCCAAAAGCACCCCATTTTGATTGTAAACTACAGCGTTTCCATTGGCTTCAGGATTTTCAATAACGCCCAAATAACGATTGAGGTTACTTAGGCCTTGAAAACTGCGCTGTGCTCTATAAATTTTCTTGTTGATAGCCAATTGTAAGGCACCACCACTTATAACTTCGCTTCTGTGAATGACTACCTGCGAGTTTGGTATATTACTTTGGGATAAATCCCACTGCACAATTTTACTACTGTTGCGTTCGTCAATAGTGGCATATACTTTTTTGTTATCTGCTGAAAACTCAACGCCATACGGACTGTCGTCCTGTTGCGGTGCATAAAGTTCTACAGAATTAGAGACAATTCCTGTATCATTATCAAAATCAAAAAGATACACGCCTCCAGCAGCTTCAGTGCCCAATTGCGTAGCAAAACCCAAATGTGCTGCAACAAGTTTCGTTCCGTCAGGTGATGCTTTTAAGTATCCCAAAGCATTCCTTCGGTATCCAGAAATAGGGACCGTTGGGCCAACTTTAGACACCACAGGGGTAGGAATAACGCCTTCACTTTCAATTTTAAAAGCATAAAATTTATCTATAAATTGGGTGATCACCCATATGGAATAACAATCATCAGCCTTTACAGCGGTTATTTTTTCTGAACATTTAAAATCTACCTCATTGGGATTATTGACATCATAGGTGATGAGTGGCATATTCTTTTCAGAAGAAACCACGTCTCCGAGACCCCCATTCAAAGTCATATCCACCAAAGAAAACGTGAGTCCGTTGTTAACACCATCACCGCTAAAATCTGCAGTGTTTGGGTAAGCTGAAGAATTTAAATGATGAGGCTCATCTACCGCAAAAATATAATAGAAATTGGGATCTTGGGGTTTTGGTACAATCAATCCAGAAGATGTACTTGAATCATCTCCCAATAGGCCCGTACCAGCTGCTTCACTCGCATTGGCCATAGGTTGGTGGTTCTTGTTCCAAATTGTGCGGCCATCAGAATAAAATAAGAGATTGCCATTGCTGTCAGAGATTGTTGTGCAGCCTTCAAGTGTATTCAATTGTCCATCCGTCAGCGCGGTAACACTGCCATTGGCGCTATTAAACTTAACCCCGGCGTTTCTTCCAAAATACCAATACGACGCCTCATTTTGTGAATACATAGAGAGGCTTATCAGTATAAGCAAGAGTAGAGGGATTTTTTTCATAGGGATAGCTATAGCTACCAAATATATTATAAATCCCGTTGCTTTAATAATCTGTACGATAAAAAGATAAATACCGCTGTCCAACCCAAAACAATAACAAGTTCATACCAATGTACAGCGTAGTCATAGGCCATATCAATTTTTTCGGGATATTTGCTCATGACCACACGTTGGAAAGGTTGGTTGATCAAATTGTACATCGATTCCAATGGCAAAAAGTTCTTTATTTTCCATGCCATGTCTAGGTTGAAAACCTTAACAGCCACCCCAAATACTATCCATTCAAAAATGTACAGGAGAAACAGGAAGGCCAGGGCAAAAGCAGAGCGCTTGACCAACATTCCGAAGAATAAACACAAGCTGAAAAAGCCTACCAGTTTAACAAAGTATGCCAGTAAAAATTCAGTTTCGCTAAAGATGATAGAAGCTTCTGTATAACTCGAATAATAAAGTCCGATACAAAATGAGCCGATTGCAATTAAAACAGTGGCTAAAAGTGAAAAGAAAACGATGGTGTAAAACTTAGAAAGGATGAATTCTTTTTTGCTCAATCCGTCAATCAAATTCTGTTTTATGGTTTTGTTGCTATACTCGTTGCCTATCATGCTCACCACAACAATAGCGAAAAACAACTTAAAATAGGAGGCGAAAAATGTAGTAATGTGCCAGATGATTGGGAAATTGAAAATACCAAGTTCTCCCAATTCTAAAGTAAAGAATCCGAAGAAATTAATTTTTATGGAAGATAGGATCAAAACCGTGAAAGGCAGAATAAATGAAATAAAGATCAGCACTTTACTCGCTCTGTTTAATAGTAGTTTTTGTAGTTCTAAATTGACTAGTCGTAACATAGGGTTGGTTTTGATTGATTAGTTGTTGTCAGTTAATTTGAGGAATTGTTCTTCTAAACTTTCCTTGCGCATTACCAAATGCGACAGCGTAATGCCTTTCTCAAACATCAGTTTATTAAAGGTTGAGGCATCCATAGGTTCGTTTAAAAAGGCGGTGATGAGTTCGCCTTCCTCTTTTACACTTATAAAATCAGGGTTGTTTTGAAGAAAAGATATTAAAGTCTCATGTTGAACAGATTTAAGCTCAAAAAAACCATGGCTGGAAATCATTTCATCCACACGACCAGAGTATAATTTTTCACCCTTACGAAGTACAACAACGTGAGAACAGACTTTTTCAACTTCATCCAAAAGATGCGATGCCAAAAGAATGGTCGTTCCTTCACTCGCAATCTGTTTGATCAGGGATCTAATTTGATGAATTCCCTGTGGATCCAATCCGTTGGTAGGTTCATCCAAAATCAGTATTTCAGGATCATTCAAAAGGGCAGAGGCAATGGCCAGACGTTGTTTCATACCCAAAGAAAAGTTGCTGAACTTACTGTTCTTTCGGTCTAAAAGTCCAACAATCTCTAGCTTCTCATCGATCTTACTATAATCAACACCTTTAATTCTACAAACCAGTTTTAAATTTTGGTAAGCCGACATGTAAGGATAGAAATTCGGATTTTCTATAATGGCGCCCACCTTTTTCAGCGCGTCATGTGTTGTGGTTTGGCCTTCAAACCAGCTAAAGTCACCCGAAGTTTTGTTGACCACATTAAGGACGATGCCCAAAGTAGTTGATTTGCCACTTCCGTTTGGGCCTAAAATGCCGTAAACGTTCCCTTTATTGATAGTGAATGATAAATCTTTGACTGCTGTGAGATACCCAAATTTTTTGGTGAGATTGTTGATGGTAAGAATGGTTTCCAAAATATTTTCTGATTGATTAGTTACACGTATGACGAGTGATGGTTAAATTTGTTACATCTGTAAATATAAACACTTACATTTGAGATCACTCAAAAGCTATGCAAGATCTAAAAATATCCTTACGCAAACCGTCTTATCCCGTAACTGAAAAGTTGCACAAGTATCTCTCTGAATACAACAGAAATATTAGGCTGCCCATCTTTTATGACGATTTATTACGCTTTCAGGGTGCGGTGGTGTTATATGATAAAGATGATATTGACACGCTTTGGGTGCGGGTTTATTTTAATGAGTTTGAGCGTCAGGAGATCGATCTAAGCCTGAAAAAGGTTTATACGATATTACATTCTGATGGAAACGAGCGCACCATCCCATTTTTGAATGTGGATGCTATTGACTATTGCACGTTTGGAAATTCAAAGCCTTTCCGCATCAAAATCAGGAATATCCTGAATGACAATTATACCTATTTTTATATCAAAAAAGCTGATGCTTCCCGCATTTATGGACTGGAATTGGAGCATATGCTGTCACCATACAATCTGAATTTTTTAGTGTTTCAGGACACTTTGATTGAAGAGCATATTGCAGGCGTTCCTGGAGATGAGTTTATTAAGAACATGTTGCCCAAGTGTACGCCTTCTGAAAAATCGCAGATTGCCAAGGAGTTTGTAAAGTTCAATGAGCGTTGTATGATCAGGCTTTTGGGAGACATGCGTTCTTATAATTACGTGATTGTGCCCACGCATGATTTTGACAATATTGTCTATAAAATTAGGGCGATTGATTTTGATCAGCAGAGTTATGAAGGCAAATTCAATGTATACCGACCACAATTTTTCAAGGAGAATTTAGCAATGGTAGAATTGGTTCAGGAAAAATTCCAACAGGAATCCATTGATCAGTATAAGTTGGAAGAACGTTCTATTGTTGCCAAACGATTGATCAGTTATCATGAACGCATTAAGGAACTGTTAGAATGTATGGTGGCGGATACGCTTTCTACCCCTGAACACATCACACTTTTAAAAATGAAAATTTTTGAATATACCCAGGATTTAAAATTCAAACACAGTAAAAATATGGGCGAAATTGTAAAGAATGCCTTAGATTTTGTGCAGCGTAATTATGAGAATGTGAACACCAAGGAATTGAGATGAATAACACATTCAGACTAATTTTTTTAATTCCAATTCTCATCAAAGTCCAAACTCTCATAATCGTCGACATCTAAGTCATCATCAAACTCATTGTAATCATCATCATCGTCTTCAGCTTCAAATGATTTTTGTGGCGCTTCAGTTGGGATTTGACCATGTACAAACATCAAATTTGGATAATCAGTACCTTCAGCTTCTTCAACTATTTCTGCCAATTCCACAAAAAAGGTCCACATGCTAAAAAAATCATACACATAAATCAATTTGGTTTGCATTTCATACACCACGTCCTTGATAGGTGTTTCAGCCATAAGCCTAACGTCATCATAACTTTCACCCGTGTCAAACATAGAGATTTCCTCACCCTGATTCCAGTCGTCATCACTTAAATAAAACGAAGCCATTTCAATACCATCAAACCCAAAAGCTTGGGTAATGCTGTTGTGCAGGTCTTCAAGCGTATCTGTTTCTCGGATTTCTAAATCTCTAAAAACATCATCTTCGGTGTCATTGTCAAGAATAATTCTGAATCTGTAAACCATGTGTAAAATTTAATTTGCAAAGGTAACCCTTTTTCTACTACCTACTAAAGCGATGCAAGGTAAATGTCATTACTGACAAGAGGAAAAATGCCCCTATTTGATGGGCGACACCCAACCATAACGGGACGCCGTAAATGATGGTAAGGACGCCCAATAAAAACTGTACACCTACAAGAATCAAGAGGCCATTGATCCCGTTTGATTGTAACATTGTCAACTTCATTTGTTTGGCGCGATACCAGATAATACCGATAAAGATAACAACAACATAAGCAAATGTGCGGTGCACAAATTGAAGGCCACTTGGGTTTTCAATAAGGTTCAGATAAAACGGTTCCATGGCATAAGCTGATTCATGGATAAATTTCCCTTCATTCATCATAGGCCAATGGTTATGCAACAATCCGGCTTTTAATCCGGCTACAAAACCACCGTAAATAATTTGTATAATCAATATCACGTAACCGACACCAATAAGATTTCTGAAGTTTTTATCGATTGGTTTTCGGTCAGGAAACTTTAAATCTAAGGCTACCCAAAGCGTTGCAGAAAATGTTATAAATGCAGTGGTCAAATGTGCTGCCAATCTATAATGGCTCACATCTGGCATATCTACCAAGCCGCTTTTTACCATATACCATCCCAAAAAGCCTTGGAATCCACCAAGAAATAATAATACGAAACACTTCTTTATGGTTTTTGCGGTCAGTTGTTTAGTGACCAAAAAGTAGATAAACGGAAAGATGAAAACCAAGCCAATCAGACGCCCTATAACACGATGAAACCACTCCCAAAAGTAAATGCCTTTAAAGTCTGATAGGGTGAAATGCGAATGCAGCTTCTGAAATTCTGGATACTGTTGGTAAAGTGCAAAGGCTTCCTGCCATTCTGCTTCATTTAACGGCGGAATGGTACCTGTAATTAGTTTATAATCTGACATGGACAGCCCAGAATCTGTTAACCTGGTGATGCCCCCAACCACTACCATGATAAAGAGTAGTGTGCAACCTGTAAGAAGCCAATAGATGACTTTCTTGTTATCTTTTTGTTTTGCCATTAAAACTTGAATTTGAATTTGAATTTGAATTTGAACTTGACTTTAATTTGAACTTGACTTTCATTTTCAACTTCAAGTTCGATTTCAATTTAATTAATCCTTAATCACTAATACCTCTAATCCTAGACGTTTCCCTTCTTCCAACATCAACGCATAAGCTGCTTGATGCTCATTTGGAATTTTACCTTCCAGAATAGCTTCTTTTATGGTCTCTTTTATTGTTCCTATCTCTCGAGAAGGTTTTAACCCAAAGGCTTCCATAATTTCTTCACCAGACACTGGAGGCTGGAAGTTGCGCACGTGATCCCGTTCTTCAACCTCAACAATTTTGTCTCTGACGAGTTTAAAGTTGTTGTGATATTTTTTAAATTTCTTCGGGTTTTTTGTAGTGATATCTGCCTCACACAGCACCATCAAGTCATCTACAAAATCACCAGCATCAAACACCAAACGTCTCACGGCAGAATCTGTAACTTCCTGAGCTAAAACGATAGGTCTAGAACTCATAAAGACCATTTTCTGTACAAACTTCATCTTCTCATTCAATGGCATTTTCAACCGTTTAAACAAACGGTAAACCATTTTTGAACCCTCAAATTCATGACCGTGGAAGGTCCAACCTACTTTCTTGCTAAATTTTTTTGTAGGTGCTTTGCCAATATCATGTAAAAGGGCTGCCCAACGCAACCAAACATCATCTGTGTTTTGGGCAATATTGTCAACCACTTCCAAGGTGTGGTAAAAATTATCTTTGTGCCGTTGCCCTTCCTTTTCATCAATACCTTTTAGAGCGGTGAGTTCTGGAAGGATATAGTCCAACAGTCCTGTTTTTTCCAATAATAAAAAGCCGAGGGAAGGGACGTCACTTTCGAGAATTTTATTGAGCTCTACTACGATGCGTTCTTGTGAGATGATTTTTATACGTTCCTTGTTTTTTGAAATTGCTTCAAGCGATGCATTTTCTATGGTAAAATTGAGTTGGGTGGCAAAACGGATGGCGCGCATCATTCGCAACGGATCATCACTATAAGTAATATCAGGATCTAACGGGGTTCTGATGATCTTTGATTCCAAATCTTTCAGACCCTCAAAAGGATCAAGTAGGTCTCCAAAATTTGCCGCACTTAAATTTAAAGCCATCGCATTAATGGTAAAATCACGCCGGTTCTGATCATCTTCCAGGGTGCCGTTTTCCACTACAGGATTTCTACTCTCTTCACTATAAGATTCCTTCCGTGCGCCAACAAACTCTATTTCAATGTCATCATAACGCAACATGGCGGTGCCGTAGGTTTTGAATACTTGCACTTTGGGATGGTCTGGAATATTTTTGGAAACTTGTTTTGCCAAGGCAATACCACTGCCAATGGCTACAATGTCAATGTCTTTATGTTGTCCGCGTTCCAAGATATAATCGCGAACAAAACCACCAATCACATAGGCGTCTATTCCTAGTTCTTCTGCAGATTGGGAGATGATTTTGAAAATGGGATGGATCAACGCTTGATGTTTCATAATTTTCAAATTTCAAGTACCAAAAACCAAATGGATTGTTGGAATTTGGAATTTGAATTTTGGAGTTTCTTTTATCGAATAATTCTTACTTTCCCATTCGCGCTCAACTTAATGATTGACGATGGTTTTGTACAAATTTTTTCACGATGCAAATTTACGACATAGTCCACACCTTTTAAAATAAGAGTGTCTATTTCTTGAAATGTTTTTGGAGTAGATTGCCCACTTATATTTGCTGAGGTTGACACGATAGGTTTCCCGAAGCGTCGGAGTAGCTGGAAACAAAAATCGTCGTTGGGTATTCTAATGGCTATGGACTTATCTTCAGCAATTAAATTTTCTGCTAAATTTTGTGCATCATCATAAATAATGGTAATTGGATCTTCTGAAACCTCGAAAATATCAAAGGCCACTTTAGGGATTTCCTTTACATATTTGCCCAACATTCTGTCATCAGCTACCAAACAAATGAGTGCTTTGTTGTCTTCGCGTCCTTTCAATTGGAATATTTTTTTGACAGCCTCTGGATTGGTAGCATCGCAGCCTATTCCCCAAACGGTATCGGTTGGGTAGAGTAGTAGTCCGCCTTCTTTTAAAACCTGTAAGGCGTTTGAAATTTCTTTTTGCATATTTTCTAATTCCTAATCTTAATTTCTAAATTTCCCTGTCCTTGTTTTTAGGATGACATTCAATGTCAATATAATTTCTAACTTTGAGAAGCTTTATTGGTCTCAGATTTAGTTAAAACTATGTACTTTAGTGCATCTCGCTTTAGCTTCTAAAAATTTTGACACGAATTTCACGAATTTTCACGAATTCATTGGTTCATTGAAAATACAGTCGTAAATCATTTACTGTAAATTTCACGAATGCAACAGACTTTCAGTCTGTTTTAAAAAATCTATGGCACTTTAGTCCATAGTGATTTATTTTTTCTTTGCGCAACTTTGCGTCACAACATTGCAAACTCAACAAAACTCCACATTCGAAAGTTTCCCGCAGACCCGCCTGTCGACATAAAGGTGACGCAGATTTTCGCAAATTGTTAAGTCTAAATATTTCATAGATCAAGATTTTCAGAGAACCTAATACCTCAAACCTCAAATCTAAATTTTTAGCTTCTATTTTTCCTCAGCAACCACATTTTGACATAGCGCATAAACACAACATACCCTTGTAGATATCCAATTGTTAAGCCTATCACACCATCTCTAAATCCGCTTTGAATGATATAATGTTTGAAAAATCCCCAAAATGGCTTTAAAACAAAATGATATGGATTCAATGTTCCCGTTTTTTTATTCATAATCTTTAGCTTGCCAAGTGGCATACCTGTTCATCTTCTCAATGTAGTTGTCAAGGGTTGTATAACTCTGATGGATCAATTTGTGCTTTAAAGTTCCAAGGTCACCATTAGCAATAATTTCCGCGTGGACCTGTTTGTCTTCATAGTTGCAAAAATCACGTTTAAAAAGGCGGATCACCTTATCGTTCCGCCAACCACTGTAATTAACCTGTTCTCCCATGAATATGTTGGTCCTGCCAATCCAATACGCCACAATTTTTGGATCAGGATTTTTAAGAATTTCTAAAATTTCAGATTTTAATTCGGTAGTAACGCGTTCATCAGCATCGATCAATAAAATCCATTCGTGTTGTGCTTGAGGAATGGCCCAATTTTTTTGAGATGCGGAGTATTCGTAATCTCTTCTAATGACTTTTGTGGCTAATTCCTGTGCTTTTTCAAAAGTGCCATCGGTACTTAAGCTGTCCACTACCAGAGTTTCATCAGCAAAATCAACAGATGCTATAGCTGCCTCAATATTGTGAATTTCATTACCTGTGGGAATAATGGCAGTCAGTTTTTGCATAGCAAGATTTAGGTTTGATAGATGTGTAGATTAAATGCAAAAATAAGGATTTTGTGATATGCAATCCAACCTTTAGGCATCTATTAAGTACTTGGCAATGGCGGTTTGGGTTTTAGTGCTGTCAAAGGTATTGATAGCAAAATTGTAGCCTTTTAAACCCATCTCTTTTCTAATCTCCGGATTGTTGTAGAGGTATTCAATTTTATCGGCAAATAAATGGACGTCATTGAGTGGTGTTAGAAATCCTGTTTCATTGTTGATTACCACTTCTGGATTGCTGCTCACGTTAAAAGCAACAATAGGTTTTTTACATAGAGCTGCTTCGGCCAGGACATATCCAAAACCCTCCCATAAAGAAGAAAGTAAAAAAACATCACCTGAATGCATAATGTCTTTTGGGTTTTTTATAAATCCGGGAAAGAGAATTTCTTCCTTCACATTCAGGGTTTGTGCCAAGGTTTCCAAATCGTCCTTTAACCTGCCTTCACCTCCAATAATCAGCTTGAAATTAAGGTTTCGGAATTTTAATTCCTGAGCGATGTCAATCAGGAACTTTTGATTTTTCTGAAATTCCAAGCGTCCCAAATTGACCAAAACAAATTCGTCCAACTTTTTGTTATAGACGGGTTTGAAATCTCTTTCTAAAAATGAATCAATAGCAATGCCGTTATAAATGACTTCAATTTTTTCTTCGGGAAATAGATTCGGGTTATTCTCAAGCACTGTTCTTTTTGTGGCAATGGAGTTTGCCAAAATATCGGTCACTACGGAGCTAAAATAATAGCGATTAATAGCTGAATTTTTTATCGGTATCGCACTCCCACGCCTGTAAATAACACGTTTTACGCCAGCCAATTTTGCAGCTATTCCCGCTACTTTCAAATCTCTAGAAAGATTCATGATGATGATATCTATGTGATGCTGTTTAAGAATTTTTTTCACCTTAATAAATGAGAAAGGATTTAAAAAGCTAAGATTAGTGATTTTGATGAGTACATATTCTACTGTAGTTTTCTTCAGTCGTTTATGGAGTTCACTGCCTTCATTACAAATAAATAGCACCTCATAACCTTGTTGTTGCATGTAAATGCAAGTTTCTAGATGCCATTTCTCTCCACCGCCCCATTGGTCTGTGCTGTTAAAAAAGCAAATTGTTTTCATGGGTGTAAAGCTTTATAAGTTTCATAAATATGCTTAGCGATGACATTATCATTAAACTGTTGTGCATAATCCAACCCTTTACTATTCATTTTGTCTCGGAGTTCTTCATCTTCTAGTACAATCTGAATCGCTGCTTCGATGTCTCTAGGGTCGTTTGGATCAATATAAATGGAGTCTGGCCCACCGGCTTCACTAAAACAACTTTCTTTAGAGGTGATAACCGGTGTTTTTGAGAACAAAGCTTCTATTATAGGAATACCAAAACCTTCAAAAATACTAGGATAAACAAAAACGGATGCCATTTGGTAGATTTGCGCCAATTCTTCAGTATTCACATTCTTTAAAAAATGTACGCGATTTGTTAGTCCTTTGGCATTAATATACGCTCTAATTTCTTGGGCATAATCGCTTTTATCATTCCCAACCACCACCAAATTACAATTCAAATTTTCAATGGCTTTCACTAAATTGAGCAGATTTTTCCGTTTTTCCACAGTTCCTACATTTAAGATAAACTTTTTTGGTAAATTAAATTTTGATGAAGTTTGATTAAGTTCTTGGTTGGAATAACTTTTTTTATAGGCAGCATTGCAACCTTGATAAATCACCTTTATGCGCTTTGGATCTATATGTAGAAATCGAACAATATCTTTTTTGGTCTGTTCTGAAATGGCGATGATCATATCAGAATGATCTGCTGCATATTGAAATTTGTTGCGGTATATTTTTCGGTCGATGGGTTTGTAAAGTTCTGGGAAGTGCGCAAAAATAAGATCGTGGATAGTAACGATGGTCTTGATTTTTGTGTTTTGGATGCCTCTGGGGATTTCGCCCGTCAATCCGTGATAGATATCTATAGTATCTTCTTTTAATTGCTTAATGATAGCTTTTTGTCTCCAAAATGAAGAAAGAAAGCGCCAAAACGTTGTGTTTGGAAGTGTTTCTTCTGTGTTGGCATCCAACTGAAAAGCAACTTTTCCTGGTTTCGGATTATAGAGTACATATTGGTTTTCAGGATAAAAATGGGACACCATACGTATTAAATCGCGACTATAATTTCCTAGTCCGGACCTATTGTGAAAAGCCCGTTTGGCATCAAAACCTATCTTCATTTAGCTGTTTATAAAGTTGATATACTTTTTTTGTTGGTACTCATAGCTCCATTTTTTGTCCTGATACAGTGATGGGATTTCAATTGTTCTATTTGCTATTGCGTTTAGAATGTTTTCAAAATTAGCGTCATTATAACTGATGCCATTCGCTTTCAAATCAGGAATCACCTCATAAAATTTATGAAACAGTAGCGGTTTTTTAAACCCGAATGCCAAATTGAAAGCCCCTGTAATTTTGGAGTCAATATAGTTTTTATCCTGTTTTTGTAACAAAGGCATGATAAAATCGGAATGTTCCAAATAACTGTAATAGGCGCTATTTGGGATGAACTTTTCAAAAATAACAAAAGCATCTGAAACCTGATGTTTTTCTAGTTGTTGTTTAAGTTTTAAACCATCCTGATTATTGATATTTCCTAAAATTATAAATTTAAGTAGTTTGGGAATGTTGATTTGACTCAATTTTTCTACTAAAAATTGATAATCTCTGCGATCGAAAAACACACGTCCCGGAATACAGATCCATACTTCGTTTTCTTTTTTGCTGAGCCTTACCTTTTCTGTGGAAGGAAAGAAAATAGGGTAGAAGCTTTCCAGCTTCAGACTTTTATCTTTTAATTGGATATTGTTTTTTAGGGCATCACTTAGCGTGAAATATTTTTTGATTTTTGTACTGATGATTTTCTGTGTGAAACTTTTATTGAGTTTCCTAACATGATGGACTACACCGATGCATTCTGTTTTGTAACCATTCAAAAAGACGACGACATTTCTTAAGCTTTTGGATGAGGATGCCGTATTGAAAATCACCTTATCGAATGTTTTTAAGTGGTTGACCAATTTGAGCTGTAATGGTAAACGCTTCATTTTTGAAAGTGCGTCAAAGTCATACCGAAAAATAGGTATTGCAAACTCTTTATAACTTTCAACATCAATTTTAGGATGGATATATAAGGAAACCTCATGTCCCGCATCAGCAAGAAAGGATACTTGCGAAAACATACATTCTTCGTGAGACTCGGATAATTCCACTAAGGCGATCTTCATATTGCAAATATCTTTTAAAATTTTGCCACAAAATAACTAAAAAAAGAGTTTATAAATTATTTTCCATTCCTTTGTTGTTCAGAATGGGTTGATCGCCCAAAATTTGATACATGAAAACCATAAAATATTATCTCCATCAGCTTTTTAAAAAGGACTATTCCTTAGAAAATGCACCTATCAAAACCAAGAGTATTCAAGACTCCTTTGACTATTTGGAGGAACGCATGGATCAAAAGGAGCGCCTATTTTTTGTGAGATTTGGGGATGGTGAATTTATGACTTTATTAAAAAGAGACCATCGCAACTATATTTACAACGAAGGCTTGGCCATTGAAATTGAGGGATCTTTCAGGATAAAGGATGCTAATTATCTCATTTCCTGTCCTATTAATTATCCTTACGATGAATTTCACGCCAAAGGAATTTACAAACAATTCTCATGGCAAAACGAAATGATTGAAGTGATGGACACCATGGATATCAAAACTCATGTTCTCTATGAAAACCCGTGTGTTTTTCAATGTATGGCAGTGTTTAAACCTCAACGTTTACGGAAATTTTTAAACAATCATGTGCGTTCTAAATCTAAAATGTTCATCGGTTCTACACCAAAAGAAGTCGCTGAAAAACTTTACGGACCAATTGATTACTATGTAAAGATTCCTGTAAAAAACGCCTATGAAACGATAGAGGAATGGTGGCCAGAAATAGAAAGAAATGCTGATAAAGTAGAATTGATCATTCCTTCGGCTGGAAGTACATCAAATGCCATAGCTTTAAGATTATGGAATCTAAATATCCAGGTGAAATTGATTGATTTTGGGTCAATTGTGGATGCGGTTGATAGAAAAGTCTCACGAACTTGGATTCGCTTAAAAGGGCATACCGCTCTAAAAATTTTGAACAATCCGCCAGAATTTACCTTAAAAGAAAAACTTAACAACTTTGGAAAGGATGTTAAGTTTTTCTTTAGAAATCAGATTATTTAGAGGAAGAACCAAGAGCCTTCCAATACATCGGAACTGCCAGAATTAAGAACAAAGACTTGATATAGAATACTAAAAAGGATCCTTCATTGTAGCAAAACTCTTAATACTTAATTATAAAAGCGCAGCGGTCTTAATTCTGATAAAACCTAAACCGCCACATTATATTCACGTAACGCATCATTTAATGACGTTTTCTTATTGGTGCTTTCTTTGCGTTTCCCAATAATTAAGGCACAAGGCACATTATATGTTCCTGCAGGAAACTCTTTGGCATAACTTCCAGGAATCACAACAGAACGTGCCGGAACAATACCTTTCATTTCAACAGGTGCATCACCAGTAACATCAATAATTTTGGTTGATGCAGTTAAGCAAACGTTCGCGCCCAAAACAGCTTCTTTTTCAATTCTTACACCTTCTACCACAATACATCTACTACCAATAAACGCGTTATCTTCAATAATTACAGGAGCTGCTTGCAAAGGTTCCAAGACACCACCAATTCCCACACCGCCTGATAAATGCACGTTTTTACCAATTTGCGCACAACTGCCCACAGTTGCCCAAGTATCTACCATGGTGCCTTCGTCAACATAAGCACCAATATTCACGTAACTCGGCATCAAAATGGTGCCTTTACTAATATAAGCACCGTGTCTGGCAACCGCATTGGGCACTACACGTATCCCTTTATCGGCATAGCCGCGTTTTAACGGAATTTTATCATGGTATTCAAAAATTCCCACTTCAAAAGTTTCCATTTTTTGGATTGGGAAATAAAGCACGACTGCCTTTTTGACCCACTCGTTTACTTGCCACCCATCAGCAGTGGGTTCAGCTACTCTTAAAGTGCCTTCATCTAGCAAATCGATCACACTTTTTATGCTTTCTATGGTGACTTTATCGGAGAGTAATTCGCGGTTTTCCCAAGCGTTTTCTATATTTTGTTGGAGTTGTTTCATGTCTAAATTTAAGTTCACACAAAGATAAACCTATAATTGATTTTGGGAAATTTCTTAATGGAACTTTGCAGTTTGCTTTTAAGACACAGATTACACAGATTACACAGATTACACAGATTACACAGATTTCAAGGATTTCAAGGATTTCAAGGATTTCACGGATTGGATTTAGATACTATTCAGAAAGAGATTTAAATGCCGTAACTTTGCCACTAGCAGGAATTATAAAGAGATTCCTGCCTTCGCAGGAATAGTATGGCAAGAATATTAGCAATAGATTACGGAACAAAGCGCACGGGTATTGCGGTAACTGATGAACTTCAAATCATCGCTTCTGGATTGACCACTGTGGCCACGAAGGAGCTCTTGCCGTTTTTAAAAGCGTATATCTCTAAAGAAAACGTAGAGTTGTTTCTGGTAGGAGAACCCAAGCAAATGAATAATGACGTTTCTGAAAGTGAAGCGTCTATTCAAACCTTTTTAAACAAACTTGCCAAGTCAATTCCTACGATGCCTGTTAAGCGTGTTGATGAACGCTTTACTTCAAAAATGGCCTTCCAAACAATGATTGATAGCGGCCTCAAAAAAGGACAGCGCAAAAATAAAGCATTGGTGGATGAAATTAGCGCGACCATCATTCTTCAAAGTTATCTCTACAATCAGTAACTCCCTAGTAACAATTTTATCCTAAGTTTCTAAATTCCTAATAAGTATTGTATTTTTGCAGTCTTAAATTTAAAGATCAATGATTTTACCTATTGTTGCCTATGGCGATCCTGTTTTAAAAAAGGAAGGCGAAGACATTTCTACAGAGTATCCCAACCTGAAGGAGGTCATTGCCAATATGTACGACACCATGTATGAAGCCTATGGTGTTGGTTTGGCAGCGCCGCAAGTGGGACTTTCTATCCGCTTATTTTTGGTAGACACCACACCTTTTGCAGACGATGAAGATTTGACCAAAGAAGAGCAGGCATCATTGAAAGATTTTAGGCGTACCTTTATCAATGCTGAAATCCTTGAAGAATCGGGTGATGAATGGGCTTTTAACGAAGGCTGTTTGAGTATTCCAGAGGTTAGAGAGGATGTGTTTAGAAAGCCAAAAATTAAAATCCAATATCAGGATGAGGATTTCGAAACGCACGTTGAGGAATTTGACGGACTTGTTGCTAGAGTGATTCAACACGAATACGATCATATTGAGGGTGTTTTGTTTACCGATAAACTGTCGACCTTAAAAAAGCGCTTAATCAAAAGTAGATTGAGTAATATTTCAAAAGGAAACATCAGCGTCGATTATAAGATGCGTTTTCCTGCCATGAAAAAGAAACGTTAATTTTTTACAATCCTAAGGGCAAAGGTATATATTTGTCAACTTCAAAATAAAAAGCATATAAAGAATATGAGTTTAGATAAGATTTTATCCATTTCAGGGAAACCAGGGCTATATAAAATTGTAACCCAAACACGTAGCGGTTTTGTTGCAGAATCGTTGCTCGATAAAAAGCGTATGACCGTTAACATTCACAACAATGTGAGTGTTTTGAGCGAAATTGCGATGTACACACTTACTGAAGAAGTCCCATTA
This sequence comes from Gelidibacter algens, assembly GCF_001678675.1. Taxonomy (GTDB): domain Bacteria; phylum Bacteroidota; class Bacteroidia; order Flavobacteriales; family Flavobacteriaceae; genus Gelidibacter; species Gelidibacter algens. Next base: position 39,914 of record NZ_LZRN01000037.1, read on the forward strand.
CGGGAGGTTTTTAAAAAGGTACGTGCGAAAGAAGATGGAAAACAAACGTCTGTCAGTCATAAAGATTCTAAAGATGCTCTAGAAGAATATTTCTTTGAGGTTTTACCTGATTATGATGAAGATCGTGTCTACCCAAGTGATATCAAAAAAGTGATCCAATGGTATAATATTTTACAAGCCAATGATCTGTTATCTGCTTTGGATGAAGAACAAGAAGATAAGTCAACAGCTTCCAAAGTAGAAGAAGCACAGTCCAAAGCTGCAGCTAAACCGGCTGCTATTAAAAATGTAGCATCAAAGGCAGCAGCCTCTAAAAAAGGGGGATCTACTAAAAACACAAGTGCTAGAAAAACCTAGAAAGAATAAAGAACAAAAAGCTGATTCAACACTATACAAACCCATAATTTCATTTGAAAATTGTGGGTTTTTCTTTTGTTATCATTGAGATTTTAAATTCATCTCCAGAAAAAGCTTTCATTTTCGTAATTTTAAACTTTTAGACAGATAACCATTATGACACGCAGACAAGAACAATTACAAGCCTTTGACCGACTTTTAACGATTATGGACGAATTGCGTGAGCAATGCCCGTGGGATAAAAAACAGACCATGGAAACGCTTAGGCATTTGACCATTGAAGAGGTGTATGAACTTGGTGATGCTATTTTGGAAAAGGATTTGGACGAGGTTAAAAAGGAATTGGGAGATGTGCTGTTGCACATTGTATTTTATTCTCGCATTGGCAGTGAGACAAAAGACTTTGATATTGCCGATGTGTGTCATAGTATTTCTGACAAGCTCGTTGAACGCCATCCGCATATTTACGGCGATGTAAAAGTTGAGAATGAAGACGATGTTAAACGCAACTGGGAACAAATCAAATTAAAGGAAAAGGGGAAAACAAGCGTCCTGCAAGGAGTGCCAAAAAGTTTGCCCGCTATGGTAAAAGCCAACCGCATACAAGATAAAGTAGCCGGTGTAGGTTTTGATTGGGAGCATCCTGAACAAGTTTATCAAAAAGTGGAGGAGGAGCTCAACGAATTGAAAGTTGAAGTCGCCAGTGGAAATAAAGATAAAATGGAAAGTGAATTGGGTGATGTCTTGTTCTCAATCATTAATTATGCCCGCTTTTTAAAATTAAATCCAGAAAATGCATTGGAACGAACCAATAAAAAATTCATCAAAAGATTTCAATATTTAGAAGCTAAGTCTAAGGAAATCAATACGTCCTTGTCTGAAATGACCTTGGCCGAGATGGATGTGTACTGGGAGGAAGCAAAAAAAGTGTGAATTTTTTTCCATCTGGTAATCCAAACACGAGATTGTGCACGTATATATGGTATAGTGAAACTTTCTAGTTTCATAATCATAAGTAGGTAATCTTAATTATATTTTAAGCGGTATTAGTTAAGATTAAAATTTAGTTTAGTTAGGGGTCAAAATCCTATCTGTTTTTACAGATAGGATTTGATTTTTTAGGATGTTTGGTATTTTTAAACTTATTAGTACTAATACTAATTCCATAAAAAAAAGCCCAATCTCTTATATCGAAAATTAAGGTACGTTTTATTTTTT
>NZ_LZRN01000038.1 GCF_001678675.1 Gelidibacter algens
TAAAATTAGTATAAAATATACCAATCGGTATATTATTTAATTATATTTGCATTGAAATAATACATTCTAATAATGTCAAAAGCTAATCAAACCAAGCAATTTATCATAGAAAAAACAGCACCTATCTTTAATTGCAAAGGGTATTCTGGCACTTCGCTAAATGATATGATATCTGCAACTGGATTAAGTAAAGGAAGTATTTATGGTAATTTTGAAAACAAAGATGATGTAGCTCTCGCAGCATTTGATCACAATTACAGCTTAATTGTTACTTATTTAAGAAAACAAATCGAAGCTCGTCCAAAAATGATAGATAGACTACTTGTCTATCCTGAAACCTACAGAAACTTTTTAGAATTACCGATCTTAAAGGCAGGATGTCCAATATTAAATACTTCTACTGAAGCAGATGATACGCATCCTTTATTAAGAGCTAAAGCTATAAATGCACTTATGTTTGGAAAAGTGTAGTTATAAAATCTATCAAAACAGGGATTGAAAGACATGAAATTAAGGATACAACCGATGCAAATCAATTTTCGTTTATTTTAATGTCTTTAATTGAAGGTGCAGTTATGCAGGCTAAAGTTACAGGCAGTTCAGAAGTCCTAAAAATTACTATGGATTATTTAGAAAAATTAATTAAAGATTTAGAAGTATAAAAAATTTAAATTAAAATATACCGATTGGTATATTAATTCTTTGTGGATAAAATTAAATACAAATCAAAAAGTTAAACTAATAAATAAGATGAAAAAGTTAGAAAAAATATTAGAGAGCAAATCAAAAATTAGATTTCCAGATTGCGACCCATTTAACCACCTCAACAACTCAAAATATATAGATTACATTATTAATGTTAGAGAAGATCAGTTATTAGCGTTTTATGATTTTGACATCTATAAATTGGCACGTGAGAAAGGAATAAGTTGGGTTGTAGCACAAAATCAAATTGCTTATTTGACTCCAGCTACACTTATGGAAACGGTTACAATTCAGACCCAATTAATTTTCTGCAATGAAAAAACACTTCTTCTTGAAGCTTTGATGTGGAATGAAAATAAAACAGTCTTGAAAGCCATTTTATGGACAAAATTAGTTCACTATAATTTAATGACAAAGAAAAGTGAAATCCATTCAGAAGAACTAATGATTTTTTTTAAGCAAGTAGAAAATCCATTAAATGAGAAAGTTTCTTTTGAAAAAAGAGTTGAAAATTTAAGGTTTTCAAATGCCAATAAATAACATTTTAAAACTAGAAACAATGAGTGCAGATTATTTAGAAAGTGACAAAAAAACAATTTGAATACTACAAAATGTTAGGTGATAAAACCATTGCACAATTGCCTGACGATAAATTGTTTTGGCAATACAATGAAGAAAGTAATAGCATAGCCATTATTGTAAAACACCTATCTGGTAATATGCTTTCTCGATGGACAGATTTTTTTGACTTCTGATGGAGAAAAAGAATGGAGACATCGTGATGCAGAATTTGAAAATGATATTAAATCAAAAGAAGAATTATTAACAAAATGGGACAATGGCTGGGAATGTTTATTCAGAGCAATTAACGACATTAAAGAAGAAGATTTTCTAAAAACAATCTACATCCGAAACCAAGGGCACTCAATTACAGAAGCAATCAATCGTCAATTGGCTCACTATCCTTATCATGTAGGTCAAATGGTATTTATTGGCAAAATTATTTGCAATGAAAATTGGATGTCACTATCAATTCCAAAAGGAAATTCAAATACTTATAATACTGAAAAATTTTCTAAAGAGAAACACAAAGAACACTTCACAGAAGAGTTTTTAAAAAAAGTAAATAAAGATGAATAAAGACGAAATAATAGCCAGCCTAAACAAAATACATTCAGCATTTTGGGAAACCGCAATTCAGTTGCCAAATCCAACAATTTCTATAAACGGTAAATGGTCTGTGTGCCAAAATGTGCAACATATTACTATTGCATTGTTACGAGTTAGTAACTTTTTAGCACTTCCAAAATCTAGTATCAAATCCGATTATGGATTGTCAGAAAGAGCATCTTCAAGCTATGAGATTAGTTTTAAAGTCTTTAGAAATACTCTAGAAAATGGTATAAAAACTACGGAAGCATTTATGCCAGAAACAAATTTGGAAACAAGTATTATTGAATTGGTTAGACAAGGAAAAGATACACTAGATACGTTCATTTCAAATTTAAAAAATTGGTCAGAAGAAGAATTCGAAATGTACAATTGCCCACATCCTGTTTTCGGAAAAATTACAGTTAGAGAAATACTTTATTTCACTATTTATCATGCACAACATCACAATGAAACGATTAATAAAATGAATGAAAAATAAAATGAAAAATCTAAAAACCACAATTCTAGCTATGTTCCTTTTTTGGGGAATAAGTGCCATTGCACAAACAGCTAAAACAGTTGATGGCTTTAATCATGTCGAAAGTGTAGCAACCGATGGAAAATATTTGTATGCAGCAGATATTGGTAAAGAATTAAACCCAACAGCGAAAGATGGAGACGGTCAAATACTTAAATTAGACAAGAATGGCAAAATACTTGACAAAACTTTCGTAAAAGAAACACTAAATGCGCCTAAAGGGATAGCGATATATAAAGGTATTTTGTATATCAATGACATTGACCGCTTATTAGCAATTGATTTAAAAACTGGAAATAAATTATATGAAATTGATTTTAGTAAAGATACTTCCTTCCTAAATGATATTGCCGTTTGGGACAAAACAACCTTATACGTTTCGGCCACTGATATGAATAAACTTTTCAAGGTCAATTTAACTGATAAATCATATTCACAAATTAAAACCGATAAAACTATTGCTGGTATAAATGGATTGTATTGCAATAAAAAAACATCAAAACTATATGTAAACGGTTTTGGAAGCGAAAACAAGCCAAATGGAGTTGTAGGATATATAAATCTTAAAAACAATCAATTTAAACAATTAACAGAGCTTGAAGGCTATTATGATGGCATCTGTATTTATGATGATGTCCTATATTTCAGTAATTGGGTAGCTTTCGAAAAAAAGGGTATTATACTTTCTATGAAATTATCTACAGGTAAACTAACAGTTGTAAAAATACCAGAACCAATTAGCGGACCAGCAGATTTCACAATTTTTAAAGACCAATTAGTTATTCCTGGAATGATGGATGGGACATTACTATTTGTAACAATAAAAAAAATAACATATTACATAAATTAAAAGCATAAAATATGAAAATAACAATAATTGGACTTGGAGGTGTTGGTGGTTATTTCGGTTTCAAATTAGCACAAACTTATTATAGGTCTGCGGATGTTACCATAACTTTTGTAGCAAGAAATGAAACCTACACTATTATTAAAGACAAAGGACTAACATTACTTTCGGCTGAACACGCAAATAGTAAGGCATTCCCAAATGAATTGATAAATAATCTAGATGATTTACCAGTTTCTGACATACTTTTAATATGTGTTAAAGAATATGATTTAGAAGCGGTTTGTTTGACAATTAAAGATAAAATAAAGGATGACACCTTTGTTTTGCCTCTAATGAACGGTGCAGATATATATGAAAGAATTCGTAAAATTATTCCCAATGGTATTGTACTTCCAGCATGCGTATATGTAGCTTCACATATGAAAGAAAAAGCCCGTGTAGAGCACAAAGGCAAATCAGGAAAAATAATACTTGGTAAAGATCCTTTACACCAACAGTTTTCACCTGATAACATAGTTTCGCTACTCAAAAATGCGGGAATAGATTTAGAATTCAAAGAAAATTCATTACCCGATATTTGGACAAAGTTTTTCTTCATTGCCAGTTTCGGTCTCGTTACCGCAAGATATAACAAATCAATAGGGCAAGTAAATGAAGAAGATAATTTGAAAATGGAAGCTTTAGCTATAATGATAGAAATTAAAAAAATAGCAACGCTAAAAGCAATAAAACTTTCACAAACTATAATTCAAGACACTTTCGAAAAAGCAGCAACTTTCCCATACCACACACCTACTTCTTTACAATTAGATGTGCAATCAAAAAAAGCTCAAAATGAGTTAGAATTATTTGCAGGAACAATCATTAAGTATGGCAAAGAACTAGGTGTGGAAGTTCCAGCTACAACTAAAGTTTATGAGGAAATTAAACTGATAAATGTAATCCCCTAAAAATAAATCATGAAATTCACAATCGACTACAACTTATGCATTTCCAGTACCTGCTTCGCTAACCCCCTGGAGAGAAAAAGATAAGGCACTTCTAGATATTGGGACCGGATTACGGTAGAACCAAAACTTAATGGTCAAAAACAATTTGAAAAGTATTCAAATGGGCCATTGATTTTACCCGCAAAATAAGTTAGATACAATAAGAATGGAAACCTAGGGCTGAAACACAGCAATAATTGACTATAAAAGTTAACGTTTTCAATTTTTAGTAAATTATAAAACATACAACATAAAAAAATTTCCCATCCAAACTACAAAATTCCTTTTATAAAAAATGACATTTGATAAATCCGAAGTTCAGCTATTGTGCATTGATGATTAAAATGATTTTTTTTGCTGGTATAGTTGCACAAACAAAAACTACAAATGACGCCGAAAATTTATTCATCGGAATCCTTGAAGCGTCTGATTAACACTTCTGTCAACTTATCTAAAAATTTTGTTTTACTACTCTTTCGAGCACGGATTTCTATAAATGTATGATAGTAATTCCCAAGATCGACGTTGAAAAGTTTTTCAAACATTGAGGCTAATTCCTTAATGTCTGCCGTGCCACTGTTAATTGCACCACTGCTATGTAGTGCATAGGTCAATTCAATTAATTCTGTCTTACTTCCTGTCCAAAAAAGGTTTGAAGGTTTCTGCTTCATGGAGTTAAGTTTGTTGGTTTCTGTGTTCTTTTGTAATTTTTTGATTTCCTGCTGTAGATAAACGATAAGCATGTCGTAGGCCATAATGGTTGCTACAGTAGTATCTTGACAAGTAGAGAATTGCTCGTCAAATAAAAAAGTGATATGATTCTGTTGGAAGTCGAAGGTCGGATTTTCCTCTAACGAAGTATTCTTCATCCAAAGTGGTTGCGCCTCTTCTGTAATAGTGGTAGAATTCTAAATTGTCGTTGAAAAAGACTTGAAGCTTATCTATATGGTTGTTCAAATATTTTACTTGATATTTAGAACTGCTTCTGGGACGTTTGCTTTCAATATTAAATAACTTAACATAATATATAAGTCTACTGAATATCTGGGGTTTGATATGTTTAAAAAAACTGATTTCTTCATTTTTAGAAGTAAATCCTTTTTCAACCACTTTTCTTCGAAGTCGTTTAATGCATTTTTCAGATTTATTGATGCCGCTTTCCGCTTTATATAGAATATCATCAGTACAGGATTCCAGAGAATCCAGATTGGTTTCAAATTCTGATATTAATTCTTGGTATTTCATACCTGAATATAAAGCGGTATATCATTAGTATTAAGATTCTAATAGACCTAATAATTCCAAAGTAAAATTATCAGAAGTCTGTATGTATGCGAACTTCTCCTCTACGGTAGCTCCTAATTTTCTTTTTTCGAAAGAGGCAGTCATACCTAAATCTATGTGTTTGAAGTTTATCTGAATTGCTCTTTTGATTGTTTGATACAATAGTTGTCTGTAAGTTTGATGGGTATCTAAATAGTCATACTCCAAACCAACTAAAGAAGGAACATAGGTTTTGTTGTTGTTTTTATAACAGAACATGACACCGATAATTTTGTTTGGATGTTCTGGTATTGTAATAATTACAAATTCCCAGTTGGGATTCTCGGACATATTTTTAAATAAAACTAATGGATATGCGAACGTGTTCAATCCCAGATTATTTTTACGTACGTTTTCATATAACTGATGAACCTGTTTAATTTGTGCATCATCAAGGCTCTGTAGAACAGAAATGTTTAATAAATTTTCATAAGCTTCAATATCCTTTCTAAAATGCTTTTTACTCCTTGTAGAAAGATTTGAAATATAATCTTTGATCGACTCATCAGTTTTTAAATCAATCCTACAGGAATTTGGCATTTGAATTCTAACAAATCCCTGTCCTAAAAAGTTATTATGAAATTCATGGTTATCGTTAAAGTCACGCAGAACAATCATCATTGAATCAGAACTCTTTTCTATACCTTCCATAATTTGCATTAACTTATTTAATGCGTCTTTCCTTTTTGGGTGTCCTTCATCAATGTAAAGATGATTTCCTTCGGTAAATAAACATCCTAAACTCAAGACTCTTGACGTCATGTGATAAGGGTCTGTTTGGCGCTTTTCCTCAATTATTTTAGAAGCATTCAAATTAGCTAACATATCATCCTTCCAGATCGATGATGATAGAACTGTAGCCAAAATAGGCTGCTCATTTTCGTCATTTATGATTACATACCAAAAATTCCAATTGTTCTCTTTGAGTTTGTTTTTGCTAAATGTTTGTTCGATAAATTGTAGGCCTTCATAATCTTGTACTCCCGAAGTTCCGACCAATTTATTCCAGATTACTTTGTCAATGTCCGAAATGCTGGTTTCAATTTGAGCCTTTAATTCAGAATCGGCTGATACATCTTTTGATGTTTTTGGCTCTAATTTGAATGCTTCATATACACGACGTAAGTTGGTATGGGTTTCTTCAATAGCTTTAGGTAAGTGATAAACCATAGCATCAACCAAAGCTTTTATTTCTTCACGTTGGTTGTGTCTGGAGATAGTTATTCTAACACCAGTATTTTTCACAGGCACAGCTGGAAACATTCCTAAATTCACATAAAAGCCTTCGTTCATTAGGCGATTGATAAAGTTATAACCGGTTTTTGGCATGCCAGTACCGATAAAAAATACAGGAGATCTGTTCTTATCTACAAGCGGTAGATTCGTTTGTTTTATCAATTCATTAAAATAATCAATCCTTTCCTTAAGGTCTTCCTGAAGTTCATTGATTTCCGTTGTGAGATGAATTTCAGCGGATGCCGTGGCAGCGGCAACAGATGCTGGCTCTAATTGAGCGGAGAATGTCAAAGGTCCTCCAAATGTTTTAATCTCTTGGTACAGTTTTTTATTTGAACAGACCAACACAGAACCACTCGCTCCAAAGGTTTTACTCAATGTTCCGAAAAGCAGCATATTTTCTGATAGTTCATCGATTTCACTCATTACGTAACCTGTACCATTCTTTCCAATCCAACTCATACCATGGACATCATCGAAATAAAGATGCAATTGGGGATATTTGAGGCTTAACGCTTTTAATTCTTTTACTGGAGCGAAGTCGCCGAACATGGAATAAATACCATCAGCCATATACCATATTTTTTTTCTGGTATTTGAATATGATTTAATTTTATCTTCTAACATGTTCAAATCGTTGTGCCGAACCATATCTACTGGAACACTTCTTAACTTTAATACTTTAGCGGCACTCTGAACACTCCAATGGACTTGGTGATCGAGAATAATGGCATCCTGATCTCTGACAGCACTGGGAATCACACCTAGATGACCCAAGGTGCTGTTTTTTGTGATAACAACAGGATGATTATACATTTCGGAAACTTTCTCTTCCAATTGTCTATAAAGAGGATTGGAGATGTACGATTTTGATAAGGGAAATTGTGTCCCGTATCGCTGAATTGCACTAATCGCGGCATCTTTCAATCTGTAGTCTTGTTCCAATCCCAAATACCCCGTTGTGCCAAAATGGAATAAATTTTTGTTTTTTACTCCAATCGTTCTTCCGTTAAAACTTTCGCCTTCGGCATATAGATGGAGTATGCCCTCATCTATCGGATCTGTAAATACATCGTTTACTGTGTCTAAAAAGTTGTTGTGCTTAATTTTTGCCATCTTGAATAATTTAGAATATTAAGTTAATATCTTTTGTAGGACAATGAGAAATCTTGATACTTCTAAATCCTTTAGAGTCAACTCTTAATCCTTTGTAGGCAAAAATTAATCCATATTGACCAATGCTTGTAAGGTAAGATGCAAATCTTATGTTGATTATTTTGTAATTTTATATTCTTGAAAAAACCAGTTTTCAAATCATGACAGTAAATTCAGAAAATGACTATGCGTCATATAAATTAGCCGATGGGATTTTAATTATAACCTATAATAAAGATGTTGTAATAGATTTGCCCGCAGCTGTATATGTGGTCAAAGAACGTCTTTCAATCCATGAGGGACGTACTTTGCCAGTACTCTGTGATGTTCGGCAGATTAAGGAAGTTAACAAAGCAGCCAGATCTTATTTATCGATAGAGGGATCCATTTTGGTTAAGGCAGTTGCATTTATAGTAGATTCACCGGTCTCGGAGATGTTATCAGAATTCTATTTACGTACCAATAAACCTACAATTCCCACAAAAGCTTTTAACAATATTGATTTGGCATTAAAGTTTTCAAACCAATATAATGAGTAGCTGAAAAGAGCAATTTACATAATGAATGGACACCAATCTACATCATAGAATGCAAGTAATCAATACGATGTTACTGGAAATGGCTTCAGGTAATTTCTTCTATCGTATTGAGCGTAATTCTGAAAATGATGATATTGAAGCACTTATTCTAACTCTCAATATGTTAGCCGAAGAGATTCAGGACACTATCGTTCATCAGGGCTATGCAAATACTGACCAAACCGTTCTTGATATTGTTCAGATGAGTTTTATCCTTGATGGCAAGGGAACTATTCAAATGGTCAATCAGCAGACTTGCAATATTCTATCCCGTTTACATGACGATATTGTTGGGAACAATTTTAAAAACTACATAACCGACGAATCTACACTAAAGTGGAGTACACTATGGAAACAACTGAAAAAGAAAGAAATCTTCGATACTTCCATCGAATTGCAGTTTAAATCTAAAGGAAATCTTATAATTCCTAAAATCGCATACATCTCAACCTTTAATGATTATGCTATTAAAGACAGTAAAACTCTTATAACTATTATACACCATTCTAGTTTTCGGAATCAATTGGATGCGGATTTAAAGCAACGAGTCATCAAAGATGATAAACTTAATGCTCGAAGTAACGGAAAATCTAATAAGCCAAAGATCAGATTGAGTTTTGAGGACATTCGGAAGATACGCGAAGGACACGATATCATTATCAATAATTTAGAAAGCGATTTTCCGTCTCTTAAAGATTTTGCATTGCAAATTGGGACAAACGAATTCAAACTTAAATACGGATTTAAAGAATTGTATGGAACTACAGTCCATAGATTTTTAATGCAGGAGCGTTTACGAAACGCGCAAATGATGATTCAGTATAGTGACGTTTCATTAAAATCTATTGCTTACAAGGTTAGGTTTAAAAGTATGCCACACTTTTCACGTTCATTTAAAAAACGTTATGGTTATTCTCCAAGTGCTCTTCGGAATAATTCCATCTCAAACGATAAATAGTATATGATGTATTGAATCGATTAATCCTTCATGGGTAAGAGATTACACTTTTAAAATAAAATTATCTACCGAATTTTATCATATCGAATCAAATGATATGAAGACTCCTTACAAAGTATATCAAATTTTCCCAAAAGTAGTAAGTGTAGCTTTTATTATTTTGTTTGTCTATACTAGTTTGAGCAAATTGTTGGAGTTTAATGATTTCCAGTCCCAATTGAGCCAATCACCCATTGTCTCTGCATTGGCCAACCCAGTATCTTATGGAGTTATCATATTAGAATTAGTGGTCTCATTTTTATTGTCTTTTGATAGAACAAGAAAAATTGGACTATATGGTGCATACGCAGTAATGGTAATGTTTACGGTCTACATCGTTACAATTCTAAACTTTACAACATTTACACCCTGCTCCTGTGGTGGGGTATTGGAAAATCTCGGTTGGACAGAACATTTGATTTTTAATAGTGTCTTTATATTTCTTGCACTTTTGGCTATTTTTCTTAAAGAAGAGCAAGGCTTGAAATATGCGGCGATTAAACTTTTGGTTTTGTTTGTTAGTGCAACAACAATTATAATAGCATTGTATATGTCTTCTGAAAAAGAAATAAAGCATAATAATGCTTTCCAGAGAAGATACATTCCCCATGGTTTAAAAAAAACAGGTGATTATCAGCTGGAATCAAATGGTTATTATATAGCCGGAATCGATGATAACACGATATATCTAGGGAATTATATGGCACCATTATTTCTTAAACTTTTGAATATAAAAAGTGACAATCAAAAGGATGTATGGTTAACACTTGATAACACAGATTTACCATACAAACGAGCTAGGATAAGAGTGGAAGCACCATATTTTTTTATAGGAGACGGAACGGTACCTATTCTATTGAGAGGAAATATAGATAATTGGAAGGCAAAAACATTTTCTTTAAAAGAGGCATACTTCAACCAGTTCGTTCCTATGGATTCACTACAATTGGCATTGTTGACCACAAGCACTGAAACAAAGTCGAATGCATTGGGGATATTAAACAAGAGAAATAGCGCAACAACTCTTTTTTTGAACAAAACGATACTAGACAAACAAATCCATGGAACTTTTGATACTGACGGGATGTTGTTGAACAATTCTAAAAGTAAATTACTATACGTCTATTACTATCGCAATGAGTACATGGTAATAAACCACCAGTTGACACCTGACCGTATTGGCAAAACAATAGATACCATAAGCAAGGCCAATTTAGATATAATCTATTTACAAGGCAAGGGTCAATATGTACTGGGTGGAAAAAGTATAGTAATCAACAAATATACCACGGCATATGGTGATTACCTACTCATTAACAGTGACCGTTTGGGCAAGCATGAAAGTGATGATATACTGAAAGCTGCCAGTATTATAGACATGTACAATAGTTCTGAAAACACCTATTTGCAAAGTTTCTATCTCTATCACCAAGTAAATGGAAAATTGTTGGATTTTAAATTATATAAAAATTTGCTAGTTGCCATCGTGGATGATAGAGTATGGGTGTACCATTTGGATTCCAAATATTTTAATTGATTCCAACTATTAAAATTTTAAAAGCATACCGCGCAGTATCAGGAAATAGGCCGAACACCTGTAAAATAGTAGGCCATTAACAAATAAAGTATTTAATTATGAAAACAAAAATGATTAAAATGGGATTGCCAGGGATGGCATTTTTAATTGCCATTGCATTGGCATTTGTAACTGACAGCAAGGCTTCTGAAAAAGAAGCGCTTATTACTGGATATATTTTCCAGAACGGCCATTGTGTCCAAGCTCCGAAAGATTGTAACCAGATTGGCGCACTTACCTGTTCCTATCTAGGCTTTCAGGTTTATCAAAACAAGATAAGTGACACATCTTGCAGCGTGCCTATGACGCATAGACCTTAAAAAATGGTAACTTCATAGGAGTTGGAAGGAGTGGTTCAATCACTCCTTCCTATTTTTTAGGTAATTATCAAACCACTTCATCAATTCATCAGATAAGAATTTCTGATTGTCGGGGGAGATTAGAAAATGACCCTCATTTTCAAAGAGTAACAATTTGCCGGGTTTTTTCAATCGTTTCATGGCCATATGCAAATAAATACTTTGTTGCCAATTTATATTGTTATCATATTTTCCGGTCCACAATAATAGGGGGGTGTTCAAGGTTTCCACATGAGATAAAGGGGAATTTCTGTAATAGGCTTCCTTTAGGTCATAAAAGGGGAACCCCATACGGAATTGCTGCTTTTCACAACGCCACATTTGATTAATATTCCAATCCCATGCCACATCATGATAGAAGCTTACTAAATCGGTTACCGCAGATCCTGCAACTGCCGCAGAAAAGAGATTCGTTTGGGTCGCTATAAAAGCAGTTTCGTACCCTCCGAAGGAATGTCCAATAAGTCCAACTCGATTCTTGTCTATGAAAGGATTCTTCAGTGCCATTTTTACTGCGGCCTCAACGGATGTCACTGCAGATTCACCAGGCTTTCCTAAAGTATAGGTAATATCTGGAAGCAAAATGAAATAACCCTTTGTGACATAATCAAGAATATTAAAACCTGCAACGCCAGGATTAGATGGCGGTGAATAATAGTTGATTTGATTGGAATTGTTTTCATAAATCCAAGTAATCATTGGATAGGTCTTTTTCGGGTCAAATTGGGCAGGATAAATTAAAACCGCCTTAAGTTCTTCTCCTGTATCGCTCTGGTAATTTAAAAGTCTGTGGGTTCCTAAATCATAGTCTTTGAGGGAGGCGTTGCTTTGATAAAGTAGGTGTTCTTTACCGCCATTGGTGTCAAGGGCATATATCCCAGGAGGATTGTCATAGGCACTCTTTTTATAGACTAGTAAGTTCCGATCAGAAGATAGTATAGCCTCTTCCATATTTTGGGATTCAAAAATTAAGTCTTGATAGTCATCAACGAGTGTCCATTGAGCATAACCATACTTAAAAGTATCACCAACCATGGTAAGAAGTAGGCCGGAGTCCAAATCATAGGAAATACCAGTGAGGGATTGCAAAGAACCTATGTAAGTAGAATCATCCCTTAAAATCCTATAAATTATTTTGTTTTCTTTTCCAGAGGTGATTTTTCGTTTGTACTGTCCATCTACTCCTATGATCCAAACATCAAATTTATCATATAATATTATATGTTTTTCATCACAATCCCATCCAGGATTTCCATATGGTTGGCCTTCCTTGTTCATATAGATGTCCTTGTCATGGAATACACCTTCCAATCCCTTCGTGAGGTTCAAATGAATGCCATTCAAGGTATCATATACCCACCAATGTTCCTTTTTAAAATATGTCACATACCTGCCTAAAGGAGAGAACATAAAGCAGCCAGACTCCGTGGACACGTCTTTGGCAATAAGTGTTTTTTTTCCCGTTTTCAAAGTCTTTAAATATAGGTCTGTAGTAGGAAACTGTCGGTATTGCGGTTCATGAATCAACGGATTATATACCACCGCAGAAGAATGGTTTGGATTAAATCGAACTATAGGTGTAGTTTCATCACCAATGTCCCGTAACTGGTTGGACGAAATGTCCCATAATGTTAGTAATCTAGTACGCTCATTGGTTTCATACGCCTTTGCTCTAGGGTATATCCATGGTCCGCCAGTATTCCAAATTTCAACACTGGCGTTAGGATCTGCCTCAATGTCACTTTTGTTTCGATAGAAGAAAACAAACCTACCGTCGTCAGAGATCCAAAGCCCCTGTTCACTTAAGGTATAATTCATAAGTTCTGAAGACGCTAGGATATGGTGCTTCGTGAATGATCCATTACGTAATCCAAAATAATGGATTTTATCTTGAGAATCGGTATGTTCTAAAATCCCCAAAGAATTGCCCATATGATTCCAAGTGAGTTTTGAGAAGCTGCCTTCTTTGATTTCGCACAAGTTCTCAATCTGTTTTATTTTTGTATTATAAAGAATCAACTGTGGGAGATCATCTATTATGCGTTCAATAGCCAATTTATTTTTAGTTGGATTCCATACATAATCCGTCGTATGATCGATTTTAAAAACATCCTTGTTCTGAAGGTTCACTATCCAAAGTGTCTTTTCAAAGGTTAGTAGGGCTATAAAATGTCCATCAGAACTAAACTCAAACGAACTGACATTCTCATATGTGTTTTGCTCTTGGCTCTTTAAATCAATAGTCTTGAGGGCATTGTCAGCAGTTGAATATGCAAACCATCCGCTGTCATTGGAAAATTTGAACACATCTCCTGCCTTCAATTGAAATGTTATTGGCTTTGAAGTGTGCCTCAAAAAGAGAATGGAAGTGCCATTGAATTGTTCTTTGAAGGCAACCCAGTCGCCATTGCTACTTAAAGCGTGAATATAAGTGTTATTGCTCCATAAAGAATCTAATTTTGATTCATATAATTTTTTTGATTCTAGGCTTTGTGCACTTAAAGATAAAGTGATAAAACTATAAACAGAAATATAAAGAGTGCCTAGAATCGAAAATCTGAAAAGCTTGGTTATAATCATTGCAAGTCATCATGTTAATGTTAGTAAACAATTTGGGTTCTTGATATCAATATCCGGGATTTTGAGGTGCCAAATATGGGTTTGTGAAGAGTTCTACTTCGGGTATGGGGAAAAGAACATCCGTACCTCTCCAATTGGGCTTTATAAAGGATATGATAGGTTCTGCTTGGCCTAACCGTTTAATATCAAACCAACGATGCCCCTGCTCTGTAAACAGTTCAAACCGTCGTTCATCCAAAATGGTCTGTAATAAATCCATTTCAGAGACGGCTACAGTATTGGGAAGGCCCGCTCGATTGCGTATCATATCAAGGTCATGTGCTGCACCGGATAAATCACCCAAATGGGCACGGGCTTCTGATCGAATCAAATATTGTTCGGCCAACCGCAACACTATAGAATATTCAATGGATGTACTCGTAGTCTCATAATATTTGTATTTGTATGGAGCATACCATATTTCATTGCCATCAGCAACTTCAAGTACCCAATTCTGTCTGCGTAAATCATTTGGGGCAAAGGATTCTACAAATTGTGGAGATAAGGCCATAATTACAGGGGGGGCGGAAGTAAAGATGAAGGATTCGGCCTCATGAGTAGAATCACCTTCATTTTTTGGTTCAAATTGTAGAATGGCAGAAGAGCTTTCCTTTAAAAATTCATTTTCCACAGTTTCAAGACCAAATAGAGATGTTGTGTTAATGATAATGGAAGACTCTGTTTCGGCTTCCTCCCACATATGTCTATACAGATATATTCTAGCCATTACGGCGGATACCGCAAAGGTATTGGCTCTGATGCGTTCGTCTCCGCCATAGGATTCTGTAAGCAGATTTTTTACTGAATTTAAATCATTAACAAGGTATTCAAAGACTAGTTCAGTATCCATACGCGTTACGTTCTGATTCGCCACATAATCTGTAGTAGTGATATAAGGAATAGCACCAAAAATATTTGTCAGATAAAAGTGTGTAATGGCTCTTATAAATAGAGCTTCACCTTTTAACTGTTGTTTTACCTCAATGTTTAATTCCTTGGAGGCATCGATACCTTCGAGAGCTGAATTGCTCATATATATCAAATTATAGGAGCTATCCCATAGTGTCTTTACCATGGCATTTGATGCAAGAATTTGATGCCTGTAAAATGCATCTCCGGATTGTCCAGGTGCACCATAGTAATCAAGCTCGTCAGCATAAAAACCCATTAGTACATTGAGCCCGTTCTGATGGCCTGTAAGAAGCACATTGTCCCTTAAAGTGCCGTATAATGAGGTAATGGCCGCCGTGGCGGTGGCTTCATTATTGAATACGTCGTCACGGAATATTTGTCCTTTTGGGTCATCAATGGTAACAAAATCTTCGCATCCTAAACACAAGAGAAAGAATAAGGTCAAGATAAATAAGTGGTCATTGCGATTTATTTTAATGATTGTTTTCATGATAAATATTTTTATAAAAGTTATAGTTCTAATTTCAGTCCGACAGAAATACGTCTGACAGGTGGCAAAAAGCCAGTTAGTTGTTCAGGATCTCCTCCTGAAAAGTTGGTAAAGGTGAGAAGGTTTTGACCTTGGAGAAAAAGACTGCAACGGATTGGTTGCTCTTTTTTTAAAGGCAGCCTGTAAGAAAGCGACAAAGTTTTAAGTCTGATAAAAGAAGCATCGGAAACAATGCCGCTGCTTGTAGTGAATTGAGAGTAGGCCACATAGGCATCATAATTCCAACCAGTTGTATAGGCCTGCATTTTGGCTTGGTCTCCCGTTTGTTTCCAATGGTCCAAGACACCGACTGGCTGGTTTTGCATAATTCCTGGTGGCTCTGTAGCATAAAACGCATTCAGTCCTTGTTTCTTTACGAACTGAAAAAGAATATCCAAATTCCAATTTTTATAGTGCATGGAGTTGGCAATGCTTCCATATAATTTTGGGCTTAAATCCACATGATAATTTCTATCTTCTATGGAAGAAATAGTGCCGTCACCATTATAGTCCCGAAACTCAAAAAGGCCAGTATCGGGATTAACACCTTCAAGCTGATAGAGTTTATAGACGGAAAGGGACTCGCCTATGACCAATTGATTTGCATATGTAGAACTTTCAAGTCCTTCAAAGGCAACGAGTCTGTTCTTTGGAATGGTCAATTGGATGGAGGCATTCCAATTAAAGTGATCATTCCGAAACAGGTCAGATTGCACACTAAACTCCCAGCCTGAATTTTCTACAGTGGCATCCAGATTCCCATTTATGGAGGCAAAACCCGTAGTGCCAGGGAGCGGAATACCCAGTAGTTGGTTGTCAGAACGGTTTTGGTAATATGCCACTTCCATACGGAGCGTATTTTGCCAAAGACCCAGCTCAAGGGCGGCTTCTTTTTTTCTGTTTCTTTCCCATGCAAAATATGGGTTAAGGAGTCTAGATGGACTTAATCCTATGTAACCATTATAGTCCACATTCGTAAGTTCATAGGTGTCCAGAAATTGATAGTCACCTATTTGGTCATTTCCCGTAGTTCCATAACTGGTCCTAATTTTACCATAACTTAACCATGTTAATGGTTTCATAAACGTTGCTTCAGAAAAAACCCATGCCGCTCCTATAGCACCAAAGTTGGTATACTGTTTGCCTGGGCCAAACCGGCTAGAACCATCCCGTCTTCCTGTTATATTTAAAATAAAATGCTTTTTCCAATTATAATTAAATCGGCCATAATAGGCCATATATCTATATCGTGAAGAGTTCTCTGTCAATACTTCCAAATTTTGGGCAGCACTAAAGTGACCAAGTAAACTATTGTTCTCATATCCCGAGCCCTGCAGCGCTATTGCTTCGCTGTTTTGCTCTTGTAGAGTTGCCCCAAGTGTAATTTTCAATTCCCCATTGCCCAGTTGGAAAGAACCGTCCAGTTGAGGTTCCAAAACATAGGAGTCCCTCGTATTTTTGTTATTAAGTGCATATGACGAACTACTTGTTAAACCATACGCGGGATTGTATATGGTGTGAGGATTGAGCTGTAGTTCATCTAAATCAGAACGGTTATAGCCCAAGTTCGTTTTAAGTATGACTCCTTTCAATAGCGTGTAGCCAATCACCGTATTGGCAATTAGGGTGTGGCTATTGTTGAGGTAGGTTCCTTTCAATGCGGCCAATGGATTGTCCCATGTATTTTCCTCCCAATTAAGATTGCCTTCTCCATCGTAAAGTGCAGGAGCATTGGGTGGCAATAAACGTGCAATGCGTGACAGGTCATTAGCAGGCAATGAATTTTGGTCTTGACCATAGTTTGCTGAAAACAGCACGTTAAATTTGCCGTTCTCCGAATGGTGACCAAGAGTGGTAAATACGGTGCTTCTTTTATAGTTAAACTGCATAGGAAATACTGTGGTTTCTTTAATAAAGCTACCGCCTAGATTAAAAACGGTCTGGGCATTACCACCAGAAATATTTGCGCGGACAGTGTGATTATAGGCGGTGTTTCCAATGAGTTCCTTCTGCCAATCAGTAAATCTTGTAGGGTTCCAAGTGCCGTTCACATCATAGGCTTCTGGTGGATATTCAGTAAAACCATCATTTAAAAGGGCTTCACGCCTCATGGACAGATATTGTTCGGTGTTGAGAAGGTCTAGCATTTTGGTTGGGGTAATGGTGGTTGTCGACACATCTACTGTGACCACAGTCTTTCCGTTCCTTCCCTTTTTTGTGCTAATCAAAATTACCCCATTGGCGCCTCTAGAGCCATAGATGGCGGTGGCATCGGCATCTTTGAGCACTTCAATAGAAGCAATGGAGGCTGGATCTAAGGTGTTCAAAGGGTTCACATCCCCCTGCGGAAGAATTGCAAGAGAAATACTACTATTGCTCAAACTTTGTGAAGCAAAAGGGACACCATCTACAATGTAAAGTGGATTGTTGCCCGCGCCAATGCTATTTTGCCCTCGAATCCTTACGGTATAACCTCCCCCTGGTAACCCTGTAGTTGGTATAATGTCGAGCCCGGTTACCCGTCCCTGCAAGGCATCCAGTGCTGTGTTCACAGGCTGTGTCTCAATTATTTTATCCGTAATCCGAGAAATGCTTCCTGTCTTTTCACGGTCAGTAGTGGTATAGTAACCTGCATTGATTACAACTTCCTTCAGATTTTCGGTATCTTGCTGAAGGACTATATTAATGGTTATCTGCCCATTGATTGACTGCTCTATGGACTTGTATCCCAAGAATGGGATTACCAATACATCATCGGAGTTTGCGTAGATGTCATAATTTCCATCAAAATCTGACGTGGTTCCTCGGTTGGTGCCTTTTATGATAATCGTCGCTCCAGCTATGGGTATACCATTCGAATTCTTAATGACTCCCTTGACCTGAATGCTCTTCTGTTGAAGCTCGTTGGAAGGTTTTAGACTTATGGTTATTAGGTTCTCCTTATTACTGTTAATTAGAAAATTTTTGGACGGAAGGCATTGTGATAATAACTTCATAACCTTAATCACACCACTTTTGAGTTGAATATTAGGCACATCCCTAAAAATATCAGATTGATAGATGAAGGTGCAGTCTGTTTGTTTTCCAATCAGCTCAAAAATCTCAAAAATGCTTAAAGTTTTATCCGCTTCAATAGTGACTTTCGCATCTTGAGAAAAAAGTTTAGTAGTAGAAAAGCCTAAAACAGTCGTACAGCATAAAAAGATAAAAGTCTTCATAAGAAACTTCAGGATTTCTTTCCGTTTGGTGAAAAGAACCCTTGTTAATTTAATTTCCATAAATTTGTGTATTAGTTGGTTTTAAAAACCAGTTAGTTATTAGTAGGGGATTTAGCTTGATACTTCGACGGTAGCGGCTTTATCCCTTTTATTTTTACTTGATGGTAATTGTTTTGTTTTTTATCTCATAAGCATTTATAAAATTTGTGTTCTTAATTCCGTTCAATATATCGTTGATGTTGTGCTTTCTGTTTAGAAGACCACTAAAATTCACTTCTTCAAGGTCATGAGATTCAAAGGTGATATCCACATCGTACCATCTGGAAAGCACCTTCATAATGTCCTTTAAAGGCTTGTTCTTAAAATTAAAATAACCTCTCACCCAGGCAATGTCATAATCAATATTTACCTTATGTTTAGTGATGCCTTTTGATTCTATATTCAATATGGATTGCTCTCCAGGTCTTAATTGTAGCTTGTTTTCATCAACAACTATATTTACCTGGCCTTCAACTAATGTTGTAAATATGTATCGCTCATTATCGTATGCCTTTATATTGAATTCTGTACCAATGACTTCTACTTCCTGCGTATTTGTAACCACTTTGAAAACAGCACCTTGATTCTTTGTGCTTGGAGAGACTTGGAAGTAAGCCTCGCCATAGACTAATTCAACGATGCGAGGCCTTCCTTCAACAAAACTTACGGGGTATTTTATTTTTGTATCCGCATTTAACCATAAGATGGTACTATCAGATAATATGATTTGGTATTGTCCTCCTCTTGGTATGGTCAAATAATTGAATTCTGTTTTAGAATTGCTATTATCTTTTGAATATTCCAACCGATTTCCATCGCTATGTACAGATCCCTTTTTAAATGGTTTACCTTTTTCAAGAACCACATCAACTCCATCCGTAAGTGTTAAAATGGCCTTATCCGTTCCGGCTGTAATGTTAACCTGTTCCACGTCCAAAAGTTTGGTGTTGGAAGGGTTTTTGAATGTTATGTAGGCCAATGATATTAAGAGAACAAAAACAGCCGCTACTTTAAAAAAAGACGATGTAGATAGACGTTTTTTAGTTTTTTACTTTACCATCTTGAGAAATTCTATTCTCGATTTCTTTCCAACCATTCTCCTTATCGATTTTATTCAGTAGCTCTAAATTTTTTTTAATTTCTTCTTCAGATAGATGTTGCTTGATATGCTTTATGGCTTCATCTGAAAAGATATTGGCAGCATCCACATCTCGCAAATCTTTATCTTCAGTTATGGCTTTTGATAGTTTTTTAGCGAGTTCGAATATTTTTTCGAATAGGGTCATGACAAACATGTCGTTTTATTAATAAAACGACCTAACCGAAAAAGAGGGTGACAAAAAAATTACAAAAAATGTTTAGGAGGCTGCCAAGGGAGTGTCTTAATTTTTCGTATGCAATTCGTTTTTGAGACTTAACTGTATTTTTGCTTATAGACATTTCATCCGCTATCTCTTTATTGGTATACGCCTTTAGGCTTAATCTTATGATTCGTTCGCATTTATTAGGTAGTTTTTTAATGGCAATTTCAAGTTGGGAATAGGTGTCAACAATTGTCAATTGGGTAAGAAAGAACTCTTCACTATGCAATTGGTCAAATTCCAAGTCTGAAGATTGCATGACACCTCTGTGATATTTACTTTTAAGATAGTCTAAACTACGGTTTCTGACTGCTGTATACAAAAAAGATTTATTGGCATTAAAATTTGGATATTGAGTTTTCTGTTCCCATATCTTAATGAATACGTCTTGGACTACGTCTTTAGAAATATCCATATCGTTCAGATATTGATTGGCAAATAGACACAAAGGTGGATAAAGGGTATCAAAAAGTGACTTGTACCCAGCTGTGCTCATTGGATGTACTTTATCCTCGGACATATTCCATAGTATTTAAAGGGAAAAATGAAGATTTTCCCAAATAATCTATCAGTACCAAGCTATAAAGTCATAGTTTGTTAGCGTGAGCTTACCAAAGAATTAGATAAACATCCCGAAATTTTCAACTGCCTACAAACAAAAGGGCGCAGTACTCAACTTACCTGATAGGGGTACTGGTATACCTTGCACTGATAAGAGAGCCCACGCCCGGGACGTGAGCCATTCTACTTATCATCTCTAGTGCATAAATTACCAGTTTTCTATCAAGAGACTCAAAGCGATGACTTCAAATATTTTCTATACGAAGAATCGCAAATTTATATAATAAGAATCAAATATAATAAAATTTTTAATTGTCAACCAAATGGATTACAGAATATTTTGATATAAAATGAAAATTGCGATATGGCTAAATTAAAACCAGAAGATATTGCACTGAACGAGAACATTGCTCTGCGAATAAAGGAATTGAGAGTAAAAGCTAACTCAAATCAATCAAAATTTGCTGAATGTCATTTTGTTGATAGACAATTAGTTAGTCGTTGGGAAAACACTAATGATAAACGCGGAGTATCTATTCATACTGTTAATCGCTTTTGTAAATTAGTAGGTATCACTCTGACAGAATTTTTTGATTCTTATCTATTTGAATAGATATTAAGTATAAACAAACTATTTTTTATTAATAACCATTTTAATTTTTGTGAAAAAGTCAATTGTGCAAATGAAAAATGAGTTGATTTCAGTCATTAATATTAAAATTGCAATTAGCTTAAATCGATTATTGGAGAAAAGTAAAATATTGACGCATTGTATCACTCGGAAGAAGAATTCATAAAAAGTTATAATGAGATAGCTCTACAGGCTGATATTCGGAAAGCTACAGTTTCAGATACTTTCAATGCTAAATCAAAATCAGGTCCAAACTCAACCACTGTAATCTTAATTATAGAGGCTATGGGATATAACGTAAGCGAGTTTGCAAATCAATATGATTTAGTAACGTCAAGTGATGTTGAAAACTTCAAAATAGCTGCAAAAAAGTAAATCACACTTGTAATCTCAAATTTATCTACTTTTTCTTTTTCCATTGTTTTGTAAACTCATCTTCTTCGGCTCCTAAAGGGAACAGAACATAGTACCATAAGCATTTTAGGTAATAGCGAATGATTCTAATCCATCGGTGTGATTTGCTCATATTTTACTGTTGAATAGTTTTTTTTATTATTTTCTACAAACATTCTATTTTCTTTCTTAACAAAAACATATCATCACTAATTTTTCTTTCAATAACTCTTGCATATATTTGAGTGGTCGCAATTTTTGTATGACCTAAAAGTTTCGAAACGGTTTCTATTGGAACTCCATTTGTCAAAGTTACAGTTGTTGCAAATGTGTGCCTCGCCATATGAAAAGTAATATTCTTTTTAATACCGCAGA
Source organism: Gelidibacter algens (assembly GCF_001678675.1). GTDB lineage: Bacteria > Bacteroidota > Bacteroidia > Flavobacteriales > Flavobacteriaceae > Gelidibacter > Gelidibacter algens. The sequence continues at coordinate 22,097 of NZ_LZRN01000038.1, forward strand.
GATCAGCAATTTCTTTGAGATAACTGTTGAGCCTTTGGTTTGAGAGTTCAGGCATTAATTTGCCAGTAAAGTTTGTGCGAGGGTGATTACTGTATTTTTCAATTATGAAAGCGGTTTTTTTAAGAATAGGTATTTTAAATGGAACTCCTGTCTTATTTCTTCTTGCCATTATCCATTTATACCCATCAATTCCTATTACAATTTGTTCAGAAGTTAAATTCATTATATCTGCATAAGAAATACCAGTGTAGCAGCTGAAGATGAATAAATCCCTAACAACTTCTAACCTTGCGATAGATAAATCAAGGGTTTCAATAATTTTCAATTCATGTGCAGAAAGAAATTCACGCTCTGTTTTCTCCAATTTCAGTTTGAATTTCAAGAAAGGATTACTGTCAATCCAATCTATATCATGAGCAAGTCGTATCATCTTTTTCAGGCGCTGAATATGTTTCATGACCGCATTATTTCCAATACTTCCTTGATAATGTTTAGGTTCGTATGACCTCAAAAAATTCTCAAAACCTAAAACAAATGCATAATTTAAGTTTTGAAGTTGGATATCTGGAAGATTGTATTCCTCAAATATAAATTCCAAGATGTACTTTTGTGAAGTTTTATAATGGCATAATGTTTTGGCACAGAGTTTATGAACCATTTTGTCATTATGGTAGTTGAAAACATCCTTAATTGTATGATTCCTGATGTCATCTCCTAAAAAGCGAGCCTTAATTAATTGAGGTGTAATAAAACGATTTTCATTTTGCAAGTCTCGATAGCAATCCAATAAGCCTGATTTAGTTGCATCCAAGAATTGATTAATATGAATAGCTGATTTTCCTTTCCCATGACAACGCTGATATTTTGGATTCCAAGAATCAATGTCAACATTACGGTTTAAACTAAAATTCAGTTTTTTTCCTTTAAGGGTAATACGAGTGTAAATTTTGGCCTTGTTGTCAGTAGTTCTTGATTTATAAACCCAAAATAAAATTGAAAAATTTGATGAAGTACGCATAATTTCCGTCTTAATTGTTAAACAATAATTTAGACGAGAGTCAAATCTTCTGAATACTTATAATCATAAAGGTACATCTTTTTTCCAATTGAGAACAATGCGAACTTTTAAAAAAAAGTGTTGACGATTTGCGAACTTTTAAGATGACCCCAAATAGGGTTAAATGAATGTTCTAAAAAGCAAAAACCTCACTAATCATATAATTAGCAAGGTTTTGTGCCTATTTGGTGTTTCCACCTGTGACCCGACTGGGGCTCGAACCCAGGACCCTAACATTAAAAGTGTTATGCTCTACCAACTGAGCTATCGAGTCATTTTCTTAATGAGGGTGCAAATATAAAACGTTTTATTAATAAACCAAACCCTTTCTTAATATTATTTTTTGTTTTTTTGTGGAGGCTTAGTCTATGTTTTTAGAAATCAATTTATAAGGCGTTTTATGATTATTATTTTAATTGGATATATGGGTTCTGGAAAGTCCACAATTGGGCAAAAACTGTCCGAAATACTCAAATTTGAATGTATTGATTTGGATGATTACATTCAAAAAATGGAGCAATTGACCATCTCTCAAATTTTCGAGCGTAGGGGTGAGATCTATTTCAGAAAAATAGAGCATACATATTTGAAGGAGCTTTTAGGGCGGAACAATATAATTCTGTCACTTGGAGGTGGCACACCATGTTACGGCAGCAATATGGACGCTATATTAAATACTGAAGTTGCACATAGCATATACTTGAAGAGTTCCATTCCAAATTTGGTAAATAGATTGCGTTCCGAAAAATCACAGAGGCCTTTGATTTCACATCTCCAAACAGATGAAGAATTAACTGAGTTTATAGGGAAACATCTCTTTGAGCGTTCTTTTTATTACAGCCAAAGCCACCAAACGCTTTTGACAGATGGTAAAACTATTGAAGCAATTACTGAGGAAATTGTGGCCAGCCTAGTTTAAGAAGGCCTCATAAACTTTACCAGTTAAAATGACCTCTACGTGCTCATGAAGAGAGGTAGAGAGAGAAATGCCTTTATAATCGGCCTTAACCGGAAACTTTTTGTGGTTCCTATTGACCAATACTGCAGTTTTGAATTGTTTTAATGGCACATTCAAAAAATGCTTGACGCCATAAATTAGGGTGGTACCTGAGTTTAAAACGTCATCAATCAGTACCACAGATGTGTTGCTATATGCTGTGGCGTCAATTGAGGTAGTTATCGGATTTAAAGGATTCTTTTTATCAATCACCACTTTACACAACACCGATTTCAAATCGGAGATCTGATCAAGATTCGCCTTTAATTTTTGCGCGAGAATATATCCATTAGAATCTATTCCTGCCAAAATAACTTCATTCCCATCCACATTGCTTTCGTAAATTTGATAGGCAATGCGTCTTATTTTATGGTTGATTTCTTCGTGGTTGAGTATTACTTGTTTTGATCCTGCCATGTTGGAGATTGTTTTTTCAAAGATAAATAAAGTGTTTTTTTAATTGTCATCTTCGGTCTCATAAAAATCATCAATATCCCGGCGGTCTTTTTTGCTAGGTCTGCCCACCCCTTTTTTACGGTAGTAGTCTTTTGAATATTTTAAAAGGTCTTGCGCTTCAAATGCTTCTTTTGGCGTGGTATCCTTTCTGTAAATATCCACCAATTTTGCACCCACGCGACTTGGAGGAATATCGTTGACCATAAGCTGGTATTTGATCTGGTCCTTGCGCAATTCTACCTTGTCAGTAGCATAAACTTCTCTACTGGGTTTAGCTACCTGACCATTAATTTTGATATGGCCTTTTTTGCAAGCTTCCGTTGCAATGGTGCGGGTTTTGTAATATCTAACACACCACAGGAATTTATCTATTCGCATATTAAAATTTTTAAAACAACGTTAATGTTGTTGTGCAAACATATTATATTATTGTATCTTGCCGGCAAAAATAAGCATTATTGAAACATAACTTGACACTGTATTTTAAGTGTTCAATTTGATGATTTTAAGCCCAATGCGTTTCGCTTTCGAAAATGAACAAAATTAAATTGATGAAATTAAAAACCTACGTCTTCTCTACTTTGTGTTTTTTTGTGTTATTGTCCTCCTGTAAAAAAGATGATGATGATCCCATAGTACAAATTCCAGAGCGTGACCGAGCTGAACAGCAAATAGCGGACCTTGATTCGTTAACCATGTATCTACAAACCCATTACTATAATCGCGCAACTTTTGCTGAACCTGGTAACCATAGCATTTCTGAATTGGTGATTACAGAGTTGCCAAAAGACGCCAGTGGCAATTATTTGCCATTGCCAGATCCGGATAACAACGAGTTGTTGAGTGTTGGTGTGGATATTGATAATCCAAAAAAGACCACATATCTTGAAACAGAATACGATTTCTATATTTTAGAGCTTAATGAAGGTGGCGGTGTCAACCCTCATTTTTCTGATAAAGTTAGGTTGAATTATAATGGGTTTCTTGCTAATGGCACCTCATTTGATGGCACGGTAACCCCAACTGATTTTGATTTGATGAATCTTATTCCGGGTTGGAGAGAGGTCATTCCATTCTTTAAAACTTCTGAAGGATTTGAAGAGAATGGAGATGGTACGGTAACTTATAACAATTATGGTCTTGGCGTCATGTTCTTGCCTTCCGGATTGGGATATTATGGCAATCCAACGTCAGACATTCCTGCGTATACTAATATCATATTTAAGTTTGAACTATATCAATCAGAGGTTAATGACCACGATGGTGATGGCATTCCTTCTTACATGGAAGACTTGAATGGTAACAAAAACCTGTTCGATGATGATACCGATAGTGATAATACGCCGAACTTTTTAGATGCCGATGATGATGCAGACCGTATAGCGACCCTAAATGAACTGACCAGACAAACTTATACCGTGAATACCAACAATGCTGAGGAAGAACCGGTTTTGGCAGCAGGTGAATTTGAAAGAAGTAGAAGTGAGAGTGGCGGAATCATAACCATCAAAACGCTCAAAATTGTAGATAAAGATGGTGACGGCGTTGCAGATTATTTGCAGAGCTCAGAGAAAACAGACTACAGTAAGAATAACTAGATCTCTGATATACATCAGATAAGTGCATAAAAAAAAAGGCTATCAAATTAATGATAGCCTTTTTTTATGTTAAAGCGCAAATGACACACTCAAGATCAATTGATCTGGTCTTGTGTCAATCCTGCTTGTAGGAAGGCCAACAGAATCATTTACAAACGTCGCTTCATTTTCACTTAATCCGCGTTCATATCTTAAGTCAACTCCAAATCCGTTAAAGTTAGCACCGATCCCAAAGTTGAGTCCTACTGTAAAATCATTTTCAATGTTGTCAACGGTGATTCCTTCAAATTCACTGTCTAGGATATACTGTAAAGATGGTCCTGCAAAAACGCTAACGGGTCCTAAAACCTTTACGCCAAACAATAACGGCGCGTCTATTTTTTGCATTTTAAACTCATTGCTGTCATACTCACTTTTTGTTTGGGTATAGACTACTTCTGGCTTAAAATAAAACCTGTCGCCAATTTTACCGTATAATCCGGCGTGGAATCCAATATTTCTATCAGGATGTTGGGCGTTATCACCAACTGATTCAAAATAATCGCCGTTGGCATTGTAGTTTAAACCAGCTCTAATTCCGAAGCCGTTTCCGTTTTGGGCGTTTGCGGCTAACGTGAACGCCATAAAGGCGAAACTTGCCAAAATCAATTTTTTACTTCTGCTTTGGCTTTTGAGATGTTCTTTAAGTTTTTTCATAATTGTTGCTTTTAAGTTTGATGTTCGATATAATCAAAAACGCTGCCAAACGCTAATTATTTTGATACGCCTATTTTTTTCTAATTGAAAAAGGGGCTTTCTTTATTAAGAAAACCCCTTAGTTATATTTAACTTACTCGATATAAATCCATCGGGAAATAACGACCAACTATTTTTTTCGCTCAATTACTTTTTGAGCAGCTTCAATGATAGAAGCGCTATTTAAGCCATATTTATCCATAAGTTGTGCAGGTGTGCCAGACTCTCCAAAAGTGTCTTTAGTGGCCACAAATTCCTGTGGTGCAGGGTGGTTTAATGACAGCACACGAGCCACGCTTTCTCCCAATCCGCCAAGGTAATTGTGCTCTTCAGCTGTAACCACACAACCTGTTTTTTTAACCGATTTTAAAATAGCGTCATCATCTAAAGGTTTGATGGTATGAATGTCAATCACTTCTGCAGAGATGCCTTTTTCAAGTAATGCTTTGGCAGCTTCAAGAGCTTCCCATACCAAATGTCCCGTAGCCATAATGGTCACATCGGTACCTTCAGTTAATTGCAGGGCTTTACCAATTTCAAATTTTTGGTCTTCTGGTGTAAAATTTGGAACAGATGGACGTCCAAAACGAAGATAAACCGGTCCTTTGTGCTCTGCAATAGCAATAGTTGCCGCTTTGGTTTGGTTATAATCGCAGGTATTGATGACGGTCATTCCTGGCAGCATTTTCATCAACCCGATATCTTCTAATATTTGATGTGTGGCACCGTCTTCACCAAGAGTTAAGCCTGCATGCGAGGCACAAATTTTTACATTCTTATCAGAATAGGCCACACTTTGTCTAATTTGATCGTAAACACGACCTGTAGAAAAGTTGGCGAAAGTTCCCGTAAACGGAATTTTTCCGCCGATGGTCAATCCAGCTGCCATTCCAATCATATTGGCTTCGGCAATTCCTACTTGGAAGAAACGCTCTGGATGGTTCTTTTTAAAATCGTCCATTTTTAAGGAGCCAATTAAATCGGCACAAAGCGCAACAACCTTGTCATTGGTTTGTCCCAATTCTGTCAAGCCTGCTCCAAATCCTGAACGTGTATCTTTATTTCCTGTGTTTGTGTATGTTTTCATAGTAATGCCCACGCAAGTGGGTATCTTTTTAATTAATGTTTTTTTAAAAGCCCTTCCCTTTGGGAAGGATTTAGGATGGGCTTTTAATAATCGCCTAAAGTCTCCGGATTCTGCTCCAACCCAATTGCCAACTGATCATCATTTGGCGCTTTCCCGTGCCACGCATGGGTGTGCATCATAAAATCAACCCCATTGCCCATCATCGTTTTCAAAAGCACACAAACAGGTTTTCCTTTGCCTGATTTTGATTTGGCAACCGCCATTCCTTTTAAGATTTCTTCTATATTATTACCTTGGTTGATTTCTACAACCGTCCATCCAAAGGCTTCAAATTTCTCTTTAATATTCCCCATTGGCAATACCACATCTGTTGGGCCATCAATTTGCTGTCCGTTGAGATCAATGGTAGAAATTAAATTATCCACATTGTTTCCGGCAGCATACATAATGGCTTCCCAGTTTTGACCTTCCTGCAACTCACCATCACCATGCAAACTGTAGATAATATGAGCATCATTATTCAATTTTTTTGCTTGTGCTGCGCCAATGGCTACAGACATGCCTTGGCCTAAAGAGCCAGAAGCCACTCGGATACCCGGTAAACCTTCATGCGTGGTTGGGTGCCCTTGTAAGCGGGAATTAATTAATCTGAACGTGCTCAATTCTTCTATTGGAAAATAACCTGCTCTTGCCAAGACGCTGTAAAATACAGGTGATATATGTCCGTTTGATAGGAAGAACAAATCTTCGCCTATACCGTCCATATCAAAAGTATCCTTTCTGTCCATGATCTCATTGTATAGCACCACCATAAATTCAGCGCAGCCTAATGAACCTCCTGGATGTCCAGAATTGACCTTGTGTACCATGCGAAGAATGTCTCTGCGTACTTGGGTGGTTAAATCTTCTAATTGTTGTGTGTTTGACATTTTATAAAAGTTTGTTTTATGCTGCAAAAGTAGCCTTTTAAACCCCGGAAACAAAGTTCAATTGAGCGCATTTATCAACGAATCTTGAACTTTTGCTAACAATTACGGCCCATTTTTTTAAACGATGGGTATCTTTTAACTTCAGGAACCTTCATTTACTTTGTATCTGTATTTTTTCTAAAGTTTTCCTAAGAGCTCTTTATCTTAATAAGCGCATTGTATATCTTTGCCAGCTTATTGGAATTTTAAATTACAACCACATCATGCTTCAAGCTGACAGTTTTTGGATTGGAATAAAAAGATGTAGGTTTACCACTTATGAAATTTGAACTAAAAGGAAAAGACCTTCAAAGTAAGGCGAGGGCAGGCACAATTACTACAGACCATGGGGTTATTGAAACGCCAATTTTTATGCCAGTAGGCACAGTGGCTTCTGTAAAAGGCGTTCACCAAAGAGAACTTAAGAATGATATCAATGCAGATATCATTTTAGGCAATACCTACCATCTCTATTTACGTCCGCAAACACGAATTCTGGAACAGGCTGGAGGATTGCATAAATTTATGAACTGGGATCGCAATATTCTGACTGATTCTGGAGGCTATCAAGTGTATTCACTGTCGGCCAATAGAAAAATTAAAGAAGAAGGCGTAAAATTCAAATCACATATTGACGGCAGTTACCATACATTTACACCAGAAAATGTAATGGAAATTCAGCGTACCATTGGTGCCGATATTATTATGGCTTTTGATGAATGCACGCCTTATCCTTGTGATTATAATTATGCGAAACGCTCCATGCACATGACGCACCGTTGGTTGGATAGGTGCATCAATCATTTGGATACATTACCTTTTAAATATGGCTATGAGCAAAGTTTTTTTCCCATTGTTCAAGGAAGTACCTATAAAGATTTGCGTTTGCAATCTGCAGAATATATTGCCAATGCTGGCGCGGTAGGAAATGCCATTGGCGGACTCTCAGTAGGGGAGCCTGCTGATGAAATGTACGCCATGACCGAAGTGGTTTGTGGAGTCCTGCCTGAAGATAAACCCCGGTATTTGATGGGGGTAGGAACGCCTATCAATATTCTTGAAAATATTGCGTTAGGGATTGACATGTTTGATTGTGTGATGCCAACACGTAACGCCAGAAACGGCATGTTATTTACAGCACACGGATCTATTAATATCAAAAACAAAAAGTGGGAAGATGATTTTTCTGCTTTGGACGAGATGGACATGACGTATGTAGATACCGAGTATTCCAAAGCCTACTTGCGCCACTTATTTAGCGTTAATGAACGTTTGGCCATGCAAATTGCAACGATACATAACCTCGGATTTTATTTATGGTTGGTAAGAGAAGCGAGAAAACATATCTTAGCCGGAGATTTTAGAACCTGGAAAGAAATGATGGTGAAGCAGATGGATAAGCGACTATAGAAATTGAAGTTGAAATTGAAGTTGAAGTTGAAGTTGAGACTTCCAGTTGAAATCTAAATCATAGAAAATAAACAATACAAATAAAGAATCATATCTAAACATTGAAAATACTCGATTGGTACATATTAAAACGTTATCTCCTCACATTTTCGATGATGTTATTGCTATTTATTCCTATTGGGATAACAGTAAATCTTGCCGAGAAAATTGGTAAAATATTAGAAAACAATGTGCCCTTTGGAGAGGTGGCCTTATACTATCTTAATTTTACCATCTATTTTGCCAACTTGCTATTCCCGATTTTTTTGTTTTTATCGGTGATTTGGTTTACATCAAAACTCGCCAATAATACTGAAATTGTTGCCTTTTTAAGTTCTGGTGTTTCGTTTGCGCGCTTTCTTAGACCTTATATTATTGGGGCAACCATTATCTCCATATTTGCCATGGTGCTGGGGTTTTATCTGGCGCCTATTGCCAGTCAGGGTTTTAATGAGTTCACCTATAAATACTTAAAAGGTCCGCAATATCAACAACCGGGGCAAAATATTTTCAGACAGATCAATGATACAGACTTTATTTACGTCAGTAGTTTTGATCCCGCCCAAAAAAGAGGCTACCACTTTACCTTGGAGCATATTGAGAATAATGAGTTGACCTATAAGATTTTTGCGAACTCCATTGTCTATTCAGAGAAAGATAGTACTTATAAGCTGTTTAACTATTTTAAACGTACCATAACAGATAATGGCGATATTATTGAGAGTCGAAGACGCATGGATACCGTGTTTTCATTTGACTTGGAAGATTTAACGCCCGTAAATTATATTGCAGAAACAAAGCCGTATTCAGAACTGGTTGATTTTATAGATAAGGAGAAGGCTAGGGGCTCTTCAAATATTGGACGCTATGAAATTGTAAAATATAAAAAGTGGAGTTTACCTGTTGCCGTCTTTATTTTGACAATTATCGCCGTGTCAGTATCCTCTATAAAGAGAAGAGGAGGCATGGGTACCAACTTGGCATTTGGGATTACAACGGCTATGGTATATGTGTTTTTTGACAAGGTTTTTGGGGTATTGGCAGAGCAATCTGATTTTTCTCCATTGATTGCCGCGTGGCTTCCAAATGTGGTTTTTGGTATTTTGGCTGTTTATCTTCTCTACAATGCAAAACGCTAAGCTCAAGAATTACCTGCACCTTCATTTTTTAGTTTTTATTGCTGGGTTCACTGCTATTTTAGGAGAATTGATCACCATTGGTTCCATTCCATTGGTATGGTACAGAATGTTGATGGCAGGATTGCTCATGTTCGTCTATATTAGGTTCACCAAACTTAAGATAAAGGTCGATAAGCGTACTATGCTCAAATTTTTTGCTGCTGGCATTATCATTGCGCTGCATTGGATTACTTTTTTTGAAGCGATCAAACAATCCAATATTTCCATCACGCTCGCTATGTTTTCTACAGGGGCTTTTTTCGCCTCCTTTATTGAGCCGTTATTTTATAGACGGCGTATTATTTGGTACGAGATTTTTTTTGGGGTCATCGTTATTATTGGTGTTTTTCTCATAACCCACGGGGAGTTGAAGTACATCAACGGCATTATCCTTGGCATCGTCTCAGCCTTATTGTCTAGCCTATTTGCAGTGATCAACGGTACTTTTATTCAGAAACATTCTGCCACGGTCATTTCATTTTATGAGTTTGTCAGCGGGGTGGTATTCTTGACGCTTTTTATACTTTTTTTTAAAGGCGGTTTTGATGTAAAATTCTTTACACTTTCAGCCACAGACTGGATATTTCTTTTTGTTTTAGCATCAATTTGTACGGCCTATGCCTTTATTGGTTCAGTAAAAGTGATGAAATTTATCAGTCCCTATACAGTGGTACTTTCTTATAATCTTGAACCTGTTTATGGCATCACTATGGCTTTAATTTTGTTTCCAGAAACTGAAACAATGGGGCCTCAGTTTTATTATGGAGCCTTATTGGTATTGCTTTCTGTCTTGATAGATGGGGTTCTAAAGAACGTACAATCCTATAGAGAAAAGAAAAGCAAGCTCCACAAAATCGATTAAATTTTTACAGTTGCTTTGATTATACTTACCTTTGCAAGTGCTTAAAAAAAATACCTGATTTTTCGTAATGTTGTTTTTATAAGAACGGAAAAAAATACGTAGGTTTGTAGGCTAACTAATAATTAATTCTTAAATTTCTATGGAGTATTTAGAATTTGAGCTTCCCATAAAAGAACTAGAGGAACAGTTGTCAAAATGCCAAATAATTGGCAAAGAAAGCAATGTTGATGTGACTCAAACTTGTGAACAAATTGAGAAGAAGCTCATCGCTACAAAGAAAGACATCTACAAAAATCTTACCGCATGGCAGCGTGTTCAATTATCGCGCCATCCCAATAGACCTTATACGCTTGATCATATTAGAGCCTTATGTGGCGATTCGTTTTTAGAGTTGCATGGCGATAGAAATGTGAAGGATGACAAGGCCATGATTGGTGGTTTGGGTAAAATTGGAGACCAGTCTTACATGTTTATAGGGCAGCAAAAAGGGTATAATACCAAAACGCGACAGTATCGTAATTTTGGAATGTCAAATCCTGAAGGCTATCGTAAAGCTTTGCGTTTGATGAAATCTGCTGAGAAATTTAAACTACCAGTAGTGACCTTGATCGACACTCCGGGGGCATATCCTGGTTTGGAAGCTGAAGAACGTGGACAAGGGGAGGCCATTGCTAGAAATATCATGGAAATGACCCGTTTAAAAGTACCTATTATTTGCGTGATCATCGGTGAAGGCGCTTCCGGCGGTGCTTTGGGCATTGGTGTTGGAGACCGCGTTTTGATGATGGAGAACACGTGGTATTCTGTTATTTCTCCAGAATCGTGCTCATCCATCTTGTGGCGCAGTTGGGAATATAAGGAGCAAGCTGCAGAAGCACTGAAACTGACATCAATTGATATGAAGAAAATGAAGTTGGTAGACGATATTATCAAAGAACCATTGGGTGGTGCACATACCAATCGTGAAGAAGCTTTTTTATCAGTAAAAAAGGCCATTGAAAAATCATATGCCGAGCTTAAAAACTTATCACCAAAAGATTTGGTCAAAAAGCGTATGGATAAATATGCTGACATGGGTGTCTATAAATAGGAGCGCCCTTATATCTTAATACAAATGAAAACTGGAGTTGTCAACTTCGGTTTTTTTTGGCCTTATTAACAATATATTTAAGTTATTAACAGTTACATTGTTGATGACCTGTTAAGATTGAAGACCGATAAATAGGCTTCTTTCTTTACAATTTATTTACATTCGCATTCATGAAACAACCAAACCAGATACAAGGCTACAAAGTGGACAAAAGCACTATTATTAGCTTAGAAAAAGGAAAAATACCTCCGCAAGCTATTGATTTAGAAGAAGTTGTTCTTGGAGCGATGATGATTGACAAAAAAGGTGTGGATGAGGTGATTGACATTTTGAGTCCTGATGCGTTCTATAAAGATGCCCATAAATACATCTTCGAGGCTATTTTCAAATTGTTTGAAAACAGTGAACCTGTCGATTTATTAACCGTTTCCAGTCAGCTTAAAAAAGATGCGAAGTTAGATTTGGTGGGTGGCGATTTTTATCTGATTTCCTTAACCCAAAGGGTATCTTCTTCAGCACATATTGAGTTTCATGCACGCATTATTCTGCAAAAATTCATTCAAAGAAGTTTGATCAAAATTTCCAATGAAATTATTGAGGAAGCTTACGACGAAACAAAAGATGTTTTTGACTTGTTGGATCATGCCGAGGCAAAACTCTATGAGGTGACCCAAGGGAACATCAAAAAATCTACTGAAACTGCTCAAAGTTTGGTAATTCAAGCTAAAAAGAAAATCGAGGATATTTCCAATAAAGAAGGTATGAGCGGCATTCCGTCAGGCTTTGATAAGTTGGACAAATTGACTTCTGGCTGGCAAGAGAGTGATTTGATTATTGTGGCGGCTCGTCCTGGGATGGGTAAAACAGCCCTGACCTTATCTATGGCAAGAAATATTGCCGTGACCCATAATATTCCGGTAGCATTTTTCTCATTAGAGATGGCCTCTGTACAGTTAATTACAAGGTTGATTTCCAGTGAAACAGGTTTGTCTTCAGAAAAACTGCGGACAGGGAAATTGGAAAAACATGAATGGGAACAATTAAACGTGAAAGTAAAAGCGTTGGAAAAAGCGCCTTTGTTTATTGATGATACCCCATCGCTTTCCATTTTTGATTTGCGTGCAAAAGCACGTCGTTTGGCATCGCAATACGGCATTAAAATGATCATTATTGATTATTTGCAACTGATGACGGCTGGTGGAAGTCAAAAAGGCGGAAATAGGGAACAAGAAATTTCTACCATTTCACGTAACCTTAAAGCCTTGGCAAAGGAGTTGAGTCTTCCGGTAATTGCATTGTCTCAATTATCGCGTGCTGTAGAAACACGTGGCGGTAGTAAAAGACCATTATTATCTGATTTACGTGAATCTGGAGCGATTGAACAGGATGCGGATATTGTTTCCTTTATCTACAGACCAGAATACTATAAAATTGACGAGTGGGATGATGAAGAACGTTCACCTACAGAAGGTCAGGCAGAATTTATTGTGGCAAAGCATAGAAATGGTGGCTTGGAAAACATCAGATTGAAATTTATTGGGCATCTTGGTAAGTTTGACAATCTTGACGATTTTGATACGCCTTTTGGTGAATTCCATTCTAAGATGAATGCCGCTGCCAATGATAATACATTTAATTCCAGCAATTTTCCGTCGGCTTCAGATGCTTTTGATCCGCCCTCAATGGATGATGACGAAGACAATGATGTGCCGTTTTAAAAAGTTGTTATTTTCTTTAACTTCTTTCTTAGTTTAAGATTATCTTTGCAAGGTTTTAAAAAAATTGCAACCTTATGGATAAAAGACGTACAACAAATTTATTATTACTAGTTATCGTTGTGCCACTGGTTTTTTACTATCTTAAAAATCATGTCGTTTATCTTTATTCCGTTAGCATTCTCCATGTTTATAGCGCTCCTGTTTCTACCTTTGATGCGCTGGTTGGGGAAAAAAGGCGTTCCAAAATTCATTAGTATATTTATTGTCATTTTACTTATTTTGTTGGGGCTGGGCGTGACTGCGGAATTGATCCATCTCTCCAGCAAACAGATCATGTCTTCTGACAGTACATTTTTTGTCCAAGCTGAAGAAAAATTGGTAGACCTAAAAAACTCATTGGAAGCATTTTTTGGTGTAGAGTTTGGTAAGAATGGCAGTATCATGGCGCAATTTGCCGAAACTAAAAATATTGGTTCTGTTGTGGGGTTTGTCGGCAGCTTTTTAAGCATGTCACTCACCACTGCATTCTTTACGGTACTTTGGTTGGCAGAATCCATTAACGTTCAAAAAGTACTGAACGCCACCTTATTAAAACAAAAACACACCTCCGTCAAAACCTTCCTCAAAATTGAAAATGATTTAATAAAATTCATCAAAGTAAAATTCTTGGTCAGTTTGGGAACCGGGATTTTTACCGGCTTGGCTTGTGTGTATTTTGATGTGAGTTTTCCAATTTTTTGGGGACTCTTTGCGTTTGTCATCAATTTTGTACAAATGATTGGCTCCTTTATTTCAGTCATCAGCTTGTCTCTTTTTGCTTTTGTTGAAATCGATCCCACGAGCACCTTGCTCTTCTTTATGCTTGCCATAACTTTGGTACAAGTTGTTTTTGGAGCCATTTTAGAGCCTATTTTTATGGGAAAATCCTTTGCAATTAACATCATTGCCGTATTGGTAATGCTGATGTTTTGGGGTTTTATCTGGGGAATTCCAGGCATGATCATGTCCATACCAATAACCGTATTTATCAAGATTATTTTGGAGCAATTTCCCAACACGAAAATTATTGCCAGCTTACTATCTGGCAAAGAGATCGTCCTTAAAAAATAGCTACGTTCTAATATTTTCTTAAAGCATTTTATCGAGGCTTAATTTTTGTTTACCTTTCCAAGGCAGATTAAAGATGTATGGGTATCTATAAACGCTACTCTTTTTTCTCTTTCTAAAAAGCACCAAGTTGAAAAAAACAATCACTATACTAATTTTCCTATTCATTAGCTTAAATACGTTTGCGTCGTATATTCTTGTTCCCATGGATGCTGAGGGGCAAAAGGACCATTTAAAAGCATATGGTGTCACCTATTGGGCGCTTGAAAAACAATTGAAAGTGAAATGGTTGCTCAACTATAGGGGGGGCGTCATTTTTGTTGCCTGATGTGGCAGAAATTCAGCGGGAGTGTCAGATTAGGGGCGTTTCCTTTGAAGTCCTTTCAGATGCCAAAACTGAAGAGATTCTTGAATTGATCAGTAGTCCATCACAAAATATGGAATCTGTCGTGCTTGAGAAAGCACCAAAAATTGCAGTATATTCCCCTAAAGGAAATCAGCCATGGGACGATGCCGTGACGATGGTTTTGACCTATGCTGAAATTCCTTATGAAACGATTTATGATGAAGAAGTATTGAATGATGCGCTAGTGCTTTATGATTGGCTGCATTTGCACCATGAGGATTTTACGGGTCAATATGGGAAGTTTTACAGAACATATAAGTCCACAGCCTGGTATATTGAAGAGAAAATGCAATCTGAAGCGTTGGCGACCAAATTGGGATATGACAAGGTTTCAGAAGAAAAATTGGCAGTTGCCTTGAAAATACGGGATTATGTAGTGGGTGGCGGATTTATGTTTGCTATGTGCAGCGCTACCGATAGTTTTGATATTGCCTTGGCCGCTGAAGGGGTTGACATTTGCGAGCCCATGTTTGATGGCGATGCGAGCGATCCCAACTATCAAAGTAAACTTGATTACAGTAAAACTTTCGCTTTTAAGGATTTCATTCTGGAGAGAAATCCGAATATTTATGAGTTTTCTTCCATTGATATGACCTCCAAACGTCAGATCCCCATGACAACGGATTACTTTACCTTGATGGATTTTTCTGCCAAATGGGATCCTATTCCCACAATGTTGTGCCAAAATCACACCGCTTTAGTAAAAGGATTTATGGGGCAAACTACGGCGTTTACAAGGGATCAAATCAAATCTAATGTATTGATTATGGGCGAAAATAAATCTAACGGCGAAGCAAAATATATTCATGGCATTAAAGGCAAGGGCTTTTTTACATTTTATGGAGGCCATGATCCGGAAGATTACACACATAAAGTAGGCGATCCAAAAACAGAATTGGAATTACACCCAACATCACCAGGTTATCGTTTAATTTTAAACAACGTATTGTTTCCTGCCGCTAAAAAGCAAAAACAGAAAACATAATATGAAAGGTTATCTTTTGCTTATATCCTTATTTTTAGTTCAGGAACGTTTTTCAGAAAAGCTAAGAGATTTAAAAATTCACCAAAAATTTCATGTTTCAAATGCAGCATATTTGTGTTAATTAATAACAGAAATGCATCTTATAAATGTTTATAGAGGTAGGTTTAAAGCTATAAGAAACGTTGTGTTTTCTAAAGGTGAACAGAATTTAGAGAACGACTTAGCTAGAGATTAGAATAGAATGGGGCGTCAATTATTTATTTTGTAGTCTAATTTGTAAAAAACTATGATACGTGTTCTTTTTTGTTGGTAAATA
>NZ_LZRN01000039.1 GCF_001678675.1 Gelidibacter algens
TATAGAGGTCAGTATTTAAATACGTATCTTTATTGTCAGTAAATATATAATATTATGAATGTTTTTAAAGGTCAAAATCTTCTAGAGTTCTCTGATCGGTTCAGAACAGATGAAGAATGCAAGAAATACTTAGCTTCAATTAAATCTGATATGGGCTATAAATGTCTGAGATGTAACCATACTGCTTGTCAAGTGCGCGCGGATTTTGCAAGGCAGTGCAACATCTGTGGGCATATTGAATCTGCCACGGCCAACACTCTTTTTCACAAGGTAAAATTTGGAGTTCGCAAAGCATTTTTTATTTGTTTTGAAATGGCCACATCAACCAAAAGCCTATCTGCGAGTTACATGGGTGTGCGTTATGGCGTGACTGAAAAGACTGCTCGACTTTTTATGCTGAAAGTCAGAGAAGCTATGGCCTCAAGTGGCAACAGCCCTATGGATGGTGATGTCCACGTTGATGAGTTCGTGCTGGGAGGCAGAGAGGAAGGAAAAACCGGCAGGAGCTATGACAGTAAGAAAAAGAAAGCGGTCACGGCTGTTCAGCTAACCAAGGATGGTAAAGTAAAAAGGATGTATGCCATGAAAATAAATGATTTTTCAGCACAATCCCTACAATACATCTTTGTCAACCATATAAGCCGGGAAGCCGTTGTTACAACGGATAAATGGAGAGGTTATAGGCCCATTGCAAAAGCCTATAACATCAAACAAATAGAAAGTAATAAGGGATTGAATTTTAAAGCGCTCCATACAATGATACATCAGGTCAAATCTTGGATAAGAACAACCTATTCTTGGGTAAGTCCTGACAATCTAAACAGGTATTTTAATGAGTTTTGTTTTAGAATAAACCGCTCACAAAGCAAAGCCACAATATTCAACAATCTTATTGTGAAAATGGTGAAAGGAGATAAAATCTATCAAACAGAATTAATGAGCAACTAACTACTGACCTCTATTTAATAAATTAAATATACTATTTTTTGAAACTCGAAATACGATCGCAAGAGCCTAACTCTGAATGTTGCAACTCTAGCTCCTAGATCTTGCAAGTTTGCATTTTAAGTCATATTACATAATTTTTTCTGTAATGGGCTTTTGTTATAAAATTCCTGAGTTAGTGAAGATTCAACAAAAGCACCTTCAACATAAGTTACAAATCTAATTCAATCCCTTTTCAGTTCATCCTTAGCATTCAAGGTTTTTTGTAAATCAATCATATCTTTACTTAATTTCTCCTCTAATACACGTGCATAAATTTGAGTTGTCGCAACTTTTGTGTGTCCCAATAATTTAGAAACTGTTTCTATAGGCACGCCATTGCTCAAAGTAACAGTAGTGGCGAAAGTGTGCCGTGCCATATGAAAGGTAAGATTTTTTCGAATTCCAGCCTCGGAAGCAATTTCTTTGAGATACAGATTGATTTTGACATTACTCACAACAGGAAATAAGGTTTCCGAGACAACTGCCATAGGATGATTATCATATTTCTCCAATAGTAATTTCGCTTTGTCCAGCAATGGTACTTTGACTTTTGTTTTAGTCTTTTGCCGGTGGATAACAATCCAATTATTTCCATCCATACCATCTAAAACGTGCTTTGCCTTAAGATTTTTAATATCTACATAACTGATACCTGTATAGCAACTGAAAAGAAAAATATCACGTACTCTTTCAAGTCTGCCAACGGGAAAATAGCAGGTTTCGAGATTAGACAGTTCATTAGCAGTCAAAAAATCACGCTCTTTCTTATCAAAGGTCATTTTCCAGCGCATAAATGGATCTTTGTCCAACCATTCCAAATGATAGGAAAGAGTCACCATCTTACGAAGCCTTTGGATATGTTTCATGACCGTATTATGCCCCATTTCCCTATCGTGTCCCTTTGGGTAGTAAGCGTGCAGAAAGCGCTCAAAATCGCAGATAAATTTATAATCCAACTGTTTTAAGTAAATATCAGGAGCTTTTTTATCCTTTAAAAGGAACTTCTTGATATAGTCTTCAGTAACGGAAAAATTTCTGATGGAGCCAGCTGCATGGGTGTATTCTATTTTCTTGGAATGATATTCAATAAGCTCCAGTAATGTTTTCGAACTTTGATCTTCGCCAAGAAATATAGTTTTGATTCTCTTTGCTGTTATTAGTTCTCCTTGAAATTTTAAATCCTGAAATATTTGAAAGAGTAATACGCGAGATTCTTCCAAATACTGATTGATTTGTCTTGCGTCGGAAGAGTTACCTAGAACCTTTTTGTTCTTACTATCCCACAAATCGAGGGATACTTTTCGTTTTAAACTAATTTCAATTCTTTCTTGATTGACAGTTACCCTTGCATAAAGTAAGGCACTGTTGTTTTGTGCTTTCTTGGGGTTTACCCAAAAGCGGATGGAAAATGTTTTTGAAGTACGCATAGTTGTCGTCTTTAAATGAAACAATCTTTTAAGACGAAAGTCAAATCAACTACATCAATTCAATTTAAGGAATTTTTCTTAAAAGAGACCTCAGGTCTCTTTTATATAAAAGGTCTCTTTTTAACTACCATTTTAATTCAAATCATATCAAATTAAAGGAGCTCATAAAAACCTAAAAACCAAGCAAATCCTAAAACTTGCTTGGTTTTGATACCATCTGTAGATGGTAAAAGTGACCGCGAAGGGATTCGAACCCCCAACCCTCAGAGCCGAAATCTGATATTCTATCCAATTGAACTACGCAGCCAAATTCCCGCTTTCGCGGAAATATTTTTCTTATTTTAAGATAACTTACTCTTCACTATATTTGAAATCGTTTTCCCATCGGCCTGACCAGCTAATTTTTGATTCACAATGCCCATCACTTTCCCCATATCTTTCATGCCTTCTGCTCCTGTACTCGCAATGGTTTCTGAAACAACTTTTTCAATCTCTGCTTCACTTAATTGTGCTGGTAAAAACTGACTGATGATTTCTGCCTGTGCCAATTCTGGCTCGGCCAAATCGTTTCTGTTCTGTTCTGTATAAATAGCGGCACTATCCTTACGCTGCTTTACCAGTTTTGACAAAATCTTGATTTCTTGTTCTTCAGTAATCTCTTCTTTTGAACCCGTTTCTGTCTGTGCCAGCAAGATTTCAGATTTAACAGCTCTTAAAGCCGCCAATGCTTCTTGATCTTTACTTTTCATTGCCGCCTTCATGGCAGTCATTAAATCTTCTTGTAAGCTCATAATTTTTTTTTGATGTTGCGAAGATAACAAAAAGTAAGGAGTGTTAGGTAAGCCTATGGCATGATAATTACAAATTAAACGGAACAGCTTCCTTCATTGATTGGGGACTAGAACAGTTTTTTGAACTTAAAATTCGTCTCCATCCTTTTCCTTGATTCCATAACATAAAAAATCCGAAAAGTGCATGTCCTTTTCGGATTCTTCAATACTAAAAAAAATTGGCTATTAATCTACATTATCATGCAAAAATGAGTTATTGCTTCTCAACTGCACATCATCATTATCATCAGTTCCTACTGACATTCTAGAAGCGTTGATATCAGAAGAATATCTTTTCTCTTCCAAGTTGACGCCTTGCCTTTTATAGGCTGGCTCTTTTTCAATTTCATCAATCTTTGCTGAACTGAATTTATAATTGAAGTCCTTCATTTTGCGTCTTCTTTCGTCAGCGCGTTCTTTCAGCATGTCAGAAATTGGACTGTTCAATGGATCGACTTCTCCTGGAGTATATGTCTCTTCTTTTGTCGAAATCACCTTCTTTTCGAACACAATGTCTTCTTCAATTTCTGGCTTTTGCTTCGTTTTTGTCTTGTTCAATGAAGATTCAAAGGTTGAAAAATCATCAAGCGCATATCGCTTTTCTCCTTTTTCGTCCGCTTGGGTCACAGGAATGATTTCAATGTGATCATTGACATTTATGTTTTTTGTAGTCTCGTCCAAATCAAAAAGCACTCTCTTCTCATTTTCTGGAGTCTCCTCAAAATTCTGGTTGAACAATGGCAGATCAAAAGTGAGTGTTATCTGCTCATCCTCTTCAAAGATTTCTTTTGGTTGTTCTGCTTTAAATGGAGCAATAGGCGTAATAATAAAATCCTCTTCCTCTACACTGCTGTCCAAGACCTCATCGTAAATAACGTTGAGCTTCTTTATAAATTCAGTGGTTGGAATCAGGTCCATTTTGATGTCCTTTTTCTCTTCTTCCACTAATTTGTGGATCACCACCTTTTCTTCTTCCTTTTCAAGAACGATTTCTGGTTTAATGATCGCTGGTTCACGCTCCTTAACCTTGACGTCATTACTGTCGTCTTCCAAAGCATGAACGACTTTCTTAATTTCTGTATTTGAAATTTCATCTTGTTGTTCAATGTCAAAACCCGTGGCAATAATGGTGACTGAAATAGATTCTTGCAAAGATTCATCCTCGCCTACACCCATGATGATGTTTGCACCATGTCCGGCTTCATTTTGAATATGGTCGTTGATTTCTCCAATTTCATCAATAGTAATTTCCTGAACACCAGAAACGATGAGCAACAATACATTTTTGGCTCCAGTAATTTTATTATCATTTAGCAACGGAGAATCTAAAGCTTTCATAATAGCTTCTTGCGCACGCGTTTTACCAGATGCGGTTGCCGAACCCATAATGGCTGTCCCGCTATTGCTTAATACGGTCTTAGCATCCCGTAAATCAATATTTTGAGTGTAGTGATGGGTAATCACTTCTGCAATTCCTCTAGAAGCTGTGGCCAATACCTCATCTGCCTTAGAGAACCCTGCTTTAAAGCCTAAGTTGCCATAAACCTCACGCAGCTTGTTATTGTTGATGACGACTAAAGAATCACAATGACTTCTCAAGGTTTCAATCCCTTTTTGAGCTTGTTCATTTCTGGTTTTTCCTTCAAATAGGAAAGGCATTGTGACAATGCCAACCGTCAGTATTTCCAATTCCTTGGCCATTTTAGCAATCACTGGAGCGGCACCAGTACCTGTTCCTCCACCCATACCCGCAGTAATAAATACCATTTTTGTATTGGTATCCAACATGCGGCGAATATCTTCTAAACTCTCAAGCGCGGCTTGCTCTCCCACTTCTGGGTTAGCGCCGGCACCAAGACCTTCTGTCAAATTAACGCCTAGCTGAATTTTGTTTGGAACCCCACTGTTATGGAGCGCTTGGGAATCTGTATTGCAGATGACAAAATCAACGCCTTTGATGCCTTGTAGGAACATGTGGTTTATGGCATTGCTTCCTCCGCCACCAACACCGATCACCTTAATGACGTTGGATTGGTTTTTTGGCAAATCGAATGCGATGTTTCCAAATTCATTTTTATTGCTCATAATGTTTCGGGTTTTTTCTGGATTCTTAATTAATATTTCTGTTGTTGAGACAGATAATTATCTGTCTCTATGTTGCGTTGTTGAGACAGATAATGATCTGTCTCTATGTTGCGTTGTTGAGACAGATAATTATCTGTCTCTATGTTGCGTTGTGGGCGACAGATGATGATCTGTCGCTACTCGGCGTTATCTAAAAAATCTTTGACGCGATCGGTTAATTTATCTAAAAATGATCGGCGTTCCTTCTTTATTGGTGGGATCAATACCTCTTCTTCTTCTATTGGTGCTGCAGCGATTTCAACGTCTTCAACGGTCTCCTTTTCGGCCGCCTTTTCAATGCGCTTACGTTCTTGACGTTTTAAGCCGTCCATCACCAAGCCAACAGCCGTGGCGTACAATGGGCTCGCTATTTCCTCATCACTATCACCCGCCAAATGCTCATTAGGATACCCTATTCTGGTATCCATCCCAGTGATGTACTCTACCAACTGCTTTAAATGCTTAAGTTGTGCACCACCGCCGGTTAAAACGATTCCGGCAATGAGCTTTTTCTTTTGCTCTTCGTGTCCGTAATTTTTTATTTCAACATATACCTGTTCAACAATTTCAACGACACGTGCGTGAATGATTTTCGATAGGTTTTTAAGGGTAATTTCCTTTGGCTCCCGTCCTCTTAATCCCGGAATGGAAACAATTTCATTATCCTTATTTTCTCCTGGCCATGCCGAACCGAATTTTATTTTCAATAACTCAGCTTGTTTCTCTATGATAGAACAGCCTTCTTTGATGTCTTCAGTAATCACATTGCCTCCAAAAGGAATCACTGCGGTATGACGGATAATGCCATCTTTAAAAACCGCAAGATCTGTAGTTCCACCTCCTATATCAATCAAGGCAACACCCGCTTCCTTTTCTTCCTGACTCAACACAGCGTTTGCTGAGGCTAATGGCTCCAATGTAATGCCCTCCAACTCCAAACCTGAACTCTTTACACAGCGTCCAATGTTTCTGATGGAAGATACCTGACCCACCACCACATGGAAATTAGCTTCCAACCGTCCGCCATACATCCCAATAGGTTCTTTAATTTCTGCCTGCCCATCAATTTTGTATTCTTGAGGCAACACATGGATAATTTCTTCTCCAGGAAGCATCACCAACTTGTGTACCTGGTTGATCAATCGGTCAATATCCTCTTCATCAATTACCAATTCAGAATTGGCTCGTGTGATGTAATCACTATGCTGCAAACTTCTGATATGCTGACCTGCAATACCTACGGTTACTTCTTCAATCTTCTGTCCGCTTTCAGCTTCCGCTTCTTGAATAGCTTGCTGAATGGACTGAATGGTTTGTGTGATGTTATTCACCACGCCTCTATGTACGCCCAAACTCTTAGCTCTCCCTATTCCTAAAATTTCGGCTTTACCATAGTCATTTTTACGACCAATCATAGCCACAATCTTTGTTGTGCCTACGTCCAATCCTACTGAAATTTTATTATTTTCCATCCTTTACTTTTTGGTACATATGACCTGTTTATCAAATCTTAGATTGACGGCACTGTAAGTGTTCAGAGTACCATCTTTCATTGCTTTTTGATAGAAAGCCTTAAGATTATTTATCTTTTTATCCAGTTTGTCCAAGGACCCTAACTGTATCTTAAAATCATTCAATCTAAACTTTAGATCAATGCTTTTATTTTCGTTTTGGTGAATTTCTGTAACATGGTTTCTTAAAAATTCATCGCTTTGAACTTTTCTAGCAATTTGAAACACATTATATAACTCATTTTTAGCGATAGAACCAGTTACCAAAGGGACCCTTGAGGCGTAATTTGTTGATAAAGGCATGTAGGATCCTTCATCATCAATGTAGTAAGATGCATTTGTACTTACTCTCGCAATTGGTTTCTTTTGTTCTATTTCAGCGGTCAATGTGCCATCAACGTTGATGAACACTTGCGCCTGCTTGATCATGACGTTGGCGTTCAGGGCAGATTCCAAGTCGTTCAAATCTATCATTTCTTTAGGCTTATTTGCAACACCCTCCTGATTTTGTATTAACAATTTACTAACAGTCTCATGCGTAACAAATAAATTCTCATCACCCAGAAATTTGATATGAGGTGTACTCACTTTTCTGGCAGAATTCCTAATGGAGGAAAACGCGAAAAGAAATGCTACCAATACCAGCAATCCTATGATTTTTATATAATTATAATTTATTTTCAAGTTGCAATGCTTGTTTAATATGTTTTACTTGTTCTCCAATATCTCCTGCGCCAATCGTTAAAATTACAGGTGCATTTGACGCTAATATCTCTGAAATCAGCGCTGATTTCTGGATTAATTTTTTGTTGTTATTTTCTATTTTTGTCAATAACCATTCGGAGGTGATGCCTTCCATTGGCAATTCTCTAGCTGGGTAAATATCGAGTAATAGCACTTCATCAAATTGTGACAGACTCTTCCCAAAATCGTCCGCAAAATCTCGCGTTCTACTATATAAATGCGGTTGAAAAATAGCCAGCACTTTCTTATTTGGATACATTTCCCTAACCGCTTGATGCACCGCATTGATCTCTTCCGGATGGTGTGCATAATCGTCTATAAACACCAAATTATCCGTTTTAATCTGATAGGTAAAGCGTCTTTTAACCCCTTTGTAAGATGCTAAAGCTTTGGCGAGCTGATGGTGAGGGATACCATATTCTACAGACATCGCCAAGGCTATTAGTGCATTCGACAGATTATGTCTTCCAGGTAGGTTAAATTTAAAATTGTGTAGCGTTTCATTTGGCGTTTTCACATCAAACTCATAGCTCCCATTGATAATCTTTATATTTTGAGCAGTATAAGCTGCATCATCTTCTATTCCGTAGGTAATCCCCTCTAGTGGCAATCCATTTTTTACAAATAACTTGCCGTTGGGCTTTAATTTTTTTGTGAATTCAACAAACGACTTCTCAAGTTCAGCAGCCTCGCCATAAATATCAAGATGATCGGCGTCCATTGATGTAATAGCGGCCATATCTGGCGATAATGTTAAAAATGAACGGTCAAACTCATCGGCTTCAACTACTGTAACTTCGGTACCATTGAGAATAAAGTTAGAATTGTAATTTTCACTCACCCCACCTAGAAAGGCTGTAACAGGAACGTTACATTCGTATAGCAAATGCCCTAAAATACTGGTGGTGGTCGTTTTACCATGGGTACCGGCAACGGCCAAACAAAATGTGTTTTTCGTGATTTCTCCCAGGACAGCAGACCGTTTTAAAATTTCAAAATTTTGATCTTTAAAAAATTTGAATTCCGCATGATCTTTAGGAATTGCAGGTGTGTAAACAATTAAAGTTTGTTCCTTATCCAAGAATGCAGCTGGTATCTGATCAACAGTATCCTCAAAATGCACGTCTATACCAAGTTCTACCAAAGCCTCTGTAATTTCAGTTTTGGTTTTATCATAACCGGCCACCGATTTTCCTTGAGCAACAAAATAGCGTGCAAGCGCACTCATTCCGATGCCTCCGATACCGATGAAATAGACGTTATGTATTGTTTTTAAGTTCAAGGTTTGTTGTTGTTTCTAGTTTCTAAGTTGAATTTTATTGATTATTTACTATTCGTCATTCTCTTAATACTTTGTACTAAATACTTAATTCTTTCTCAACAATTTCTCAACCTCATCCACAATATCCTTAGTAGCATTTACCAAAGCCAATGCCTTTATGTTTTTACTCAATTGCTGTTGTTTTTCAGAGGAAGACACCAACTGAGCAAACCGATTTTCAAAATCGACCTCCAAATCGGTTTCCTTGATCAATAACGCGGCATCTTTATCTACTACTGCCATCGCATTTTTAGTTTGATGGTCTTCTGCCACATTAGGTGACGGAATGAAAATAACGGGTTTCCCCACCACGCATAATTCTGACACCGAACTCGCTCCTGCCCTAGATATAATAAAATCTGCGGCAGCGTAAGCCAAATCCATCGTATTTAAAAAGGCATGGACTTGTCCATTTTCTGAACTGTTATACTTTTTATAAGTCTCATAATACAATTTGCCACATTGCCAAATGATTTGGACGTTCTGCGTTTGAAAAAACTCCAGTTCTTTTTCAATCAATTCATTGATCCGTCTTGCACCCAAACTACCGCCCAAAACCAACAAGGTATATTTACCTTGCTTTTGATTGAAGGCCTTTTTGCCTTCAATAGATTTGTTATCCATCTGCAACAAATCCTGACGGATAGGGTTTCCTGTTTTAATCAGTTTCTCTTTTGGAAAAAAGCGTTCCAATCCATCATAAGCCACACAAATTTTATCTACTTTTTTTCCTAACAATTTATTGGTGATCCCCGGAAATGAATTTTGTTCTTGGATTAAACTAGGAATGCCCTTAGAAGCCGCGACCTGCAATAAAGGGCCGCTAGCAAAACCGCCAGTACCAATGACGACATCGGGTTTGAAACGGTTTACAATTTTTCGGGCACGCACCAAGCTCGCAATTAGCTTAAATGGAAAGGCCAAATTTTTCAAAGTCAACTTGCGCTGAATTCCCGAAATCCAAAGGCCTTCAATGGCATATCCTGCCTGAGGCACTTTTTCCATCTCCATCCTGTCCTTAGCACCCACAAAAAGAAACTCCGCTTCAGGAAAGCGTGACTTCAACTCATTGGCAATAGCAATGGCAGGATAGATATGACCTCCTGTACCGCCTCCTGAGAGAATAATTTTATATGTTTCTTTTTTTGCCACTATATTTTTTTAAAATTCCAATATTTTAAATTCCAAATTCCAAATCATTATCTGTCTAATTTCTAGACTAGTTGTCCTTGGTTCTTTATTCTTTATTCTTTTGTTCAAATCTCAAATTGCTTCACTCAATATTTCCAACGGATTATCCAATGCGTCTTCTTGTTCTTTTAATTCTTCTCGTTTTGCACTCACACTCAAAATGATACCAATAGCCAAACAAGTCATCCAAATGGAAGTTCCACCACTACTGATCAATGGCAACGTTTGTCCCGTTACCGGGAATAGTTCTACCGCAACAGCCATATTAATAAAAGCCTGAAATACGATGGGCAACCCGACACCCAGCACCACTAATTTTCCAAAAACGGTGTCTGATTTTTGTGCGATAATCACAATTCTGAAAAGCATCCAGCAATAGACGGTCAAAATGACCATCCCACCTATCAAACCATATTCTTCAACAATTATTGCAAAAATAAAATCTGAGGACGATTGCGGCAAAAAGTTTTTCTGTACACTTTTGCCAGGCCCTAAGCCTGCAAGCTCTCCTGTTGCGATTGCAATTTTTGCTTTTTCAATCTGATAATCCGCTTCGGTATCTTCGCCATTTGAAAAGTTTTCAATACGGCTCATCCAGGTATCAATACGATTTGGCATCACCTCGGGAAATGCCTTTGCCGTTAATACAAATAATATTAACACGACCATTCCAGTGCCGACGATCACTGCCAAATAACGAATAGGATAGCCTCCTATAAAGGTCAGCACCATCACCATCGTGAACATAATGGCCGCAGTTGAAAAGTTGGCGGGAAGGATTAATATCAGCACCAAAAAAACAGGGAGCCATAGTGGCAAAATCGTTTCTTTAAAACTAATGTCCCTATCCTGTATTTTAGATAAATAACGCGCCACATACACCATCAACACCACAGCTGCCAAGGTGGAGGTTTGAAATGACATCCCTACAATTGGAATTTGAATCCAACGGCTTGCATTTGCCCCATCAATTGTTGTGCCTTGAAACATGGTCAACACCAATAAAATCAATACGATTGGCAACATCACGAGTGATAAGCCTCTAAAATAACGATACGGCACCCGATGGATGCCATACATAATTGCAAAGCCTAAAAACAAATGCATAAAATGCTTCACAAAAAACGAAAACGTACTGCCTGAGCCACCAGTATATGCCAAATTACTGGAAGCGCTGTACACCGGAAGAAATGAGAAAATTGCCAATAACGCAACAATTGCCCAAATCAATCGATCTCCTTTTATATGTGATAGCAAATTATTCATAAGCCCATCTGTCCTGCGGACATCTTCCCAAAGGGAAGCGTTTTAGTTAGTTTATGTTTGTTTTTTACTTGTTTTAAAATTATTCTGAGTTTGTACCGTATCAGTTTCTTCCCTTCGGGAAGATTAAGATGGGATATTTACAAGTTTCTCACCGCATCCTTAAATTGACGCCCCCTGTCTTCATAACTCTCAAACAAATCAAAGCTTGCACATGCTGGCGACAACAATACAGAATCACCAGTTTCAGCTATTTTATAAGCAATCTTTACCGCTTCACTCATGTACTGTGTTTCCACGATGGTATCCACCATCTTTCCAAAAGTGTCCATTAGTTTTTCGTTATCGACTCCAAGACAAATGATTGCTTTTACTTTTTCATTAACAAATTGAAACAATTCTTTGTAATCATTTCCTTTATCAACCCCACCGACAATCCAGATGGTTGGCGCATCCATGCTTTCTAAAGCATAGTACGTGGCGTTAACGTTGGTCGCTTTTGAATCATTGATGTATTGCACCTTGTTAATTTTTAAAACATGCTCCAAACGGTGTTCCACACCCTGAAAATTCTCTAAGCTCTCACGAATGGTCTGTTTTCTGATTTTCAACAAATGCGCCACGGTTGACGCCGCCATTTGATTTTTAATATTGTGTTTGCCCTCTAGAGCTAAATTATTTGTTGGCATAATTATCTGGTTATTATCTATCGTTATTTTTATCTCTTCTTTGTCTAAATACGCTCCGTTTTCAATTGTTTTTGTCAATGAAAATGGCAATAATGTGGATTGAATTGTATGCGATTTGAGCCACTCTGTGATTACCTCATCATCAGCATCATAAATCAGATAATCGTCTTTAGTCTGGTTTAAGGCAATTCTGAATTTTGATTCGATATAATTTTCAAACTTGTAATCATAGCGGTCCAAATGATCTGGTGTGATGTTCAGCAAAATGGCGATATGCGGCTTGAAATCCACTATATCATCCAACTGAAAACTACTGATCTCCAGCACATAATTTGGATAATCATGTTCTAAAATCTGCTGTGCAAAACTCTTACCGATGTTGCCAGACAAGCCGACTTCCAATTCCTGTTTTAAAATATGGTGGATTAAGGTAGCCGTGGTGGTTTTACCATTGCTTCCCGTAACCCCTACAATAGTGGCATTGGTAAATTTGGATGCAAATTCAATCTCAGAAACTACCAGAATTCCCTTTTCACGAATTTGCTTTACCAAAGGCGCTTTATCAGGAATTCCCGGACTTTTCATCACGATGTCAGCGTTTAGAATCTTCGACTCCGTGTGCTGCTCATCTTCAAATTCAATCTCATGATGTAAAAGAACTTTTTTATAATGGTCTTTAATCTTTCCTTTATCTGAAAGGAATACGTCATAGCCTTTTGTTTTTGCTAGAAGTGCCGTGCCCACGCCGCTTTCTCCTCCTCCTAAAATAACAAGCCTACCCAACCCTCCGAAGGAGGGCTTTTTAAAAGCGTCAGTTTTTGTTTTTTCATTCATAATTTCTCCAACAGTTTCTCTTCCCTTTGGGAGGCGATTAAGAAATGGGCTTCTATCTAATTTTCAAGGTCACAATGGACAGGATTGCGAGCAAAATCCCTACAATCCAAAACCTAGTGGCAATTTTACTCTCGTGGTAACCGGACTTCTGATAATGATGGTGTAATGGCGACATTTTAAAAATGCGCCGTCCTTCGCCATATTTGCGTTTGGTATATTTAAACCAACTGACCTGCATTACCACGGATAAATTTTCAGCCAAGAAAATACCACACAATACTGGAATGAGCCATTCTTTGCGCACTGCAATAGCGATAACGGCAATAATCCCACCTATGGTCAAACTTCCCGTATCTCCCATAAATACTTGTGCAGGATAGGTGTTGTACCACAAAAATCCAATCAGCGCCCCAACAAATGCGGCGATATAAATGGTGATTTCTTCCACCCTCGGGATATACATAATATTGAGGTATTCAGAAAAGATGATATTTCCTGAAACCCATGCAAAAATGCCGAGTGTGAGCACAATTATGGCTGAGGTTCCTGCTGCCAATCCGTCAATGCCATCTGTTAAATTAGCACCGTTTGATACGGCGGTAATAATGAAAATGCTTACTAAAATAAAAATGATCCACGCATACTTTTCAAGTCCCGGATCGATCCAGGTGACCAAGTGGGCGTAATCAAATTCGTTCTTCTTCACAAAAGGAATGGTTGTTTTTGTGGATTTTTCTTCTGCCTTAAATAATTTAGACGCTTCCACATTAGGATTTTCGGCTAAAATTTCCTTTTGCTGTGCAATTGGTAATTTCTCCTTGATGGTTACATTTTCGTTGAAATACAGCGTGGCTCCCACAATGATTCCCAATCCCACTTGACCTAATACCTTAAACTTCCCTTTTAACCCTTCTTTATCTTTTTTGAATTTTTTAATATAATCATCAATAAACCCTATAGTCCCCATCCACAATGTGGTTACTACTAACAGGATGATATAGATATTATCAATTTTTGCAAACAAAATAACAGGAATCAAGGTGGCAATAATGATGATGATCCCGCCCATAGTTGGCGTCCCCGCCTTTTCCACCTGACCTTCCAATCCTAAATCTCTAATGGTTTCTCCAACCTGCTGTTTTTGTAAAAATCTGATGATCCGTTTACCATAAATTGTTGAAATAAGTAACGACAAGATGATGGCCATAGCTGCCCTAAAGGTGATGAAACCGAAGAGGGAAGATCCTGGAAAATCAAAGTGTTGTTTTAAATATTCAAAGAGGTAATAGAGCATCTAGATTGTTGATTGTTGATTGTTGATTGTTGATTAAAATGAACTTCGTTATTCGTTATTCGTTATTCGTTATTCGTTATTCGTTATTCGTTATTCTTTATTCTTTATTCTTTATTCATATTCATTATTTCCCAAGCTGTTTCAAAAATTCCTGAACGATCTTATAATCATCAAAATCACTCCGAACTCCCTTTACTTCCTGATAGGTTTCATGGCCTTTTCCTGCAATAAGAATAATGTCATTAGGTTGCGCCATTTGGCAGGCGGTTTTAATAGCTTGTTTTCTGTCCGCAATGGCTACTGTTTTTTTGAAATTTTGAGGTTCTACGCCTTTTTCAATATCTTCTATTATTGTTTCAGGAACTTCACTTCTTGGGTTATCACTTGTAAAAATCACTTTGGTGCTTAAGGCAGAAGCGATATGCCCCATTTTAGGGCGTTTGGTTTTATCCCTATCACCACCACACCCGACAACGGTGATCAGTTCTTCGTTTTTAGTCCGAATGCTGTTAATAGTTTCCAACACATTTTGCAAGGCATCAGGCGTATGCGCATAATCTACAATCGCTGTAATTTTTTCGTCTGATATCATATATTGAAAACGCCCTGAAACACTTTCCAACTCACTTATCAAACGCAGATTCTCTGTTTTTTCAAGCCCTAACAATTCTGCGGCAGCGTAAATAGCCAAAATATTATAGGCATTAAAATTGCCAATCAATCGGGTCCAAACTTCCTGATCATTGATTTTCAGCAAAAGGCCCGTCAGCTGATTTTCTAAAATTTGAGCTTTATAATCGGCATAGGTCTTCAACGCGTACGTGTAGGTCTTTGCCTTAGTGTTTTGAAGCATGACCAGACCATTTTTGTCATCGGTGTTGACCAGCGCAAAAGCGGTTTTTGGCAAGTTGTCAAAGAATGATTTTTTAACATCTCTATACTCGGCAAATGTGTTGTGATAATCTAAATGGTCATGTGACAGATTTGTGAAAATACCGCCTTCAAAATGCAAACCCTCCGTTCTGTTTTGATGAATGCCGTGGGAACTGACTTCCATAAAACAAAATTCAACACCTTCTGCACTCATCAAACTCAAATACCTATTGATGGTCAATGAATCTGGCGTAGTATGCGTTGCTTTATGCTCTGTCGCATCCACCATAACCTTAACCGTGGACAATAACCCTACCTTAAAACCTGCTTTTTTAAATAGTTGGTAGAGTAAGGTTGCCACTGTAGTTTTGCCGTTGGTACCGGTAACACCTACCAGCTTTAAATTTTCTGAAGGATTGAGATAAAAATTGGCCGCCATGAAAGCCAAAGCTCTACTGGCACTTTCAACCGAGATATAGGTTATTCCGCTTTTCGTATGTGCTGGCATGGTTTCACAAACAATAGCAACGGCTCCTTTTTCAATTGCCAAATCAATATACTGATGGCCATCAGTAAGACTGCCTTTTATAGCCACAAAAACGTCTCCTTCGGCAATGTTACGAGAGTCAAAATGGATGGCATTAATGACCACACCTGTATTCCCAACAACAGCATTGATGGTCACTCTATACAATATGTCTTTTAATTGTGCCATTATATATTTAAATAGACTTGTTGATTGCGTTTTATTTTAATGCCTTTATCAATCGATTGTTTTTTGACCACGCCTACACCTTCAATTTTTACTTTCAATCCCATATTTTCCAAAAGCGCCAAGGCATCCATTGTGGGCATACCAGTAACATCAGGCATGATGGTTTTGTAGGTTTGCGCCACGTCATAATAACTCTCAAAATCCTTGTTCACTACTGAGTTTTGAAAATTCAGCGTCTCTACCTCATCTGTAATTGGAGTATCTGTAAATATCTTTTGGGCGATTTTCTTAAAGACCGGCCCAGACACATCAGCACCATAATACCCAACACTCTTATCTGGTTCATGAATCACTACGATGCACGAGTACTTCGGGTTGTCTGCCGGAAAAAAACCAGCAAATGAAGAGATATAACTCAACTTATCCTTAGTAGCATAATCTTTTTGACAGGTTCCTGTTTTACCCGCCATGGAAAAGTTAGGTGAATACAATTTACTTCCCGTGCCATGCTCAACAACATTCTCCAACAGTTTTTTCACCTTATCAACCGTTTCCTGAGAACAGATTTGAGGATTGATTACCTCCTTCTTAAAAGGCACAATGGTTTTATCAAACTCGCGCACTTCACGCAAAAACTGTGGTTTTACCATTTCACCATTATTGGCAATAGCATTGTAGAATGTCAAGGTTTGCAAAGGTGTAAATGATACGCCATAGCCATAGGCCATCCACTGTAATGCAATGCCACTCCAACGTCCGTTTTTAATTCTTGGATCTGGAATAATAGGTTCAGGTTCTCCAAGAATTGGCAGATTGAGACTCTGATTCAAATTCATGTCATACAAACGGTCAATAAATTTACCAGGTTGGTCTTTGTAAGCCTTATCTATTGCAGCAACAATCCCTGTATTTGATGACACTTCAATAGCTTTTGCAATGGATATTTTACCATAACCGCCATGCTTTGAGTCCCTTACTTTTTTACCGTAAAAACTCAATACGCCATTTTTGGTATCAACAACATCACTGGTATCAATCACCTTATCTTCTAAAGCGGCCGTGATGGCCATGATTTTAAAGGTAGAGCCAGGTTCACTGCTTTCACCAACGGCATAATTTAAACGCTCATAATAATGTCCATCAGAATTTCTACCCAGATTTGAAATCGCTTTTATTTCTCCAGTTTTTGTTTCCATGACAATCACGCTTCCATGATCTGCCTTGTATATTTCGAGCTGTTCCAACAACGCGTGATGCGCAATATCCTGAATGTTGACATCTATGGTGGTGTACACATCATAGCCATCTTTTGGCTCTACTTCATTATAATCTGTAATGGGCTTCCATTGGCCTTGACCAATTTTTTGTTTCATCCGGTGTCCGTCAGTCCCTCTCAAGTACATTTCACCAAAAGCACCGTCAATACCTGCCCTAGCCACGTGACCGTCTTCATCTACACGCTCATAACCGATGGACCGTTGCGCGATGCCACCCATAGGATGTTCGCGTTTAGTAGTCTGCTCCACAATGACGCCGCCTCTAAAAGCGCCTAGGCTTAATAATGGGAAATTACGAATGCGCGCATAATCTGTATAATTGATATTTCTGGCAAGGAGAAAATATCTGTTTTTATTTGCTCTTGCTTTGCGCAACTCCTTTTCATAATATCCTGACGACTTCCCAGAATATGCCGACAAGGAATCACATAAAGGGTTCAAATATTTTTCAAAGGTTTTGTTGGTTGGTGTCAACGCATCAAAACGAATGTCATATTTCGGAATTGAGGTAGCCAGCAAACTGCCATCAGACGCATAGACATTACCACGATTTGCAGGGATAGTGACATTTTTCACCGTTCGCTTTTCAGCAAGTTCACGGTACTTATCACCCTGCACCATTTGAATGGTGAACAATTTGAACACCACAGCCAAAGCAAAGACAAACATGATGCCTGCAACAAAATACAATCGGTTCAATATGTGCTTTTCAGTAACTGCCACTAGTTGTCTTCTGATTTTACTTTTATCTTCTTGGGCGGAATTGAGGATGGTGCGATCTCTTTTTCTGCCATTTTTTGAATTATTCCAGACTCCATTTTAAGACGCATCAATTTTGATCTGCCATCTACAAAAGCTGAACGCCATTCTTTAACGTCATTGCCTAACCTTGCAATGTCATGTACTTTTTGATCTGCACTATGCGAACTTGCAATCATGACAATAGCCAAGACAGAAATGAAAATGATGATTCTCCAATTTTTGAAAGAATCATCGCTGACCAAAAACTTACCTCTTAATATGTGATAAATATTGTGTTTCATATTCCCATCTGTCCTTCGGACATCTTCCCAAAGGGAAGAATTAGTTTGTTTCACTTAAATTCATCGCTGCAAAGGCAGGAATCTATTTTATTCAACATTGTTATTTTATAGAACCCTTCCGTCTTTAATTCCTGCAATGGAATTAAATCCACCTTCACTCAAAAGAGGGAAGGAATTTTTTAGGGTTATATTTTTTCAGCAATCCGAAGTTTTGCACTTCGTGCTCTGCTATTATCTTTGATTTCAGCTTTGGATGGTACTATTAAACCACCTACTTTTTTTAAGGGGACTTCAAAATTGCCAAACACATCCCGTTCCGGCTCTCCCTCAAACAATCCGCTTCTTATAAAGCGTTTTACCAAGCGATCTTCCAAAGAATGGTATGAAATACAACTCAGACGGCCTTCTGTTTTTAAAACTTCAGGAGTTTGAAGCAAAAATTCTTTTAAAGCTTCAATTTCTTGATTCACTTCGATACGAATAGCCTGATAGATTTGCGCCAATACTTTATGTTCATTTTTGTGCTTTACAAATTTTTTAAGCACCTCTTTCAACTGCTCACTGGACTTGATTTCTTGTTTTGACCGCTCTTCTACAATCACCTTTGCCATGGCTGGTGCCTGACGCAACTCACCATACTGCAACAATACCGCTGCGATCTTCTCTTCTTCATATTTGTTGATGACATGAAACGCCGACAATTTGTTATCTTGATTCATGCGCATATCCAAATCTGCTTCAAAACGTGTTGAAAATCCGCGCTCAGCAACATCAAATTGATGGGACGAAACGCCAAAATCGGCCAAAATGCCGTCCGCTTCCTTAGCGCCATAAAAACGCAAAAAACGTTTCAGAAATCTGAAATTCTCATTGATCAAGGTAAATCGTGGGTCATCGATGGTATTTAACAACGCGTCTTTATCTTGATCAAAAGCGAATAGTTTCCCATTTGGACCAAGACGTTTTAATATCTCTCTACTATGACCGCCTCCGCCAAAGGTCACGTCTACATAAACGCCATCAGGCTTAATATTTAAGCCATCTACTGCTTCAGTAAGCAACACCGGATTATGATATTCCATCTGCGTCATCGTCTTGTCCCATAACTTCCTCGGCCAAATCTGCAAAATCTTCAGCCGCATCGTCTATAGCTTGTTCGTATTTATCTTTATCCCAGATCTCCACAATATTGATTGCAGAAGAGACTACGATATCTTTGGAAATTCCAGAAAAACCCATCAAATCCTTAGGAATCAGCAAGCGGCCCGTACTATCCACTTCCACCATTTTCACACCAGCTGTAAACCGTCGGATAAAATCGTTGTTTTTCTTTTTGAAGCGATTAAGTTTGTTCATCTTTTGCATCAATGCCTCCCATTCAGTCATTGGATACAACTCGAGACACGGTTGAAAAACCGCTCTTTTTAAAACAAATCCGTTTTGGAGTGAAGGCAGCAGCTGTTTTTTGATGGCCGCAGGTAACATAAGCCTCCCTTTGGCATCAACTTTACATTCGTATGTTCCTATTAATGAGTTCAAAAGCTTCTGTTTGTTTATCTGACGACTAAGATTCAAATATATTGAAAATATTACCACCTTTTACCACAATTTACCACTTTTGTTGATAAGTTTTTGATTTTGAGCTCTATTTTCGATAAACCGTCAATCTTAAAAATCAATAAGCATTTGTTTTTCAGAATATTAAAAAGTGGGAGAAAAGCCGTTTTTGGACTGTGAACCATTATTATGAAACTATTATTTCGAAACTGTCCAAAAAGAAATAAAATTTGAATGAAATAACTATATTTGTTTTCTATGCATAACTACTAACCATTAATGAGACACCTACTTAAAAAAAGAAAAAAATTACAATTATATTGAAGTTGGTGAAGGCAAACCCTTAATTATTCTTCATGGATTGATGGGCGGACTGAGTAATTTTGATGCTGTGTTGCGTTATTTTGGAGATAAAGGCTATAAAGTTATCATTCCTGAATTGCCTATCTATTCGATGTCTTTGCTAAAAACCAATGTGAGAAGCTTTGCAAAATATCTTCATGATTTTATAGCTTTTAAAGAGTTGGATGATGTTATTTTACTAGGAAATTCTTTAGGTGGACATATCGGACTTTACCACACAAAACTATATCCTGACAAAGTTAAGGCCCTCATTATCACAGGGAGTTCTGGTCTTTATGAAAGTGCCATGGGAGGTGGTTATACCAAACGAGGCGACTATGAAGTGATCAAAAAAAAGGCACAAGATGTATTTTATGATCCTGCAGTGGCCACCAAAGAAATTGTGGACGAGGTTTATGAAACAGTCAATGATAGAAATAAATTAATCAAAACCTTGGCTATTGCCAAAAGCGCTATCCGTCATAATATGGCCAAAGATTTACCTAAAATGGATTTGCCTGTATGCATTATTTGGGGTAGAAATGATAGTGTGACACCCCCTGAAGTTGCTGAGGAGTTCCAGCTACTTTTACCAGATTCTGAATTACATTGGATTGATAAATGTGGGCATGCCGCTATGATGGAGCATCCTGACGAATTCAACACCATACTTGCCGAATGGTTTGAAAGGCGCAAACTCTAAATCGTTTGATATTGGTTCGAATGTGGGAAGAGAGATAGACGGGTGACGGGTGACGGGTGACGGGTGACGGGTGACGGGTGACGGGTGACCGGTGATAAAATAGAAAAACTTTGCGTTCTTTGCAGCAATCTTCACGACCTTTGCGTTTAAAATCCAAATAAAATGATCATCAAAACTGCTGAATTTATAATGAGCAACTCCGAAGTGGCCAAGTGCCCTAAGGATATATTGCCAGAATATGCATTTATTGGTCGTAGTAATGTTGGCAAGTCGTCATTGATCAACATGCTGACCAACCATAAAAATTTAGCAAAAACTTCCGGCAGACCAGGAAAGACTCAACTTATCAACCATTTTTTGATCAATAAAAATTGGTTTCTTGTTGATTTACCAGGCTATGGTTACGCTCGTGTTTCAAAAACAGCAAAAAAGAAATTTCAAAAATTCATCACCGATTATTTTGAAAAACGGCAACAATTAGTGTCGGCATTTGTGCTTATAGACCTCCGTCACGAGCCTCAAAAAATCGATTTGGAATTCTTGGAATATATGGGAGAAAAAGGTATTCCGTTTTCAATAGTTTTCACCAAGGCTGACAAATTGAAACCTAAAGCTATAGTGCGTAATGCAGAAGCCTATATGCAAGAGCTTCTTAAAACTTGGGAAGAAACGCCGCATTACTTTATTACTTCATCAACATCCGCTGTTGGAAGGGACGAAGTGCTACATCATATTAACGTAACCAATCAGGAAATTAATGCTCTTAGAGAGCAGTAATTTTGTTATAGCTCAATAATAGAAGAAAAAAAATGCTCCAAAGTTTTTCTAACCTTGGAGCATTTTTTATTAGGTATTAAAAGATTACTCTTTTATGTTATTCGCAACTTCTTTAACCAAATACGAGGTTCTGAGATCGTTTAGCACATGAAGGGCTTCTTCAACATATACATCGTGGCTCAACGCCTCATGCCAGCGCTCACGCTTATCTCTTAACACACTATCTACAGCCATCAGCTTTTTTTCATAAGGCAAAGAACTAAAAGTCAGGTCTGTTTTATAATCCGTCAGTTTCTCAAATTGTTTTGCCTCTTCTTCATTTAATTTTAAGTTTGCTTTATAGCTGTCATAGTTAAGTGAATATTCTTCCTTATCCCTTATTTTTTTTACCCACTTTGCATTTTCATCTATGAGTTTCAACTGTTGGTTAGTAGAAGTTCGGGCCTTGCTATTATCTATCGCCTTTTTATAGTCTACATAGTTATCCCAGACGTTATAATCAGTAGCATCAATTTTATCATACGCTAATGGGTTATCCTGATTCTTTTCACCTAAGGCAATGTAACTGAAACGGTCTGGAACAACCACATCACTTTTAACGCCTTCCAACTGTGTGGAACCACCATTGATTCTATAGTATTTTTGGATGGTATATTTTAGAGCACCCATATCGCCGCTCGTATTATTTTTCAACATTCGGTTGAGGTCAAAAACGGTTTGTACGGTACCTTTTCCAAAAGTTTGTTTACTACCAATCACCAGAGCTCGTTTATAATCTTGCATTGCAGCAGCTAAAATTTCAGACGCTGAGGCTGAATTTTCATTCACTAAAATCACCAATGGCCCATCCCAAGAAATGGATTTGTCTTTATCACTCAACACCTCTTTTTGGCCTCCAGTAGTTTTAACCTGAACAATTGGTCCTTCTTTTATAAATAGACCAGCCATATCGATAACCGTTTGTAAAGAGCCTCCACCATTATTTCTAAGATCTAAAACCAACCCTTCGATATTCTCTTTCTTTAAGCGCTCTATCTCCAATTTTACATCAGTGGCGGCATTTCTTTTATTGTAGTCTTCCATATTGACATAAAATCCCGGAAGGTTGATCACCCCAAACTTCTTATTATCTTTGATAACCGTTGAAGATTTTGCATACATTTCTTCAAACTCTACCACATCTCTTGTAATGGTAACATCTTCAATAGTGCCGTCAACTCTTTTTACTGTTAAAATTACGTCTGTCCCTTTAGGGCCTTTAATTAATTTAACAGCATCTCTAAGGCGCATCCCAACCACATTTACAGAAGGTTCATCATCATCTTGTTTTACTTTGAGTATTTGATCTTCAACTTCCAATTTCTTTTGTTTCCATGCCGGACCTCCACTAATAATTTCAGAAATGGTAATCACATCCATTTTCTTTTCTAGTCGCGCACCAATGCCTTCAAATTTACCCGAAATATCCACATCAAAACGCTCTTTTTCTTCGGGCCCATAATAGAAGGTATGTGGATCAAACTCAGCAACAACGGCATTCAAATACACGGCAAACCAATCTTCACGTTGACGATCATCAATGTAATCATAAAGCTCATTTAAGGAGTTCAACGTCGTTTTGCGTGCTTCCTGCTCTAATTTAGATAACGGCTTTTTCTCTATGGATTCCTTTTTGTTCGTGGTTTCCGCTTCAATCGCCTCTCCTTCAACAGCTGTCATTTCCTGAACTTTTTTATTATTGGAAAATGTATTCTCTTGTTGTGAAATCAAATCATCATAATTGGCAATGGTAGAAAATTTAAGCTGTGTTCTCCAGCGCTCTTTCATTTCTTTCTTTGACTTAACATACTCCAATTTTTTGTACTCTGTATTGATATCTTCTTGAACATTATAATCAAAAGGGTCATCCAGCACACTTTTGTACATTGATTTTGATTCTTCCAAACGTTGCAATAAACGCTCGTGGGTAAGATTGAAAAATCCTAAATCATAGCTTTTCAACTGATCATCAATTTTATATTTATATGCTTCAAATTCCTTGATATCTGAAGCGTAAAAATATCTTTTGAAAGGATCAAGCTGATCCAAATAACTCTTAAAAACTTGCTCAGAGAATTCATCATTCAGATCTTTCGGACTGAAATGGCCTTCTTCAAGCACATAGGTTATCAATTGCATCAACAACTTATCCTTGTCTGGATCTTCAAATGTTTTAGTAGTAAAACTGCAGGACGCAAATGCCAACATAAGCGTCAATAATAAAATCTTATAATTCCTTTTCATGATGTCTTTCATAGGTTTTAGTGGCATAATTAAAGTCTTGTCACTTTAGACACGTTGTTATTAATTCACTAAAGTAAAAGAAAAAACCATGCCAATAAAACCATTGTCTACTAATTTTTTGTTAAACCTCCCATAATGGAAAAATAACGTCTAATTTATGTATTTTAGCAATCTAAACACATTGCTGAATGAAGAAGAAACCATTGATTTTAGTGACTAATGATGATGGTATTACAGCACCCGGACTACGCACTTTAATTGA
Source organism: Gelidibacter algens (assembly GCF_001678675.1). GTDB lineage: Bacteria > Bacteroidota > Bacteroidia > Flavobacteriales > Flavobacteriaceae > Gelidibacter > Gelidibacter algens. The sequence goes on from NZ_LZRN01000039.1 coordinate 24,048, forward strand.
AGTGATGAAGACCATTGGTGAGGTAGTCGTGGTTGCTCCGGATAGTCCGCAAAGTGCTATGGGACATGCCATTACCATTAATTCAACTTTATATGTAGAAGCGGTACACATTGACACTGGAGATCAAAAAGAATACAGCTGTTCCGGTACACCAGCCGATTGCGTAAAATTGGCAGTGAAGCAACTTTTGGGGCGGCGGCCTGACATTTGCGTCTCTGGCATCAATCATGGCTCCAATTCGTCCATCAACGTCATTTATTCAGGTACTATGAGTGCCGCTTTGGAAGCAGGTATTGAAGGGATTCCTGCCGTTGGTTTTTCATTATGCGATTATAAGTGGACCGCCAATTTTGAGGCCTGTAAGAGTTATGTCAAAACCATTGTTGAAAATGTATTGGAACACGGTTTACCAAATGGGGTGGTCTTGAATGTCAATATCCCTAATTTGGCTAAAGATGATATTAAAGGCATTAGAGTGTCCCGTCAAGCAAAAGCAAATTGGGAAGAAGAATTTGACAAACGCAAAAACCCACAAGGACGCGATTATTATTGGTTAACCGGCAAATTTGTCAATTTAGATAATGGCGAAGATACAGATGAATGGGCTTTGGAACATGGGTATGTATCCGTTGTGCCAGTTCAGTTTGATCTTACCGCCCACCATTGCATACAGAACTTAAACTCTTGGAATTTAAATGAATTAAAAAAGAAGTATTTATAGGATTTTTAGTGGGTGTGATCGCCAACGCCATCGGATTTATTATCGCGATTGTTATTTTTGGAAACGGTGAAGACATGACCACAGCATTCAAACAATCTTTGGCGCAAGGTTTATTCAGTAAATTGGTCAGCATGGGTGCCATCCTTAATCTTGTGGTATTTTTCCTTTTTCTGAAACAAAAGCGCGATTACCGTGCCCGAGGCGTTATACTGGCTACGATTACCGTTACCATTGTTACGTTTATATTAAATTATAGATAAGAACGACATATAACCTTTATCTTTTTCACGCATTATAAACGGCACTCTCAATACATGAAATACTATATCATTGCTGGCGAAGCTTCTGGAGATTTACATGGCGCCAACCTTATGAAAGCTTTACAAAGACAGGATGTCAATGCCCAGTTTAGGTTTTGGGGTGGCGACTTGATGCAAAATGTCAGTGAGACACTAGTAAAGCATTATCGCGACTTGGCTTTTATGGGATTTTTGGAAGTGGTCATGAACTTAAAAACCATTACCCAAAATCTTGCCTTTTGCAAAAAAGACATTGAAAAGTACTCGCCCGATGTCATTATTTTCATTGACTATCCCGGCTTTAACTTACGTATTGCAAAATGGGCAAAAGAAAAAGGCTTTAGGACCCATTATTATATTTCTCCGCAAATTTGGGCTTGGAAAGAAAATAGAATCCATGCCATCAAACGCGATGTTGACCACATGTACGTCATCCTACCTTTTGAAAAATCGTATTACGAAGACAAACACGACTATCCCGTTGAGTTTGTGGGCCACCCCCTTATTGACGCTATTTCCGATAGAACGCAAGTGAGTGAATATGATTTTAGAGCACAACACGCACTTTCAGACAAACCAATTATAGCGCTATTACCTGGTAGCAGAAAACAGGAAATTCGTAAAATGCTTGCTGTAATGCTCAGTGTTGTCAAAGACTTTGAAGAGTATCAGTTTGTGATTGCAGGAGCGCCGAGTCAGGACTATGAGTTTTATAGCACGTTCATCAAAAAGGAAAATGTATCCTTTGTCAATAATATGACCTATGATCTTTTAAGTTTGGCAACGGCCGCTTTGGTTACTTCAGGAACTGCCACTTTGGAAACCGCATTGTTTAAAGTCCCAGAAGTAGTTTGCTACAAAGGGAGTTGGTTGTCCTATCAAATTGCGAAACGCGTGATCAAATTAGACTACATTTCTTTGGTCAATTTGATTATGGATAAACCTGTGGTGACGGAACTGATCCAAGATGATTTTAATACCAAGCGTTTAAAAAAGGAGTTGGAAAACATTCTCAAAACTGAGAAGCGTGAAGCGCTTTTTATGGAATATTTTGAGTTGGAAAAGAAACTAGGTGGGAAAGGCGCAAGCAGAAAGACGGCAAGTTTGATTTATAAACATGTAAAAAATGACCGCGCACACTAAGTTGCAAATCGGCCAAAATCCTATAGCAGTTTATTAAAATGGGAACAGTATAAGGTAGTCTACTTTTTATACTATTACATACCATATATCAGGCATCACAAGAACAGGGATCAAACACCTCACTTTTGTAATCTTTAATATATTGCGCAATAGTGGCTTCGTTTTCCAATAAATTAATATTTTTATCAAAAATTACCTTGAAATGAAAAAGATTGCCCTAATCCTTCTTCTCTTGGTCGTGTTTAGTAGCTGTAAATCCTCTAAACGAGTGGTCACTACCAAATCAAAGACTGAAAAAATTGATTCAAGATCACATAGATCAGGATCAAATTCCACAAACGCCCAAGCCGACAATGTTGTGGACTATGCCCTAAAATTTGATGGCGTGAGATACAAATACGGGGGTACTACAAAAAAAGGGATGGATTGCTCTGGCCTCGTTGTGACCTCCTTTGACAGTGAGAATATTGCGTTGCCAAGAACCACAGGCGACTTGTCAGTAACTGGAGATTGGGTTGATTTAAAGGAAGTAGACAAAGGCGATCTCTTATTTTTTGCCACAAGAAGGAACAGCAGAGACGTTAATCACGTTGGGATTGTTACGTCTGCAAGAGAAGGGTTTGTTGAATTTATCCACGCCAGCACCAGTAGCGGCGTGATAATTTCCAACTTGGCCGAAAAATATTGGTACTTTGCCTTTGTTCAGGCCAGACGCGTTCTATAACACTAATTTTTAGTAACTTAGAGCGCATGAAATTACTCAATTTTGCGCTCATCAAGATTACTGGTTGTCTTATTGCGGGGATTATATTTATACACTATTTTGAACTCCAGATCAAAGTCACTCTTGTGGCAGTTGGTATGCTTCTCATTAGTTTATCGGGATTTTTGATTGTCGAGAAAGGACGTTGGGTAAAGTCCAACGGATTTGGAATACTGGCATTGTTCACGTTCTTTGTTATTGGTATATTGACCTATCAACTCCATGATCAAAAAACTTTTAAAACTCATTACACACAACACATTGACCCGGCTAAAGATTCGATAGAAACAATTACTTTTCGCATTAGGGAAGTGCTCAAACCTAGCGCGTATCATAATAAATATAGTGTTGACATTTTAAAAATCAACAATCAATCACTAAGTGGAAAAACGCTTTTAAACGTCCAAAAAGACAGTCTTTCAAGCCCCTTCAAAGTAGATGATGTCTTCCTTGATTCCTCAAACTTAGTAGAGCTGAGCCCTCCTTTAAATCCAGACCAGTTTGATTATAAAGCCTATCTCCAAAAACAATACATCTACCATCAAGTTTTCTCAGACCACCAACATCTTTTAAAGCTTTCCTCAAATACACAGACGTTTTTTGGTTATGCCGCAAACTTGCGCCGAACGATCAACACAAAGCTAAAATCAAAAAATTTCAAACCTGATGAATTGGCACTCATCAATGCTTTATTGTTAGGACAACGGCAAGATATCAGTCCAGAAATTTATGACAGCTATACCAAAGCGGGCGCCATTCATATCCTTGCGGTTTCGGGCTTGCATGTTGGGATTATTTTGCTACTACTAAATTCATTATTCAAACCATTGGAATATCTACGCCATGGTAAGATTATAAAAACCGTCGTGCTTGTATTAATGTTATGGAGCTTTGCCATTATCGCCGGATTATCAGCATCAGTGACTAGGGCTGTGATGATGTTCAGTATTGTGGCTATTGGGATGAATTTGAAAAGTCCTTCCAACATTTATAATACCTTGGTCATTTCTATGCTTTTTCTGTTGCTTTTTAAGCCGCTATTCCTATTTGACGTCGGGTTTCAAATGAGTTATTTGGCGGTTTTGGCAATTGTGAGCATTCAACCATCACTTGTAAAATTATGGCTGCCAAAATTCAAACCTCTAAATAAATTATGGCAGATATTTACGGTAACACTGGCAGCGCAATTAGGTGTTGTACCCATTAGTCTGTTTTATTTCCATCAATTTCCAGGCTTGTTCTTCATATCCAATTTAGTAATTATCCCAGTACTAGGAATTATTTTAGGCCTTGGTATTCTGGTGATTTTTTTAGGACTGATCAATTTTCTTCCTACTTGGCTAGCTGATTTGTATGGCGGCATGATCAGTATAATGAATAGCTTTGTGCGATGGATCTCACAACAGGAACGTTTTGTTTTCCAGGATGTCTCCTTCGGATTGCTGCAGGTATTTACGGCCTATCTTTTAATCGTAACGTTCTTGCTCTTATTCAAAAAGCAAAATTTTAAACGTTTGACCATAGCGATGATTGCTGTCTTGATCTTTCAATCAGTTTTAATTTTTGATAAGAACAAGAACCAAACCGAAGCCTTTATAGTCTTCCATAAAAGCAGATACAGTATGATGGGCATCAAAAAGAACGCCACCATGACCGTGTTGCACAACTTGGACAGCTCCATCTATTCCAGAGACAATGTGACTAGAAATTTTAAAGTTGGTAACGCGCTAACAGCTATAAAACAGGATACCTTACAAAGCATCTACATCTTCAACAACCAGAAAATCTTAGTGGTGGACAGTTCAGGAGTTTACAAGTTACCGCAATTTCAACCGAAGTATGTGGTGTTGAGGAATTCTCCAAAAATCAATCTGACACGCTTATTGGAGACTATCAAACCTACATTGATTATAGCAGATGGCAGCAATTATAAATCCTATCTCGAACGCTGGGAAGCGAGTTGTATTAAACAAAACGTACCCTTCCACTTGACCAGTAGAGAGGGCGCTTTTGTACTAAAAAAGGATTAAATGAATTTGAATGCGATGTTTTGTTGCTGGAAGAGATCGCAGATTGACATACAAATATTACAATTTGGCAACTCCCAACTTTACAACTCAACTTACCCCTTAAATTCTGGTTTAAAGGCGGAGTAATAGGTGTTAAAATCTTCTTGGGTTTTCATTTCCTTATGTTTATCATTCTGGAACATTTTTAGATAAAGTTCCAATTGTTGTGGATTTTGATAGCCTCTGACAGGAAAAATCATGTCGCCATTTTCATCAAAAAATACGATTGTTGGATAGGCATTTACTTGAAGCGCATGTGTTAAATCATGTACACTATTTCTTCGGCTGGCCATTTCTGCCTTGTAGCCTTTATTTGCGTAGCTGTTGCCTTTATAGTTGATGACCTCATTGCCCTCTGCATCAAATTTCACAGCATAATAATTGTCATTGACATATTTGGCCACATCAGGATTTTGAAATGTGTTTCTATCTAACATTTTACAAGGACCACACCAGTTGGTGTACACGTCCATCATAATTTTTTTAGGATTCTTTTTTTGAAGGGCGAGTGCCTCTTCAAAAGTGACCCATTTTATTTGTTGTCCCATACTGTTGAAGGCTATAAACATCGTCAACACCATTAACAATCCAAATCTTTTCATAATCCTATTTTTTTTGCAAATCTAAGTTTAAACTACAAAAAATGCTCCAAAAGCGGAGCATTTCACGTTTATTTAACTATTTGAAGATTTTATCTCACACCGTGCATGAGTTTGTTCATGATTGGCGTTAAGGCCATTACAATAAGTCCGGCGATAATAGGTATTATTGTGAAAATCAAAAAGAACGTACTCATATCATATGAAGCTGAGATTTTATCAATCATTCCACCCATTTCTCCAGCAGCTTTATTACCAAGGCCAACAGCAATATACCAGAGCCCAAACATAAGTCCTATTTTACCTGCTGGCACTAACTTACTTACATAGGACAATCCTACAGGTGATAAGGATAGCTCGCCTAAAGTATGCAGTAGGTAGGCTAAAATTAACCAAATCATACTCACAGAAGCTGTTTGAGCACCTTGTTGAATTGATGCAGAGCCATAGGCAAGAATGCCAAATCCTAAGCCTAACAATACCAAACCTATTCCAAATTTAACTGAAGCAGGAGGATTGTATTTGCTCTCCCAGATTTTGGAGACCAATGGTGCAAAAGCGATGATATAGAATGAGTTCAAAATTGAAAACCACGATGCAGGAACTTCCGTGCCAATGGTATTGAATTGATTATATAACATCCAAATGACAATTCCCCAAATAATTGCAAAACTTGTCCCTAACGATATATTTGAGAGGGCGTATTTTTTAAAAGTTATTTGAAACAGTTTAAATAGCACATAAGTTATGATCATCAAAGGCACTATGGTAAGCAACGTATTTGCTATTCTGAAAATATCGGCACTGCTACCAATGAGCAATCGATCCGTATAATCTGCCGCAAATATCGTCATTGAACCACCTGCCTGTTCAAATGCTGCCCAAAAGAAAATGGTGAAAAAAGCTAATATCCCAACGACTATATACCTATCACGTTGAACATTGGAAGGTACTTTCTGCTGGACTACTTGCTCCTGAACGTCTTTATCATGAACAATCGCATCGTTATATTCTATAGTTTTGGATGGTGACAAACCTATGCTTCCAAAAATGCCTTGTGCCAACCAAAATTGTAACATTCCTAAAAACATGAATACCCCAGCCAAACCAAATCCGTAATGCCAGCCAACGGTTTCACCTATATATCCGCATAATAGGATACCAAGGAAAGCACCAGCATTCACGCCCATATAGAAAATAGTAAAGGCGCCATCTTTTTTGTCTTGGGCATTTACATAAATACCACTAATGATAGAGGTGATGTTTGGTTTAAATAGACCATTTCCAGCAACCAAAAGACCAATACCAACATACAAACTCCAAGGGGTGTCAAACGCCATTGCGGCATGACCTAAAGTCATGATCAGCGCACCAATTGCAACGGCTTTTCTATATCCTAAATATTTATCAGCTAAGAACCCACCAATTATTGGAGAAAAATAAACAAGCATGGTGTAGGTACCATAAAGTCCCAATGCTTCTTCTCTTGACCATGCCCAGCCCCCTTCTAAAACAGAGCGTGTTAAGAAAAGCACAAGAATGGCACGCATTCCATAATATGAAAAACGTTCCCACATTTCTGTAAAAAACAGCACAAACAAGCCAGAAGGATGGCCCATTAATAATTTACTGTTCATTTCAGACCCTTCGAATCTAAACTTTGTCGTGTTCATAGCGTACTACTACTACTTATTGATGTCTGGATCTCCCAATTCATAATTTTCTTGCTCTTTTATTTCTCTTTCATTATCCTCAGCACCGTGAGTCAAACGTTTTAAAGGTTTTAATAGCGCTAAGACTAAGATTCCAAAGAGAACTGTGAAAATTGTAATTCCAGAAAACACAGCATATTCGCCATACTCAGATGCATTTTCTCCCAAAATACCAGCGACCTTGTTGCCCAAACCTGTTGCGGCAAAATAAACACCCATCATCAACGATGCATATTTTACAGGCGCCAATTTGGTTATAAAAGATAAGGCCACAGGAGAAGAACACAATTCACCAATAGTGTGGAACAAATAGGCAAAAACCAACCAATACATAGCAGAACTACCGTTCGCATTGTATTCTTTAGCAGCAAAAATCATAAATACAAAGCCCAAGCCCATGATCATGGTACCAATAGCCATTTTGAATAAAGAGGAAGCCTCTTTACCTTTTAGTTTTCGTTTCGCCCAATACCCCGCAACAAGCGTTGCGAAAATGATAATGAAACCAGCATTTAAAGACTGAAACCATGTTGCAGGAATTTCAAATGGGTTAGTTACGAACAGGTATTTTTTTAGAACGAAAAACAATATAGCTGCCAAAGCTGCTCCAGCCATCCAATAGGTATAGCTTTTTTTTCCTTTAACCAATTGATAAACACCTTTCAATGCAAAAATTCCAATTACTATATAAAAGAAGATATTGATATTATATAGGGAAGTCATTCTGTCCGTATTTTGTTTGGTATAAATACTCATCAATCCTCCAGCTTGCTCAAAGGCTCCCCAAAATACAATCACAATAAGAAATGATAACAATAACACCAAAAATCTATCTTTAAGAATTTGTGTATTCAAATTTTTATAAATCATCATCAACACACCTGCAACCAATGCGATAAATATATAGAGTGCAGTATAGCCCCAATTGTCAATCCCATCATAAGTAAAACCCGCGTAAATTGCATAAGCACAAATTAACACCACAACCCCTAACTGTAAAGGGGATTTGGATAAATTTGAGAATAACCTCACCAAGGAAACATCGTCTTTCTTTTCTTGTTCTGTTGGTTTATTACCTACATGAACCAAATATTTTTGACCATATAAATAAACTGCTAATCCGAAAAGCATGGCGATACCTGCCAGCCCAAATCCGTAGTGCCAACCTATTTCTTCGCCAACATACCCCACGATAAAAGTTGCTAGCAAAGATCCTAAATTGATGCCAATATAAAAGATGCTAAATCCTTTGTCACGTCTTATATCGCCTTCTTTGTATAACCCTCCAACCATAGTTGAGATATTAGGCTTGAGTAAACCAACTCCTAAAATTATTAAAGCTAATCCGGTATAAAAAGCCCACATTTGATCAAAAGCCAGAATTCCGTGGCCCGCAACTAAAATTAGGGCGCCATAAAGCACTGCTTTTTTCTGTCCAAAAACTTTGTCAGCTAGCATGCCTCCCGGTATGGACATCACGTAAACCAGCATTGTATACCATCCGTACAGCATAATAGACTGTGAATCCAACCATCCTAATCCTGGATTGTCAGCTGTGGTTTTCTGAACTAAATAAAGGGTTAATAATGCTCTCATTCCATAGTAAGAGAAACGTTCCCACATCTCTGTAAAAAACAAGATGTAAAGCCCAACGGGATGACCCCAAAGTTCTCTTTTACTGGGTTGTAATGATACTGTTGTTGACATATAAATTAAGTATTAGTTAGCTCGTTATGTGTTCTTGGAGAAAATTAGTTGTTTGCTTCAATTTTATCGCCCAGTGTACGATCAATAAAATTGGTCATTTTGGTGTATAAATGTAATCTGGTATTGCCACCATAAATACCATGATTGTTATCAGGATAAATCATCCATTCAAACTGTTTATTTGCTTGTATCAAAGCCTCAATCATACGGAAACTGTTTTGGACATGGACATTATCATCCCCCGAGCCATGGATCAATAAAAAGTCGCCTTTTAATTTATCAACATGGTTGATTGGTGAATTGTCATCATATCCTGAGGCATTTTCTTGTGGTGTGGTCATGTAGCGCTCTGTGTAAATGGTATCATAAAAACGCCAGCTGGTTACTGGTGCTACTGCAATGGCCATTTTGAAAACATCATTCCCTTTAAATAGTGCATTACTGCTCATAAATCCGCCATAACTCCAGCCCCAAATACCTATCCGCTCTGCATCAATATAAGCTCTAGAGCCTAACTGTTTTGCTGCATCAATTTGATCTTCCACTTCATATTTTCCCAATTCATTTTGAGTTACCTTCTTAAAATCAGCGCCTTTAAATCCTGTTCCCCTAGCGTCTACACAAGCCACAATATAGCCTTTTTGAGCTAAGAAATAATACCAATAATCATTGGCGCCGTTCCACGTGTTACTGACAGATTGAGACCCTGGGCCTGAATATTGGAACATGAATAACGGATAGGTTTTTGTAGCATCAAAATCTGTTGGTTTGATCATCCACATGTTCAAATCATTCCCATTAACTGCAATGGTGCTGAATTCTTTTTTAGGGAGGTCATAGGCTTCCAACGTATTCTCTAAAGCCGAATTATCTTTGATCACTTTTACGAGTTTTCCATCTTTGGCAGTATGCAAGGTATATTCTGGTGCTGTGGTAGCGCTTGAATACGTATTGATGAAATAAGTAAAATCTGTACTGAAATCGGCCGAATTTGTGCCTTCCTTCTGTGTCAATCGTTTCTTATCCTTCCCATTAATTTTAATGGCATACACATCTCTATTGATGGATCCATTTTCTACCGACTGATAAAAAACAGTGTTGTTTTTCTCATCAAACCCATAATAGGTAGTCACTTCCCATGGGCCTTTGGTCACCTGATTGATCAGTTTGCCTTCTTTTGAATAGTGATAGATATGATTGTAACCATCCTTTTCTGAAGTCCAGATGAAGCTATTATCTTTTAAGAATGTCAAATTATCGGTCACATCAATATAGGCCTTATCTTTTTCTTCCAGAACCAAATTAGCCGTCATATCATTGGCGTTAATCAGCCATAAATCGAGCTCATTTTGATGTCTGTTGATATATTGTGCACTTAGGACATCTGGACTGTTGGTCCATTTGATCCGCGGGATATAAAAATCAGAATATGCCTTTGACACCTCAACATCCTTAATCTTTTTTGATTTCAAATCATACATATGAAGCGACACAATAGCATTGGCCTCTCCCGCTTTAGGATACTTAAAAACAGATTGCTCAGGATACAAAGCCGTACCGTACATGTCCATGGAGAACTCAGGCACTTCAGTTTCATCAAAACGGATAAAAGCTAAATAGGTGCCGTCAGCATTCCATTCAAAGGCACGCACAAAGGAAAATTCCTCTTCATAGACCCAATCCGTAATACCGTTAATGATTTTATTTTTCTCGCCATCAAAAGTAATTTGGGTGGTTTGATTGTTTTCAAAATCTTTGATATACAGATTATTGTTAAGTCCGTAGGCCACTTTTGTTCCATCTGGAGATAGGGTTGGCTCTTGTATTTTTTGATCGGCAATTTTTACCAACGTCTTGCTTTTAATGTCATACACATAGAACACCCCCAGCGTTGACCGACGGAAAATAGGTTCAACTGCAGTAGCCAAAATGATTTTACTTTCATCCTTGCTAAACGTGTAGTTTGAAAAATTGCTTATGGATTCCATATCAGAGGAACTTACCAACGTTTCAACTTTAGACAAGGTTTTGTAATCATAGACGTCTATGGTTGTGGACCCCTTTTCATTGTTGAGCACGGCGTACTGTTTTCCGTTATTCATGGAATGCAAAGACTGGATTCCTTGGGTTCTAAAGGTGCCATTCCAGATGGCATCGAGGGTAATTTCCTTGTTTTGCGCTGAGGCTAAAACAGTTACTAAAAAACAGACAAATAAGGAACTTTTTAAATACTTCATTAAGGGTTTTATTTCTGATAAAAATGCTGTCAAGTTTACTAAAAATAATGCAAAAACGCTAACCTTTAATAGTTAAAAACTCAAAGCTATTATTTGTGGCTTTATATTCATGACAAGAATAGTATCTTTGCATTTATAAACTTTCCTTATGCGTAAACCAATTAAAGGCTTTTCCAAACTATCCAAATTAGACAAAATTGAATGGATTGCTAGCACTTATTTTAAAGATGCAGATGCCGCAAAACAAGCCATCAAACAATATTGGAATACCGACCAAAAGCTACAGCAGCTTCATGATGAATTTATTGAAAACACCATCACAAATTATTACTTGCCATTTGGTGTGGCCCCCAATTTTTTGATCAATGGTAAATTGTACACCATCCCTATGGCTATTGAAGAAAGCTCAGTGGTGGCTGCCGCTAGTAAGTCGGCTAAATTTTGGTTGGACCGTGGCGGATTTAAAACGGAAGTCTTATCCACCACAAAAATTGGCCAGGTCCATTTTATGTACCATGGAAGTTTTGACAAACTGCAAAAATTTTTTAAAACAATAAAGCATAAGCTTATTGAAGATTCCCAGCACATCACCAAAAGCATGAAAAAACGTGGTGGTGGTATTTTGGATATCATGTTGAGGGACAAATCTGAAAGCTTAAAAGACTATTATCAGCTCCATGCCACCTTTGAAACCATGGATGCCATGGGCGCCAATTTTATCAACTCGTGCTTAGAGCAGTTTGCAAAAACATTTAAAACGGAAGCGCTTCATTTTGAGGAATTCTCAGAAGCTGAAAGCCACATCCAAATAGTCATGAGCATTTTATCCAACTATGTGCCCGACTGTTTGGTAAGAGTTGAAGTATCCTGCCCTGTTAAAGACCTGAACGAAGACTCAGGTATAGCTTCAGAGGAGTTTGCCCATAAATTTGTGCAGGCGGTAAAGATTGCTGAAATAGAACCTTATAGAGCCGTCACCCATAATAAAGGCATTATGAACGGGATAGATGCCGTGGTGCTCGCTACAGGAAATGACTTTAGAGCGGTTGAAGCCGGTGTCCATGCCTATGCTTCACGCAACGGAACCTACAGTAGCCTTTCTCATGCTGAGATCTCAGATGGCGTGTTCAAATTTTGGATGGAAATCCCTCTGGCCCTTGGCACTGTAGGTGGGTTGACCACGTTGCACCCTTTGGTTAAAGTGGCCTTAGAGATGTTGGATCACCCTACCGCAAAAGAGCTGATGCAGATTGTAGCGGCGGCAGGATTGGCGCAAAATTTTGCGGCCTTACGCTCATTAACCACAACAGGAATTCAGGAAGGCCATATGAAAATGCATTTGATGAACATGCTCAACCAGCTCAATGCCACGGGTAAAGAGAAAGAAAAAATCATCGCTCATTTTAAAAGTAACATTGTCACACATAGCTCGGTAGAGGCCGCGTTGAGCAACCTTAGGTTATTGGCAAATGAGGATTGAAGTCCCATCTGCCCGCGTAGTTTTGCGTAGCCATAAACACTGAAGACTGCCGTCTGATGACGGATGACGGATGAGTGATGACGGATGACGGATGACGGATGACTGATGACTGATGACTGAAGACTGAAGACTGCAGACTGCAGACTGAACACTAAACACAAAACATTGAAACCTAACACATTTTACAGCAACGGTAAATTACTCATCACAGGCGAATACCTTATTTTAGATGGCGCATTGGCATTGGCCATACCCACTTCATATGGACAATCCCTTACGGTGGAACCAATTCAAGAACACCAAATAAAATGGGAAAGTTATGATCATCTCGGACATTTATGGTTTGAGACCACGCTATCTTTAAACGAGAACTTTAGAAATTTAAAAACTACTGACACCCCTATCAATGAACGTTTGCTGCAAATTATGAGGGCAGTCAAAAAATACAATCCCAATTTCTTAAACGAAGACGGCGGTGTTAAGGTGAAAACTCAAGCAGATTTTCCGAGAAATTGGGGATTAGGAACCTCCTCTACCTTAATCAATAATATGGCCCAATGGGCAAAACTTGATGCCTATAAATTACTTGAAGACACGTTTGGTGGCAGTGGTTATGATATTGCCTGTGCACAACATAATTCACCACTTACCTATCAACTTGAAACAACCGGAAGAACGATCATTGAACGTGATTTCAATCCGGAATTTAAACAACACTTGTATTTTGTCTTTTTAAATAAAAAACAAAATAGTAGAGAGGGCATTGCTTCTTACCAAAATAACAAAAGCAACATCCATTTGGCACTTTCTGAGGTCAATGCGATTACGAACGATATGATTGGCTGCACTACTTTAGAAACATTTCAGTATTTAATGCAAAGCCATGAGCGCATTATTTCAAAAATCATCAAACAGCAACCTGTCAAGGAGATGCTTTTTAAGGATTTTAAAGGCAGCATCAAAAGCCTTGGTGCGTGGGGAGGTGATTTTGTTATGGTGGCGTCAGAAGACAATCCGGAAGCCTATTTTGGAAGGAAAGGGTTTGATACTATCATTCCGTATACAAGCATGATCTTGTAGAAGATTACAATCCTGTGGATCAAAAACCCAAAAAAAGAAAGTAACTTAAATTAATACTTCTTTTTATTACTATTATTTAGTAAACTAACTAAGTAAATAGTAGCTCTGTTGTCTATTAA
>NZ_LZRN01000040.1 GCF_001678675.1 Gelidibacter algens
TAACGACACAGTGTATTTAGAAAATGTATTCTTATTATCGTACCAAAACCAAATTGTTTCTATAACAAAGTGGGTAAGGGTTTTAATTAAAGCTATTTGTCTTTTTACTTTAATTAAACAAAAAAAAACTATTCTCTCGTCGGCCTATTGACGACCTAAATAGTATTATTTGTTTTTATAATCATAAATATTTTTTTTAATAATTTCTCTCATATAACCATCCCCTATAATTTTCAAATTGTAGGGAAGATCTTTGAATGCTTCAATTAAAAGATGAATTCCTTTTTCTTCAGAAAGTCTTCCTACATAAATAAAATCATTTCCCTTTTCTGCTATTTTATTGTTTTTTGATTGAAACACAAAATGTGGTTTGACTAAAAAAGAGCTATTATTTATGCTAAAGTTAGAGTCTTTATAGAGTTTAGCCATTGATGGGGTTAGACATATAAAACAGTTGATTTTATCCCAGGTTCGAATTTTTTTATGACTCCAAACTATGATTGCTAACCAAAAGGTCAATACCCATGAGTTTTTATAAACTTTATTCTTAATGGCTTTCCATGGAAAACTTTGCTCTAGGCTATCTAAAAATAAGATGTTTTTATTTAGTAAGGTTGCCGAGGGACATAGCAATCTGTAATTATGTAAAGTACACACCAATGGGACACCCATTTTTTTAATGGTTCTTATTATTAAAGGCCCAGTTGAAAAATGCCAATTGTGTAAGTGAACGATGTCTGGTTTGAACGCTTTAATTTTTGCTTTAACAATTTTCGCTTTTTTAATATTCCAGATGGAGGAAGCAAACTGAATGGCGCCTTTGAGCCCATTATGGTTTTTAAATATTAAGGAGTCAACAACATAACTTTTTTTTAGAATTTCAATCTCTTGGTCAACAACACTATCCTCCCCACCAAAGTGATAATATTGTGTATGAATAATTAAGATTCTCATTTGCTTGATAGATATAAATTTTGAAACTTATATTTAATTATTAAGTGCTTTTAAAAGTTTTTTAAGGTAAGACAAAATATAAAATCCACCTTTTCAAAAGCACTCTTTATTTAACTATAAATATTTCTCTATTGAATGGTAACCTGTTTTAGGAAAAAATAGTTTTCTTAAGAATTCTTGTAAAAAGTGCAAAAACGTTTTCAAAAATATTCATTCCTGCATTTTTTCTTGCAACAAAACCTTGATCTAATTCTTCTCGCAAACTTAACTGTCCACTGATTCCTCCTACTCGAAAGTTTACAATGGGTTTATTGATATGAACAAATTTGTTACCGCTCAAAAAAGCCGTTAAAGAAAATTGATAGTCTGCATAAGATGTTAATGCAATATTATATGAATATTTTTTATAGAGTTCTTTGGTAACAAACATTGAAGGATGTGAAAAAGTCATGCTTAAATATTTGAGCTTAAAAATGGAAGGATTATAAATGTATTCTTTTCTTGTATTATCTTGATTTACGTCATATCTGTTGCCATGAATTACTTTAGCTGAAGGATCTTTCAAATACAAATTTACAACTAATTCAACGGCATCTAATTCATACCAGTCGTCGCTGTTTATAGTGCCTATAAGCTCACCCTTTGCTATTTTCACACCTTTGTTCATAGCATCATAAAGACCTTTGTCAGATTCACTTATCCAGTAGGATATGTGGTCTTGGTTTTTCTTAATGATATTGATCGTATTATCAGTTGAGCCTCCGTCTATAATAATATACTCAATATTTTTATAGGTTTGGTTTTTTACACTGTCAATGGTTTGCTGCAAATAGTTTTCGCCGTTGTAAACAACCGTAATAATACTTACTAATGGTAATGATGTATTCATTTGAATTTTATTAAAGAGTTTATTTCATTATCGTTCATCTGTCTGTATCTCTTTGATAGAACAGTACCTATAGCCATCCATAAAAAAATAAAGGTAGGTGTAAACGCTGGTCTAAATTCTACTAAACTTAAAATTGACATCACAAGTATATAGTACCCCAATCTGCTTATGAACTTATTGTTTGACCTGAAAATACCTAAGTAGATCGCATAAATATAAAAAAGCATATGCAGCGCAAGCAAAATAAAACCCCCTTTTAATATCATTTGTAGATAGCCTACTTCAGTTGTAATTCTGATTGAAGAATCTCCATACCATTCTTTTTTCAAAATTTCTACGACATAATATCTGGTGTGTTCAAAATATTCACTGTAGTAGGTGCCTAATGACCCTCTGCCAATAAATTTTTCCATTGTCGATAATTCATTTGACAACTCTGTGAATAAAAATATCCTAGACTCTTGAAAATTAATAAATGATGCAATAAAATTAGATATAACCTCATATCCAAGCGTAAATATAATTGTAAACACAAATAGAAATCCAAATAAAATATATCTCAAAATAGTTTTTCTATCTCTAAGTAAAAGGAGCTTGTCCATTAATAAAAGTGAGAACGTCAAAAATAGAAAGACCAAATCTATTCGACGTGATGTAAAATAAGCATTTAATAAAATGTAAATAATAATAATTAAAAAGACTTTTATCTTATCAAATAACCGGTAATGATAAAGCCCTATTAGTAAAATAAAGTTAACTGGCCTAACCAACATTGCCCAATCATTATAACCTTTATTATAAAAAAAGGAAATTAAAAAAAGTAGGAACATTAAATGAAACATGAAGAAAATAGTTTTGAAAACTGTAGTCCAGTTTTCAATCTTTAAACCTGGTATCAGTGCAATTGGCGCTATCCATGCGGCAGCCATATAGATATTCCCGAAATTTGTAACCCAATCTTGGATAGATAATGAAAACCCTCTAATGATTATAATACACGACCCAAAAAATGATTAGATAAAATATTAATCTCGCATAACTGGAAATAGCTTTCAGTTGCTTGCTGTTTTTAATGCCTATTGTAATGAAGGCGATTAAGGAAAATAGCATGAAACTTGTAATTATAATCTTTTGAATATTAATTCCCTGGGGTACAAATATTATATTTAAAAAAATATAAATTACAACACTATATAAAGCCCATTGTAATAATCTTTTTACTGTAATAAACATTTGTAGGGTTTTATAATTTATATCTGTAAAATGCTCAAATTTGCTTAGACATCTATTTTAGCACTTTTTCTTCCGCTCTATGTCGTTTTGCTGCTATAAAATTCTTTTATAGTTTTTACTATTTTATCAATAGACAATTCTTCTAATTCATAATACATTGGTAATCGCAATAAGTGATTTGAATAATAGTCACTTTGTGGTAGTTCCCTTCCTCCATGAATACTCGAATAATAATTACTGTTATGCAAACTTAAATAATGAAAAACTGCAAAGATATTTTTCTTCTTTAGAAAATCGATAAGCTGGGCTCTGTCATTTTCTGAATTACAAACAATGTAGAACATGTGACCATTATTTGTAGCATTTTCAGTGACAACTGGCAACTTCAATTTTCCTTCTTTCTCTAAACTTATTAAGCCATTATAATAATGATGCCAATTAGATATCCGTTTTTTTTGAATTTCCTCTATATTTTCGAGTTGAGCAAACAGGAATGCTGCCGTTAGTTCTGAAGGCAGAAATGAAGATCCAGTATCGACCCATCCATACTTATTAATTTCTCCTCTAAAAAAAGAAGCTCTATTTGTACCTTTTTCCCATAGAATTTCGGCTCTTTCTATAAATTTGTCTTCATTGATTATTAAGAGGCCGCCTTCACCGGCAATGACATTTTTTGTTTCGTGAAAAGAAAATGCTCCTAAATGGCCTACTCCTCCCAAGGGCTTATTTTTATAATAGGAATCTACGCCTTGAGCCGCATCTTCCACAACATAAAGGTTGTATCTATCTGCTAGTTGCATAATTTTATCCATTTCAACAGCGACTCCTGCATAGTGAACTGGAACGATTGCTTTGGTGTTGTTATTAATAAGAGATTCTATGGCGTCCACATCCATATTTGGCTGAGATTTGCCCGAATCAACGAAAACAATTTTCGCGCCTTGTCTTACAAAGGCCAACGCTGTAGAAACAAAAGTATAAGAAGGCATTATGACCTCATCTCCTTCTTTAATATCTAACAGCATAGCACACATTTCTAAGGCATCAGTACAAGAAGTCGTAAGTAACGTTTTCTTAAACTTATATTTTTCTTCAAAAAAAGTTTGACATTTTTTCGTGTATTTCCCATTGCCAGACAAATGGCCTGAATACACAGCATCTTGGATATAAAAGGTCTCTTTTCCCGTCAAATAGGGCTTATTAAATGGAATTTTCACTGTCTTTTTTATTTAAAATGAAATGATATATATTAGATTTTGTCTCAACTTTATAACCTAACCTGCCATAAAAATTGAGCGCTTTTTTATTTGTTTATTTGGGTTGCTACAGAAATATTATCTATTCCTAACCCAATCAAATGATTTTCAGCTATACACATAAGTTCGTACCCTAATCCTTTACCTTGCATACTATTGTCCACGGCAATAAGACCAACACTACCTGAATTTGAACTTATTTCTAAGGTTATAAAACCAACTATATTATTTTCTATGTTTGCAAACATAAATTACACAGTTTTTATTCATGCATGAATTCTCGATCCATAAGTTGTACATTTTTTCAAATGTAAAACTCGGTAGCCTTTTATCGGTTTTGTATCGGGAATATTTTCCGCTGATTCTCGCTAATTCGTATAACTTGTCATTTGGGATCGTCTCAGTATATAATTCAAAACTGTTTGTGATATTATTTTTAAATTCTAGCCCTTGCTTTGTAAATAGCACTTTTTCATCGACCAGTTTCCCATTATAATTAGCTAAAACACTTGCATTTAAGATTATATTTTCACTAAAAACATAATATAACGCGGTTTGATTACGATTGACAGAAAACACTTTTTCAATTTCAACATCGCTAGTATAATCTATTTTAAACACTGGGAAGTCAAAAAAATTTGAATCCCATTCTAAATATTTAACAAGTGAGTTCATTACTATTTATGATTTTCAAAAAATTATTAGCCGATACTTCTCTTGAATATTCTTTTCTAGCCAATAAAGCACAATTTTCTTTTACAATAGTCCTTGCCTCCTTGTCCAAATCATACAGTTTCTTAATTCCCTTAGCTATTTCTTTGGCGTTATATAATTCGGCTTTAAATCCTGTTTTTCCATTAATTACAATATCTCTAGCGACACCAATATCAAAACAAACTACAGGTGTTCCACAAGCAATTGACTGATTGACCATCATTGGCCCAGAATCTTGTATAGTTGTTGTAACAAATACGTCGGCCAGATTATACACATCCGCTAATCGATGATAATCTGAAATGTAACCTAAATTAACAATATTAAAGCTTGTATTCGGCAACAAATCTTCAAGTTTACCATTGCCAATTGACACTATTGTAACGTTACTTGTTTCATTGTTTTTGCATAAAAAATTAATGGCATCTATAAAATACTCAACCCCTTTTCTTAACTCACCTACCCTTACTGCACCAAATAGAATAACAAAATCATTTATTGGAACGCTATTATGCTTTTTTAAGGCGGTTTGGGCTATTTTTATAATTGAACACGTTAAGATTAATACCACCCAAAACGAAAGTAAACTTTTTTTGATTTAAACAGCGTGCTTGCTTTTGCATAAGCATAATCTTGAGATGAAAGAGCAATTAAGTTAATGTCCATTTTATCGATAAAGTCTTTATTTAGTTTCAAATTATCTTGAGCATAATGTTTATACCTTTCTTCAACAATTGCAGGACACCCTGAACAATTATTTTTATACCCTAAGCAATTCCAAGCATAATGACAACCTCCTGTAATATAGACCATATCAGCCATCACCAAATAGACTGGTACGTTATTATATTTGGCCTGCAAATTATATAAATCTTTAATTGTAAAGAAGCCCCCCATAAAATAAGCAATAATAATGTCTGGCTTTTTTATTTTTTGTACAACCTTGTTTATATTAATAAGACTCTTACTTTGATCTACATCAAAGAAATAGTATTTCGGGTTGGTTTCTATTCTGTTTTTATCAAAAAAGAGATCAATTAGCTTATTCTTTGCTCGTTTTAGAAACCATTCGGAGGACGAATTATATGAAACGACACCTTTCTCTTTAACCTTGGTGTGCAATGTTAGAATTTCAGAATTATTCCGTTCTGCCAACGGCTTATGCAAGTCATAAGCTATTATACCAGAAGCACTATTAACATCAGAAGACGATATGATTAATATATTACGCTTATTCAATTTCTAACTTTCGTATTGTTTTTTTATAGTAAATAGGATACACAACAAGTCCCATAACATTGGCAACAATGGTAGCCAATATGACTCCTGATACTCCAAAGTTTAAATTTTTCGCAAAAAAAATGGAGAGTGGTATATTAAGCAATGCGCTAAATACGCCGAGGCCTAGTTGAACGTTTATTTTTCCTGTGCCATTAATAAAAAATATAAAGGGTTGGGTCAATAAAGTCGTGATTACAAATAACGACATAAAAATTGATAGGCGTTTAGAAATGACGACTTCTTCCCCTACCCATATTTCATATACCCACCCAGCGATAAAAACCATGGCAATTGCAACGATTGAAAATAAGAATGACAATTTAATAAGGTTAGTCATGGATTTCTTTATCCAGAGGATGTCGTGTTTTGCATATGCATCAGTAATCGCCGACCAAAAAGGAGTTACAATAATTGAAAAACCCATAGTAACAATACTAAAATATTTAAATGCAACATTATATGGGATGATATCTGCTGGAGAAAATAAATGAGTAATAATTAAATTATCGGTTGTATATAAGACTATGGCAGCAATTTGAATAACAAAAAACTTCATGCCCAAGCCCATAATATCAATTACATATTCCAATTTAAAAAGCTTAAAACTTGGTTTCAAATCTTGATAATCTGTGTTAAAAGCATATAAATTAAAAAACACAAGCAATAGTAATGGAACAATTGAAAAAATAATTGAGAACATAAGAAGCGATGAACTAAAAAAATTTGTCAGGACAAAAACTGATGCTACTAATAAAATTTGAGTCAAAAGCTCAATAAGGCCTTGCATTGCAGGCCGTTGATCGGCTATATAAATAGTAGATATTAATTTAACAATAAATTGAATTGAAAAACATCCAAATACAACTAACATTATTAAAGATAAATCGGAGACTAAATTTACATCAGTATTAAAAACCTTTGTCCAATCTATAAAGAGGTTGGCTATATAAAATAAAACAAAAAGTGATGCACTAATAATGGTAATAAAAAAATATGAAGAACTAATATATGCTTTTGCCAGTTGCATATTATCATTAGCCTTGGCTTCTGTAAATTTATTTCTCAAACCGTGTCCTAATCCAATATACAAAAAATGTGAACCACGAAATAAACGACGTAATTATGAGCCAGATCCCATAATTCGTAGTATCTAGATAGTTAATTATTAGTGGGACTAATAATAAACTGGCCAGAATACTACCTCCTTTATAAAAAAAGGAGATTGAAATATTTTCAACTATATTTTTTGTTCGGGCACTTTTAACTCCAAGAGTATCTAATATTTTAAGTATGTTTTCTTTCAACAGTTTTCTATTAATATTCCAATTGTTAAATTTTCTGGTTTGCTTCTTCAAATTCAACTGCATGTTTCGATCCCATACGATTTAATTTAGAACCATTGGCTAGTTTTCTTATAGTTCCTTCTAATTTTGATGATTCACGAGCTGATTCTTCTTTAAATTTCATGATAGATTTCATTATATCTTTGACTAATTCAAAATAATCGATTCTGATAGAAGTTTAGCGAAATGCAATAATCTAATCAAGTTCGATAATACATACAATTTTTCTAAATCGAAGTGCTGATTAATGCCAAGGCATTACTGCATTGCAAATTATGTCTGATCTCTACTATATAAAAAATATTCCCTGACTGTTTATCACTAATTTGGATAGATAACTTTAAGCTTTTAAAATGTCGGTTTTTTTGGCTTTTCTAAACATAACTCCAAACTATCCCTCCAATACATAGGCCTGCTATTAAAAACCAGTTTTATTTTTGTTTTATCCAAAACACTAAACGTTGGTCTCCTGGCCAATGTAGGGAAATCACTTGACGGAATTGGGACAACGTTAATATTCACCTTATTAATTTCAAATATGGCCTTCGCAAAATCATACCAACTGGCAACACCTTCATTACTATAATTATACGTGCCAAATTTTACACTCTCCGTAGTAATCAACTCTATGATAAATTGGGCTAGATCTCCAGCATAAGTTGGTGTTCCAATTTGATTGTCAACTACATTGAGTACTTTCTTCTCATTGGATAAATTTAGCATGGTGAGCATAAAGTTCTGTCCAAACTCACTATATAACCAAGAGGTCCTAAGAATAAAATACTGTTCTAAAATTGACGCGATCTCTAGTTCCCCTTGCAATTTTGTTTTTCCATAACTATTTAAAGGTCCAGTAGCGTCATATTCTGTGTAGGCCATATTTTGCTTTCCATCAAAAACAAAATCCGTAGAAATATGAACCAGTTTGGCAGTATGTTTTTCACACGCCTGTGCTAAATTTTTGGCACCAGTGACATTTACGTTTTGAACTAACTCTTGTTCTATTTCGGCACGATCTACAGCAGTATAGGCGGCACAATTAATGCACCAATCGATCTTGTTGTTGTTGAAGAATTCTAAAACATTTAAGGCATTAGTAATATCTAATACATTTTTATCTACAAAAATAAAATGGAGCTTAGGATAGAGCTGTGAGATGGCGTTTATACAACTTGCCAATTGGCCGTTACCACCAGTAACAAGGACAGTTGCTTTCATTTGAAAAGAGTTTCAAATGTTGGAAGCTCTTTATCTTTTTCTGAAATAACAAACGCATCTTCTGGCAACTTCCAATCAATGTTTAAGGATTTATCATTATAAATAATACCGCCTTCAGAAGCTTTATTGTAATAACTATCACATTTATAAGAAAATATGGTGTCGTCTTCCAAGACTAAAAATCCGTGTGCAAACCCTTGAGGAATATAAAGTTGTTTATTATTTTCAGCACTCAGAACTAGCGAGAAGTGTTGACCCAAAGTTTCAGACTGTGGACGGATATCAACAGCCACATCTAAAACACTCCCTTGTATGACTCTAACCAATTTAGCCTGTGCAAAGTTTCCCATTTGAAAATGGAGTCCTCTGAGCACCCCCTTCTGTGAAGTTGATTGATTGTCTTGAACAAATTCAACACAATGACCTGTCAACTCTTCAAACTTCTTTTTATTGAAACTTTCAAAAAAAGTTCCTCGAGAATCCGCAAAAACTCTTGGTGAAATTAAATAACAGTCATTTAGATATGTTTGTTCTATTTCCAACGTCCAATTATTTTAACTCTAATAAATATTTACCATAGCCACTTTTCAAAAGAGGTTCTGCCAACGCATGTAATTGCTGTATATTTATGAAGCCCATCTTATAAGCCGCTTCTTCAATAGAACCAATTTTGAGCCCTTGGCGCTCTTCAATAACCTCAACAAACTGAGAGGCCTGCATCAATGATTTAAAGGTACCTGTATCTAACCAAGCGGTTCCTCTGTCCAAAATACTGACACTCAGTTTTCCTTGTGCTAAATAGGCCTTATTCACATCAGTAATTTCAAGCTCTCCTCTCTTACTTGGTTCAATATTTTTAGCAATAGTGATCACATCATTGTCATAAAAGTAAATTCCGGGAACTGCGTAGTTGGATTTTGGATGGGTCGGTTTTTCTTCTATGGAAATGGCATTGTTGTCATCATCAAATTCAACCACACCATAACGCTCAGGATCATTGACATGATAGGCATAAATAATCCCTCCTTCGGGATTACTATTTTTTTGTAATAACTCAGATAATCCAGATCCATAAAAAATATTATCACCCAAAATCAAGGCCACTTTGTCTTTACCTATAAACTTTTCTCCTATTAGAAATGCTTGTGCCAAACCATTGGGCTCTGCTTGTACTTCGTAATGAAATTCACAACCAAATTGAGTGCCATCTCCTAACAATAGCTTAAATAGCGGCAAGTCTTGAGGTGTAGAGATAATTAAAATTTCCCTAATTCCTGAATACATTAAAGTAGAAATTGGGTAATAAATCATAGGTTTATCATAAACAGGCATCAATTGCTTGCTTATGGCCAACGTTAATGGATGTAACCTCGTACCCGACCCTCCTGCTAAGATGATTCCTTTCATTTAATTGTATTGTTTTTGATAATACGATTGATAATCGCCACTGGTAACACTTTGCAACCAAGTTTCATTATTTAAATACCAATCGATGGTAATCTCTAGTCCTTCTTCAAAAGTTACCGAGGGTTTCCAACCCAATTCTTTATTTATTTTTGAAGCGTCAATAGCATATCTTAAATCGTGTCCTGGTCGGTCTTTGACATAAGTGATCAACTTTTCTGAAGCACCCTTCTCTCTGTTCAGTTTTTTATCCATTTGTCGACACAACAGTATTACCAAATCGATATTTTTCCATTCATTAAAACCTCCAATATTGTAGGTCTCATGATTTTTACCTTTGTGAAACACTAAGTCGATTGCTATGGCATGGTCTTTTACATACAACCAATCCCTAGTATAATTGCCATCACCATACACAGGCAACGGTTGATTATTTATGATATTGTTTATAAAAAGGGGAATCAATTTTTCAGGAAATTGATTTTGTCCATAATTATTGCTACAGTTAGTTATGACATAAGGCATTCCGTAGGTTTCACCATACGCTCTTACAAAATGATCAGAACTTGCTTTGGAAGCAGAATAGGGTGAGTTTGGATCATAAGGCGTTGTTTCGGTAAACAAGCCAGTTGGTCCTAAGGAACCATAAACCTCATCAGTACTGATGTGATAAAACAGTTTATTGTTGAAATTATCTTTCCAAGTGTTTTTGAACGCGTTTAGAAGAATCATGGTGCCAATAACATTTGTTTTCACAAATGCTAATGGGTCTTTTATAGAACGATCTACATGGGATTCAGCTGCCAGATGAATGACGCTTGCAAACTTATGTTTTTCAAATAAGTCGTTTATAAAAACTTCGTTAGTGATGTCTCCTTTAATAAACGTGTAATTTGGTTTGTTTTCAATATCCTTTAAATTTTCTAAATTACCAGCATAGGTGAGTAAGTCTAAATTAAATATCTCATAATTAGGATAATTATTGACAAATAATCTTACGACATGCGACCCTATAAAACCTGCGCCTCCTGTAATTAATATTTTCATGTTATGTTATTTCTACTATAATTTTTAAGATACTTGTTTAATGATAGCAATAATATAAGTAGCACTGTTACAATTAAAAGTGCACTAGGTATTAGAAACTTATAGCTTTTTAAAATTCCTTTGTCGCGTACGCCTTTTCTAGGAAAATCAGAAATCACGTTTAGAATACTAGACTTATTGCCTCGTTCCTTGTTAAGTTCTACAAGACCTAATTGCAAATCTTCCATTTTATTAATCAATGAAAGCTCTTTGTTATCCTGTCTGCCATTTTCGCCAAGGCTAATGTTTGTGCCTTGTAATGAACGCTCCGCTTCTTTGAGCATCACCCTTTTATATAGTAACTGCAAAGAATCTATTTCTGTAATTTGCTTGTTATAAAGACTGTCTTGTAATTTGATATTGCTATCGCTAATATCTTTTTGCAAATTGAAATAGCTATTATTTGAAATAGAAGAAATGATGGCAGGCTGAATTTTTTTTGCAACGGTATTAACACTTGCTATAACGGATATTGTATGAAAGCGAGCATCATATGAATTAAAATTTTCAAGATATGATTTCATATCTATCGCTTTTTGAGTTGTGGTATCCAAACTACGCACAAATTTATCAAATAATACTATTTTCTGATTTTCATCAGAGTAGGATTCCACTTTGAACTTTCTTATAGCCAAGGCCTCTGTTTCAGTAATACTTAAGGCTTCAGAAAGAGACAGAAAATCTTCAGCCTTTGCTAGCTCGTTGTAAAAAGCAATATTATTGTATAGTTGTTGAACACTATTAAAGTTAGGTTCAATGACCATAGTTGAAATATATTTAGGCTCTTTCTTTGCGTCTAAGATGGCACCTATAATAAAACCTATAACAACAACAACAGCAAATTTTACAAAATGCTTTTGGATGAAAAATAAAAACAGAAGGATCACTCCAAATAGTCCTTTAAAAATACGTCCTATAAATCTGAAAAACCGTTCAAAAAGCCTTCCAATAGCATTAAATAATTGACCTAAATCCACCTCCTCATTTGGCGGCTGTGGTTTTCTTAAATCTTCATTCATAAATTTAAATTAATTAAATATTTGATGTAATATTTTTCGTGTGATGAGATAGGTGGGCTTTACACCTGAGGTTCCCAAACCACCTGAGGCCAAAGTACTTCCTGTTTCCAAAGGATTATCACTGGCATAATACGCATATCTCACCTTAACTTTAGGGTTGATACTCCCCCTTACCTTTGAGGCAGCTTGTATCGCTTTTTGATAATGTGCACCTTCCATTTCCAGTCCAATAACATTCCAGGTTGAATTGTAAAAGAATTTTAAAATCTCCTTATTTTGAAGTGATGTCCCTAAAACCGTAATCATAGATCCTTCATAGACGTTGATGCCATGGCCTTCAAAATCACCTTTTGAAAGTTCATTTTCGAGCGGATAATTATCTGCTGTCCCCTCAAATATATGAGCTGACGGGATCATGATATCCCCTTTTCCGCCTTCTAAAATTCCGGCTTTCCCCATAATTGAAATGGAATCTACATTCAGAAAAATTTTCTTGCCGTTTACTTTTATAGGCTTTAGTAATTCGTCAATTGTTTCATAGGCCTGTTCCCCAAACGCGTAGTCCATCACAAAAAGTACCGGTTTTTCTGAATCCTCCATCATTTTGGGTGCATCGAGATCTGTTTTAAGAAAATCAATCTTAGCGGTGTCAAAAATCTGCACGTCAATATTTGTTCCTGAAGTATCAGGAATATAAATCATCCCTCTTTGCAAGGCCTCTTTGGTGACTTTATTGCGCAATTCTTGATTTTCTTTTTGGCTTAAGGCTTCATAAACCTCAAACATGTTCTTTTTAGCAGCCAGCGCTTTCAGGGCCTGAGGCGCAAAAAGTGAATTCATGACACTGTGCATGTTTGCACTGATGACATGGATAGGACGTTCTATGAGTCCGTTTTTCAAGAGTGCCTCCTTAATGCTGTCTGCCCAAATTTCGCCATGGATATGATGCCCCAAACGCTCCCTTAGTACAGGACTAAACGTAACCGTACGCCTGTTGTTATTAACCACTTCCTCAATGGCCAATTTACCCAACCAATACACTAAATGCAATAAGCGCTCTGGCTGATTTGGCAAGGAAAAAGCACTGTACACTTCAGTAAGCTCATTAAACGTTCTACCCAAAATATTGGCTGTATGTGTAATGGCAACCTCTCTATCTTGTTGTGATAATTCTTGATTTGAAAGCACTGCCTTCTCCAATTTTATCCAATCGCGGGTGGTTGTTCCTTGCTCATCAATAAGCACGCGTTTGCTTATTTTGTGCGACTCGACAAACATAAAGGTCAAGTGGGTTAGAATATCATAGATTTCTGAACGACCACGAGTGATTTCAATATTCATTTGCTCATCGTCAATCCGAAAACAATTACGTCTTCTTTTTGGCGGAATTATGGCTTTAAAATGAGAATTGGTGTAACCTTCATCACTGGTGAGGTTGATAAACGTGCACTCTTCGATTCCATAAGGAAGGCGATCAATGACATAGAGAAGCCCTTCCAATTCTGCCTTCTCTTCGCCTATGGAACCATAAATTTCAGGTCTTAAAAGTAATAAGGATTCACGAAGCGTTTCGCCAGAAATGCCCATAGGTTTGTAAAATCCGCGATTGAACAAATGCCGCATTGTAATGTACATTCTTTCAATAGCATTAGAGCTTTCTTGAGCTCGCGTTCTGGCATGATGCTTTTTATTACTCATAATTAGTGTTTAGCCTGCAAATATAGGATTATTTAGTTAAATTTTTTTGGTATCAAAATGTCTGCTATTTTCCGGTCGTTGGAGAGTCTGGGGATTTTATTTTGTCCTCCCAATTTCCCTATGGATTTCATGTAATCTTGAAAGCCATTCTTTTTCACTACAGTGATTTTTAATGGCTGAAGTACTTTCCCTCCAATCAAATCAAAATAATAGCTGTTTTGTGTTTGTAAGGAGGCTTCAATCTTTTTTGCCAATTGGGGCAGATTTTCAGGTTCGTTTTCAAACTCAATAAACCATTCATGATACGGCAATCCGCTAGAAGGACTGATTTGTGGCGCCACAGTAAATTCTGATACCTCCACGTTAGAACCTTCAACAGCTTCCTTAAGCGCCTGCTCTACTTCCTTACCAATAACATGCTCACCAAAAGCAGAAATAAAGTGCTTAATGCGGCCAGAAACTATTACTCGATAAGGTTTTAACGACGTAAACTCTACAGTGTCTCCAATGTTATACGCCCAAAGACCTGCGGTGGAAGAAATAATCATTACATAATTGGTCTTCAAAGCCACATCTTTGATGGTGACTCGTTTGGGATCCTTATCAAAAAAAGCTTCAGCTTCAACAAATTCATAAAAAATACCAGAATTTAATTGAAGTAGCATGCCCCTTTCATTCTGCTGATCTTGATAGGCGAAAAACCCTTCGCTGGCAGGATATAGTTCGATACTGTCAACCTTTCGTCCTATAAGACTTTCAAATTTGGCACGATAAGGTTCATAGTTGACCCCTCCAAAAATAAATAAGTTGAAGTTTTTAAAAACATCACCCACTTTTTTCCCAGTCTTCTGATTAATTTTTTCAAAATACATCTGTACCCATGAGGGTATTCCAGAAATCACGGTCATATTTTCGGGCAACGTTTCATCAACAATAGCTTCCACTTTAGTTTCCCAGTCCTCAATGCAGTTGGTTTCCCAAGAAGGCATTCTATTTTTTTGGAGATATTTTGGAACAAAATGCGCCACGATACCTGATAAGCGTCCTAGCTGTATCCCGTTTTTCTCATGTAATACTGGACTCCCTTGAAGGAAAATCATCTTCCCATTGACAAAATCAGAGTTCCCCGTTTCTGCAATGTACATCAGAATGGCATTCCTGGCGGCCTCAATATGGGTTGGCATACTCTCTCTAGTAATGGGTATGTATTTAGCACCAGAGGTGGTTCCGGAGGTTTTTGCAAAATAAAGTGGCTTGCCTTTCCATAAAATATCAGGTTCTCCAGCAACAACCCGTTCAACATAAGGCTTTAGATCTTCATAATCACGGATGGGAACCTGGGTTATAAAATCTGAATGGGATTTAATATTTGAAAATTCATGGTCCTTGCCAAAGGAAGTGTCCCTTGCCTCATCAATAAGGTTTTTAAACACAGCGTCTTGAGTTTCAATCGGATTATTGGCCCATTTTAAGACCGATCTTTTTATAAAGAACGCAAAGGGTTTGGCTAGTGCAGATTTTATTGAAAACATTATTTAAAATCTATAAAATTGGTTGGATTGATTGGGTAACCTTTACTCCATAACTCAAAATGCAAATGTGGTCCTGTAGAATATTCTCCGCTATTTCCTGCCATAGCAATAACTTCCCCTGCTTTTACAATATCTCCTTGCTCTTTGGTCAGGGACGCATTGTGCTTGTATACTGAGATCAATTCATAACTGTGTTCTATAATAACTACGTAACCCGTTGCTGCCGTCCATTCTGCAAAAATAACAGTACCATCGGCCGTAGCCTTTACGGGCGTATTTTTTGCAACAATAATATCTACCGCATAATGTTTTTCCTTCACATTATAGCCTTCTGAAATATTCCCGTTTACTGGAGGAAACAGCACAAAATTTGATGCAGATATGGCAGATTCAAAAAGGTTGTACTTGTCTTCTTTGTCCACTTTTTCGCGCAGCAGAGAGTCTTCTTTGGTTGGTTTTATAGTTAATTCAGCAGTATCCTGGTTGGCAGCATTTAAAATAGAATCTTTATTGAATTGGATGGTTTTGACATCTCCGTTCAACACACGCTTTATAGAACTAAAATATTTGTCATTTACTTCAATAATTTGCTGTAAGGAATCAGTCTTAAAACTGAGCTCCGTGGCTTGTCTTTTTAATTTAGCTGAAGAATAACCAGGAATAAACTCTCTAAGGGATGTAAATGCAATTAAAAAAATTGTGGCGGCTACTAAAAGGATCGTGGATAATGAAACAATAACGAACACATTTAAGCGCGTCAATTTAATGGCAAAACGCTCTTCAAAAGTATCTTCATTAAGCACTACCAAACGGTACTTATGAAGTAATTTCTTTTTAAATTTCTTCTCTTTTTTTATAGTTGTCATGCAAAACAAAATTAAATAAAATTAGGGCAATTTTTTATGTCTTTCATCTAAAGTTTGTTTTTAACGTATAATTTGAAGTTTAATTATTAAATTTGCAATTCAAATCAAATGTTATGATAGCAGCAAGTATTTTTTTAGTTATTGGAGTTTGGCAAATAGTAGTTGTAGTTGTTTTGGTATTATTACTTTTTGGAGGGAAGAAAATCCCGGAACTCATGAGAGGTTTAGGAAGCGGTATTAAAGAGTTCAAAGATGCCAGTAAAGAAGACGGTGACGAGACAAAAACATCGACAGATAAAAAGCAATAATTGTATTTTTGTCTTTAAATAAAAACGAAAGAGCCAACTTGAACAGTTGGCTCTTTTGTTTATTGTATTTGTATGGATTTAATAATCGCTTCCAACTCAAAAATATTGTCTCTTTTTTCAACAGAAGGCGAAAATACGTAGCCTTCAATAACGACATATCTATTGTTGGCGGTATCCTTGATGGCATAATTTACAAATGGCCCAGACATAAAGGCGTTTTTCACGTCCCAAAGACCTTTTGTTTCGTACGTCGGTTTGCCATCAAGTTTGGTCTCAAACAGAAAGGGCGTGTAGGCCTCTTCTGTAATCATATAAGAGCCTTCTACCGGCCCAGGAATATGAACCTTTCCAATAGAGTCTCTCATTCTCACAATATCCACAATAGTACTGTCTCCTTTTTCAATGGTACTTAACGGTACTTCATAAATCATGATATCCATGGTTCCAGTGGGAATTTCTTTTCGGATCCAGAAGAAATCTTTATCCTGTTTAGCAATTCTATAAGCTGTTTGGAATTTCAATTTGACACCTAAAGCTTTTTCAAGTGCTGCGTCATCCATTAATGAAATTTTAATACGGCGCTGGTTTTCCTTTAGTTCTTCCTTTTTGAAAGCTGCAATGATTTTATCTCCATTACTTTCAAGCTGCTCTTTGATTTCCTGGTCTGTTTTGCCAGACACGACCACTACCGTTTGAGGTCTGGCGTACACATCGTTTTTGATAACCATACCCGCTGGCCCTCCTTTCTCGATTTTTAGGATGGTTCTGCTTTTTGTTGCAAAGCCGTCAAATACCATAGGTGGCATTTGGCTGAGGGAGAATAATGGTTCCTCCTGATTTAATGCTGGCACAGGAGCCGCCACGACATCTCTAATAGTTTCTCCTACGCTATCCTCCCATAAGAGGTTATCGACAACCACTAAAAGATCATTAATGTTTCCATTAGATCCTGGAATAATTCGTTGGTCTTTGCCATTATTGCAAGAAGTAAACAGAATTAAGGCAAAGACAGTAGCGTAAAAGGTTTTCATGGTATAGTTTTTAAGAATTAGTACACTTAGCGTGAAATTTTAAGTGTTGTACCTACTTTTAAATTATTACCACTAATATCGTTCCAATCTTGGATATTCTGCATGGAAACCCCAGGAAATTTTTTAGAAATGCTCCATAAAGAATCTCCAGACCTCACTTTATACGTTTTTGCGGAATTTGAAGTTGTACTTTTTGAATCTGAACTACTAGATGCATTGGTTGTAGTTGATGATGTTGAAGTTGCAGGCTGTGATTTATAAACCGAGAGGCGTTGGCCTATCCTGATATTGTTACTGCGCAACCCATTCCATGATTTCAGTTGGGATACCCTTACATTAAATTGCCGCGCAATCTTACCCAAATTATCTCCTGATCTGACTTTATAGGTGGATTTCGTCTCAGAATCAAAAAATTGAGGTAGCGGTTTTTCACGCTTGTTCATTTCATTGGTAACATGTTCGTAAATACTCGCTTCATTATTTACAAACTTACCAACGGCATGTCTTGGCAATCTCAACGTATAATTTTCGCCTTCAATAAAGGGAATAATATCTAATTTATAAGAGGGGTTTAAGAACTGAAGCTCTTCCATAGGAAGCTCCAAAAGTTCAGACACTTGATCCAAACTGATCATTTGTTTCACGTGGATGGTATCTGTCTCCATATACCTAAAATTTGGTCTATGTTTTTTGAAGCCATGTTCCTCAGCATATTCAAAGATATACATCGTAGCCAAAAAAGCTGGCAAGTACCCTGCGGTTTCGCGAGGCAAATGGGGTCTGATATTCCAATAATTTTCATACCCTCCAGATCGACGGATGGCTTTACTTACGTTACCCGGGCCCGAATTATAGGCTGCAAGAGCCAAATCCCAATCGCCAAAAATCTCATATAGTTTAGCCAAATATTTACTGGCTGCTTCTGTTGATTTTATAGGGTCACTGCGCTCATCAACATAGCTGCTCACATTTAACCCGTACATTTTACCCGTAGCAAACATAAATTGCCATAACCCGGTTGCGCCAACACGCGATTTTGCGCGTGGTTTCAAAGCCGATTCAACAATTGCCAAATATTTTATCTCTAAAGGAATGTTGTAATTGTCCAGCTCCTTTTCAAACAAAGGAAAATAATAATCGCTCAAAGACATTAATCGCTCCAAAGAATTACGTCTGTGTT
This sequence comes from Gelidibacter algens, assembly GCF_001678675.1. Classification (GTDB taxonomy): domain Bacteria; phylum Bacteroidota; class Bacteroidia; order Flavobacteriales; family Flavobacteriaceae; genus Gelidibacter; species Gelidibacter algens. Next base: position 19,013 of record NZ_LZRN01000040.1, read on the forward strand.
TTAAATAGGATTTAATGACACTTTCCAAAGAGGGATTGTACTCAATATTGAAAGGCGTTTTAGCACTTAATTTTTTGAGACGAACTTTTAACGTATCAGTAGGCAACTCCGGATAATCGACGGCATCATATTTTAGATCCGTGACAGATTGATAAATACTATCAAAAAGTTCGTTACCGTAAAGTTCATCAAGCCATTTTTGGTCAATATTAAAGGCGATGTCTAAATCTTCAATCTTTTTTGCGTTCAAAGAGTCAGCAACGGGCTCTATGTCTTTCACATCCAATTTATTCCCATCACTAATGGAATCAATTGGAACTGAAACAGTTTTATCGGGTGCTTTTGTAGCATCTTTTTTAGAAGTTTTAACTTGCGAAAAAGTAAGGCCACATATACATAAAGCACCAAACGTTAGAGATACTATTTTTTGGTTCATTAGTAAGGTGTTTTATAGATCAACGATTTGTTCGTTAGAATCGTACAATAATATTCAAAATGATGGTAGAAAACAACATTTTAACACAATAATCTGCATTTCATCGGATAATTACGCTTTTAAACTTCATTCAATTACTCACGCTTTTGTATTTGATGGCAACTATTCTAAAATCGCTGCGATGCCTGGCAATGTTTTTCCCTCCAAACTTTCCAACATTGCGCCGCCACCTGTACTGACATAACTCACTTTATCCTCAAATCCAAATTGTTTTACCGCAGCAACAGAATCGCCACCACCTACAAGTGAAAATGCGCCATTTTTGGTAGCTTCTGCAATGGCATTTCCAAGTTCAATAGTTCCTTTGGCAAAATTCTCCATTTCGAAAACGCCCAACGGTCCATTCCATAAAATGGTTTTGCATTGTAGTACCACATCATGGAAATTCTGAATAGATTCCGGCCCGGCATCTAACCCTTGCCATCCATCTGGTATGTGAGCCACTTTTACAATTTGAGTGTTGGCATCGTTACTGAAGGCATCAGCAGCCACAACATCAACAGGAAGGTGTACTTTGACATTTTTAGCTCGTGCTTTTTTAAGGATTTCTAAAGCCAATTCCATTTTATCATCTTCACAAATAGATTCACCAATGTTTCCCCCTTGTGCTTTAACGAAGGTAAAGGTCATTCCGCCTCCAATAATCAAGTGGTCCACTTTATCTAATATGTTTTCTATAATGGTGATCTTAGAAGATACTTTGGCGCCACCAAGAACAGCCAATACAGGTTTTTCACCCGTTTCCATAACTTTCTTGATGCTTTGAATTTCCTGTTCCATCAAATACCCAAAACATTTTTTATCTGGAAAAAACTGAGCAATAACGGCGGTTGAAGCATGTGCTCTATGCGCCGTACCAAAAGCGTCATTAACATAAATATCGCCTAATTTCGATAATTTTTCGGCAAAAGTCTTGTCACCTGCTTCCTCTTCCTTGTAAAATCTCAGATTTTCAAGCAATAGAATTTGACCTGGTTTTAAATTATCTGCAGCAGTTTGGGCTTCTTCGCCAATACAATCTGAAACAAAAATGGTTTCAACGCCAATAATTTGTTCCACGTCATTTAAAATGTGTTTTAAAGAAAACTCCTCCTGAACACCCTTTGGTCTTCCTAAGTGTGACATTAGGATACAACTCCCGCCATCTTCCAATACTTTGATAATAGTTGGTTTTGCCGCAGCAATTCGCGTATCATCGGCTACTTTTAATTGGTCGTCCAGAGGGACATTAAAATCTACTCTGATAAGTGCTTTTTTGTCTTTAAAATTGAAGTCGTTTATGGTTTTCATTGAAGTTTGTTTTTATTGAATGGAAAACAAATGTAACTAATTCTAAAACGATAAAAAATGCATTCTTTTAGGAATTGGAATTCCAACATCTTTAATGAAAAAAAATACATAGTTTTGTGCCATGCAATTCAGTACTCTTTTAGGCCAAGAACATCTTAAAAACCATTTGACCCAAAGTGTGGACAACGGCCGCATACCTCATGCACAGCTATTTGTCGGGCCTGAAGGTTCAGGCACTTTGTCCATGGCTATCGCTTATGCACAGTATATTCTTTGCGGCAATAAACAAAGTGAAAATACGGGAGGCAATGAAAGCTGTAACTTGAAATTTCAAAACTACGCCCACCCTGATCTACATTTTGCTTTCCCTGTTGCTACAACCGATAAGGTGAAAAAACATCCGGTTTCAAATCATTTTATGGCAGAGTGGCGCCAACTACTTAAAGAACAACCTTACGGTAATCTTTTTGATTGGTACCGTCTTTTGGGCATTGAAAACAAACAGGGACAAATTGGGGTTGACGAGGCTTTAAATATTGTCAGAGCACTCTCACTAAAATCTTATGAGGGCGGTTACAAAATAATGCTTATTTGGATGGCAGAAAAGATGAACACCTCTGCCGCTAACAAACTGCTCAAACTTATTGAAGAACCTCCTGCTAAAACGGTATTTATACTTATTGCAGAAGACGAAGCACAAATTATCAATACCATCAGATCCCGCTGTCAGGTATTACACTTTCCGCCATTAGCTGAAGCTGTCATTACAGAGGCGTTACAAAAAAATTACCAATTAGATGAAGCTACTGCTACCAAAATAGCACATCAATCTAATGGTAATTATAATAAAGCCTGTGATTTGGTATATCAAGATTCTGAAGATCTTCAGTTTGAAGAATGGTTTGTATTCTGGATCCGCAGTGCATTTAAGGCAAAAGGCAATAAAACGGCAATTCACGATTTAATTAGTTGGAGTGAGCAGATTGCCAAAACTGGTCGTGAAACACAAAAACAGTTTTTACAATTCTGTCTTGATTTTTTCAGACAAGCCCTTTTGATGAATTACAAGGCCAACCAATTGGTCTTTATGGAGCCGAAAACAAAAAATTTTAAGTTAGAAAATTTTGCGCCATACATACATGAAGGTAATATTATGGATATCAGCCAGGAACTTCAGGATGCCATTTACCATATTGAACGCAACGGAAATTCGAAAATAATTCTGACGGATTTGTCGATAAAATTGACGAGGTTATTGCATAAAAAAGCCAGTTAAAAACTGGCCTTTTATATAATATTATGAGCAGTTTTTTAACTGCTCAGCTAGATTGTTAACGTTTATATGACTTTTAAATCAGTCTTTTTTACCCTCAGCATTAAGAGCCTCTAAAATAGTTTTTGTCAAATCTTGGCTGTCATCACCATACATCACGCTTCCTGCTTCATTACTACCCAAAATGTAAGAATAACCATTCTTTTCTCCATAACCCTTAACAAAAGCTTTGACTTCTTTAATAAGCGTATCTATTTGAGATTGACTTTCCTTTTGGATTTGTTGCTCCTCCATTTGAAATTGCTGTTGGAAACGTTGGTATTGTTGGGCCAATGCTTGGTATTTTTCTTGAGAGCTTTTCTGAACCATGTTAGGGTCTTGGCCTTGCATTTCTGCGGCTTGTGCTTGAAAAGACTGACCTATACTATCAACCTTTTTATTGAAGGCATCGATTTCCACCTGAAATTTAGCTTCAATATCTTTCTTCTTTTGATAGTCATTAATTAATTTGCTGTTATCAACAAATCCAATTTTTGTTTGCTCTTGACATGATGACAACATCACTAAAGTTAATAGAGCGATAAAACCTTTTTTCATTCTTTGTTTGTATTAAGTTTTTTGCAAATGTAATAAAGTCATTGGGAAATTAGCAAAAATATGTCCCATTGATTATATTAATGGAAATTTTAAAAACCATAGATTATATAAATCCAAAATAGCCTAACACGGTTAATTTACAGCTTGTTTTAAAAATTTGGAATATTCAATCCTCATGCGAGGTACAAAAAGCCCTAAAAACGCTTTAAATCGCGTTTAAGTCTTCTTTATGACATAAATCAGGGAAGAATACTCACCAGATTTTCTCGCACTAACATTTGAGCGCCACCCATTCCAAAAACCTTTGAGATAATTCATTTTACCTGATTTATATTTTTCAGACAACAAGCTTACATAATAAGCGTCAAATTTCATCGGTACGGTTTCGACTAATTTCATATCTGCCTTATCCGCCAATTTTTTTAACGTGTTTTGACTAAAATGCCAAAGATGTCTTGGCACGTCATAAGCAGCCCAAAATTCGCTGTACACTTGAGCATCATAACTTTTATAATTAGGGACAGCAATAATCAGAGCACCATCTGATTTCAACAATTTTTTAAAGAGTGAAAGGTGTTGGTCAAGATCAGGCAAATGTTCTAACACATGCCAGAGCGTGATCACATCAAAACTTTCAGATTCCAATTTGAAAAGTTGATCGGTATTAAAAACAGCGCCATTGGTTTTTTTGTTGGCAATTGCCCTAGCTTCCTCATCGGGTTCTATTCCAGATATTGTCCATCCAGCCTTGTGAGCGACGTGCAGAAAATCGCCAGTTCCGCATCCTACATCCAATACTAATTTTGAGTCTTTCGCTATCGAATCTATGAGCTTTAATTTTCTTTTTAAGGCAATGCCTTTTATAAGATGATATATTTTTTCAAATAGATTTCGTTTAGAGTCTGTATGCGAAATGTAATCTTCGCTTTTATAATAATCAGGCAATCTTTCTTGAGATGGCTTTGGAAAGGTCTCTAGCATTTCCAACTCATCATTCAAAATTAATTCGAAGTCTTCTCCAGAAACTGAATGATCCTTAACTTTTATATAGATGATTTTTGGGGATGATTTTGACACGTGATGATTACTATTTACAATTAATTTGTTCAAGGCGAATTTAATAAATAGTAGACATCTTTGGCAAAAATTAGCATTTACTTTTCTCGAGGAATTTCACTTCATGAGTCTTTCCTGTTTTCACACCAAAGTCATCATAGACACCAAACTCAAAAACTGCTACAAATTAAATATTCGAATTTGTCATTCCACTTTAGTAATTTTCAAGACAGGTACTTCTGATTATACCGATAATGAGACACGAATATCATCAATTATCACGAACTAATTCATTAGAAATTGGTGTTTCCGTATTGAAATTTACAAAAAGATGATACACCCATAATCGATTTTAAATCCATTATTGATACCCTAATGCCACTAACTATAACATAAAAATTGAAGGTAATTTATACTTGAAAATTGAAATTTCTAAACCCAAAATAGATATCGAAAGTGATATTTTCAGATAAAAAACGCAACTAATACAAAAGTATTATTGAAGGTTCCACGTGGAACACTCGAGTTTGATTTCATAATTATCTGCCCATATACACCAAGAGAACAGAAACATCACTAGGTGATACGCCACTGATTCTAGATGCTTGAGAGATGGTGCGAGGCTTAATCTTCTCTAACTTCTGTCTTGCTTCTGTGCTCATAGATTTCATTAGGGAATAATCAAAATCGGATGGAATCTTAAGGTCTTCCAAACGGTTCAGTTTCTCAGCGTTATTCTTTTCCTTATCTATATAACCAGAATACTTTACTTGTATTTCGGCCTGCTCTATAGTTTCCTTGTCAAGATCATGCCCTTGTATGTAGGCCTCTACACTATCAATTTTCCGTATATCTTCCATAGAGATATTTGGTCTTGCAAAAATTTTAAACAGCTTTCCTGATTGATTCACAACGGCCGAATTATTGACTTCTAAAATGGGGTTGATATCTTGAGACTGGACACTCGTGTCTTTAAAGAATTCTACAAACGCCTCTGCTTTTGAATGTTTTTCTTCCATTCGTTTAAGACGTTTTTCACAAACCAACCCAAGCTCATATCCTTTAGGGGTTAATCTCAAATCAGCATTATCCTGACGCAAAAGCGTCCTATATTCTGCTCGAGATGTAAACATTCGATAAGGCTCTTCAGTGCCCTTGGTAATCAAATCATCCACCAAAACACCAATATAGGCTTCATTACGCTTTAATGTAAACTCGTCTCTTTCCTGAACTTGAAGGGCTGCATTTATACCCGCCATCAATCCCTGAGAAGCAGCCTCTTCATAACCTGTGGTTCCATTAATTTGACCAGCAAAAAACAGACCTCTTACCAGTTTCGTTTCTAGTGTGTGTTTCAATTGTGTCGGTGGAAAATAATCATACTCTATAGCATAACCAGGCCTAAAGAATTTCACTTTTTCAAAACCCTCCACAGATCGCAATGCCTTAAATTGGACATCCTCTGGTAGCGAAGTTGAGAATCCGTTGACATACACCTCAACAGTATTCCACCCTTCTGGCTCAACAAATAACTGGTGACGATCTTTAGTTGCGAATCTATTGATCTTATCTTCAATAGACGGACAATAACGTGGTCCTGTACTTTGAATCCTACCATTAAACATTGGCGAACGGTCGAACCCTTCACGCAATAAATCATGAACTAGCGGACTGGTATAACTCATATGACAATCACGCTGATGAGTCAATGGTTTCGTGACGTCAGAATAAGAAAACTTTTCCGGAACCTCATCACCGGGTTGCACTATCATTTTTGAATAATCCAATGACCTTCCGTCTACGCGTGGTGGAGTCCCTGTTTTCATCCTGCCAGATTCAAAGCCCAACTGAACGAGCTGCTCAGTTATACCAGTTGCAGCCCTCTCACCTGCTCTTCCCCCTCCAAAGTTCTTATCTCCTATATGAATCAATCCATTCAAAAAAGTACCATTAGTAAGAACAACAGATTTGGCTCTGATCTCTAAACCTAGTGACGTCCTTACACCAACAACTTTATGATTTTCCACTATCAATCCTGAAACCATCTCTTGATAAAAATCAAGATTAGGCGTGCGCTCAAGCATCAATCTCCAATCTTCAGCAAATCGCATCCGGTCACTTTGAACCCTCGGACTCCACATTGCAGGTCCCTTAGACTTATTCAGCATTTTAAATTGGATAGCAGACGTATCACTCACAATGCCACTATACCCTCCCAAAGCATCTATCTCACGAACTATTTGCCCTTTCGCAATTCCACCCATGGCAGGATTACAAGACATCTGCGCAATATTTTGAAGGTTCATCGTAATCAGCAAGGTAGCACTTCCCATGTTGGCAGCAGCAGCCGCAGCTTCACTCCCTGCATGCCCTGCGCCCACAACGATTACATCATATACATTCTCAAACATAGTTTGTAAATTTTAATTTATCAGTGTTCCACGTGGAACATCATATAGCTCTAATCTCTAACCGACGATAACTGCAAATACCACCAGATATCACCTATCCATTACAGGCGAAAAGAAAAGTTTGCAAATATACGTTGATTTCAAGATAGTCAGTCGAGCTGTGCTAAGTAGTAATTTTCTTTCGAACGCATCTCAGCCTCGTCTGCTTCGCTCTTGTCTTTGTAACCGCAATAATGTAGAATTCCATGTATCAACACCCGACTCATTTCGTTCTCAAAACTTACCGCATAATCTTTGGCATTCTCCCTTACGCGCTCAGCAGAAATATAAACATCACCGTTTATTTGCTTCCCAAGAGTATAGTCAAAACTAATAATATCGGTTAAAGTGTCATGATCTAAATACTGCACATTCAACTTTAAGAGATATGCATCATCACAGAAAATGTAATTAATTTCACCTTCGTTGAAGCCTTCCTCAGTAATGGCTTTTGCTATCCATTCAGACAACTTTTGCTCATTGTCCAATTGTAATTCTGTTTCGTAATTATAACTAATCATTCTCCTTTTTAAAATACTCTTGAACCTTCTTCTTATAAATTTGCTGCAAAGGTAAGGCTTGCCTATTTAATATTTCAGTAGTATTAAAATATTCTTTGGCTGTAGGAATTTGATTGTTAGAGGTGTTCTCAAACTGCTTCAAATTGGTATTAGACTCTCGCCTATTTTCTTCTCCTTGCATAAAGGTGGCATTCTCCAGTTTCAACAGTTGATGCTGTAAACTCATCATCCGCTGCAAGGTCTGATTGGTAAATCCTTTATTGATCAAATCTGATTCAATAGCCTCCATTTGCTTCAAGAGATTTTGACCTTGAACCGACTTACCCATTTCTTGTAATTTATTTTCTAAAGCCTGCCGTAACTGTTGCTGTTGTTGGTAAATACGATAAAGTTCACCATTCATAGTTTCAGAAGAGCCCTCACCTTCTCCGTCAGATGTACCCCCGTTCCCTTCTTTTCCTTCTTTACCAGACTTTCCATTCTCTTTCTCACCTTTTTCACCATCACCGTTCTCATTTCCTTCCCCATTTTTTGGTTTACCCGAGCTACTCTTTTTTAAGCCTTCTTCCATCTGTTTGTTCAATTCCTTCTGACTCATAATAATATCTGGCAATTGCATCCCTTCACCTCCTTGTCCTTTCCCCTTTCCTTGTCCGGGATTCATTGCCGATTCCATATTGTCCAAAATATCACTTAAATAACTAGCCAAATCATTGGTAGCCGTAATAGTATATTGTTGCGTCGCCACCCCTTGATAGAGTAAGTTCTCAGAAAGTTGTCCCATAGACTTGTCTATGTTATAAAAAACGTCAGTTATCTTCTTATTGACATCCTCTGACAGTTTCGGCTGGCGAAGGGACAATGCGAACAAACTATCATCGATATGCTCAAAATGCTCTCTTAAGCTACTTTGCTTGCGTAGAAATTTACCATATTGATTATGGTTTATTTGAATGCTTTTAAATTGATTCATCAAACCCTCTTGATCAAATGAAAACAACACCAAATTATCCAAAATTTGGCGTAACATTTCTGCATCTTCCTGCATTTGTTCTTGACCTCCAGACATCATTGACTGGCTCATTTTAGCACTCATTTGCTTCATTTTCTTTGCAGCGTCTTTTTGTTTTTGTTGCGCACTCTTTTGCTTCTGATCAACAGTATTTTGGTCATTCTTTTCTTCTGCATCTTCTTTCTTTTCAAGATCCTCAGATGCTTCTTGTTGATCTTTTTGAATTTCCTTTTCTGTCTCTAAGTCCTGAGGCACATTCAATGGTTTCTTCAAGGCCTTATTCTCTTGTTGCAGTTTATCCAATTCCATTTGGAAATCTTCAAAGTCCTCATTTAAATCATCCTGCTTTTCTTTAGTATTCTCCTCTTTATTTTCTTTGGACAATTCATCTTGATCTTCAGCCAATTTTTCAAGATCTTCTTGCAACTTTTCTGCTTTCTTTGCCACATAATACCTTTTGGTCAATTCCAACAATTGCTGTAAACTCTTTTGTTTATTCTTATTTTGCTTGGCAAGGTCATCCAATTTTTCAGTCAGTTCTTCCTTTTGGATTTTATCTTGAAGCGCTTCAAGTTCCTTTAAAAGTTTTTCGTCCTTTTGCAGTTGCTCTTCATTATCTTTTAAACGCTCTTTAAGATCTTCTTTAAATGGATCGTTCTCGGTATTTTCCTTTTGGAAATCCTCAAGATTTTCTTTGAGTCGTTTATTGAAATTTTTCATCATCTCCTCTTGCTGCTTTTGACGCTGGATAAAACTTTCAAGTTTTTTTTTGTCATTGAAATTGAGCTGTTCTTTTTCCTTTTGAGTTTTTGATAATTCTTCCAACTGCTTCTCCTGAAGTTTCATTTTTTCAAAAGAATTGTCCAAATTTTTAATCGTTTCATTCTGCTCCTTCAATTGTTTAACCTCTTCTTCATCCTTAGTGAGCTTTCGATAAGTATACACATTACTTTTTACACTCTTAAATTTATGAATGGCATCATTATCAAATACTTGAAAGTAAATTTCGTAAGTGACACCCTCTTCTAAAAACAAATTATTGGGGAAAGCACTCACAAATTCAGCAAAATTTGACTGGACGACAGGAATGTCTTCCATTTTTTTATCAACTTCATTTTCTGCGGGATAGTACACCAATTGCAATTTGCTCAAGCCATAATCATCACTAGCCTGGCCGTAGAAGTAGAGTGATTGCTGGTCAATAGAATCTAGTTCAACCTTCATATTAAGTTCAGGGTACGCATCTTTGGTGACTTGAATACTATATGCCAAATTTTCATAGTTCTTCAGCGATTTGTTACTTGTCGCAATATTGTATTCCAAATTTGAATAGAGACGTTTGGAAATTTCAAAGCTACCCTCGCTTTTGATATCAAAATCCAAAGTATCATTAGCATACATGACCACTTGCTCTGTAGAGCGGGTCTTGATTTTCCAAGTGATAGCGGTACCTTCAGGGACAGTCGTATTTCCTGTACTTTTCAAGACCTCATCTACCCTATTGGTATATGACGGATAATCCAAGACCATCTCAAAATTCACCAACGTGGGCACGTTAACAATATTTAGTTCATAAGGTTTTGAGATCACACCATTCGCTGAAAGTGTAAATGAAACGTCGTTCTTTAATTGCGGAAAAATATATTCAAAGGCTCCTGGAGCTGTTGGTCTTAAAAAATAAGTTTCACCCAAATAGTGGATTTGAGCATTTTCTGGAACAACCTTCCCTGCAGTTTTTACAACCAATTTAAATTCTTTGTTTTCTATAGTCTGAAGCTGCTCATTTACCACAAAAAACTGAAAAGGTGCAGGTGGTTCATAAGCGGTTTTATAATTGACCACACGTTGATAACTGTCACTGAACCAGTTAAAATGCCCAGTAAAGAACGTAAGTAGTAAGATTAATACAGGAATGGCCGCATATTTCAGATAAACAAGGCTTTTTCTAAAATTAACAGCCAGTTTAAAAGGCACAGGATGTAATTCCGTAGATTTCTGTTCAATACTTGCCATTAAAAGTTCTGACTGTTGGGAGGTTTTTTGAAGTTGGAGTACGTTCAGTAATTTGTCATTGACCTCAGGAAAGTGTTTGCCAATTATCTTGGAAGCCTCCTCAAAGTCGATTCCATCCTGAAATTTAAATAATTTTAATAATGGCCAAAGTATAAACCTCACAAACAGGCCCAATTCAACTGCAACAAAAACCCAAAACAAAATGGCCCTTGCCGTTGGATTCAGCCATAAGATATACTCAATAAACAAGGTTATCAAAAGATATATAAACCCAATGGCAAAGAAAAGAATGCTGCCTTTTAGCAAGTCGTTAGTGTAGTAACGCCTGATAAACTGTTCGAGTTTGGTTTGTATGCTGCTGAAATTGTTCATAATCGCTTTGAAAGACCTAACTATTTAACTTACTAAACTACAATTTTATTTTAACCTATAATTGCCTTAATTAGATAAGCTTGTGTTAATTTAGAGCAATCAATGAAAGTTTTTTGCGCGTCCGGTTGCGAAACCATGACTTCAAACTAAATCACTATGGACTAAAGTGCCATAGATTTTTTAAAACAGACTGAAAGTCTGTTGCATTCGTGAAATTTACAGTAAATGATTTACGACTGTATTTTCAATGAACCAATGAATTCGTGAAAATTCGTGAAATTCGTGTCAAAATTTTTAGAAGCTAAAGCGAGATGCACTAAAGTACATAGTTTTAACAAAATCTGAGACCAATAAAATTAGGTCAATAATTTTCTTAGGACTGTCATTCTAGTCTAAAATGAGCTTTCCTTCGGTACGTGAACAAACATAAATTATCCATGAAAGATTTAAAATATTTATCGGCATTTTCTATTCCATTTATGGCGTTCTTGGGATTGTACTATCAAGGTCTTTTTAGCTTCATAACGCCAATTTATGCTTTTGTAATGATTCCAATTCTTGAAATACTATTTCCTGTTGATACTTACAACATCTCCAAAGAAGAATCTGAAAACCTCTTAACAAAAAGAGTTTTTGACTGGTTTTTATATCTCAACTTACCAATCGTTTATGGCTTATTGATTTTTTCTTTTATTACCGTAAGCACGGTATCTTTAAAAATGTATGAGTATGTTGGACTGATCCTATCCGTGGGTATTGTTTTAGGCGTGAACGGCATCAATGTCGCCCATGAATTGGGTCACCGACAAAGTACTAATGAACGGTATCTCGGAAAAGCGCTCCTACTTCCTGCCCTATACATGCATTTTTATATTGAGCATAATTTTGGACATCATTTACATGCCGCTACAAAGGAAGACCCTGCAACAGCACGTTATAACCAGACTGTCTATAGCTTTTGGATCACTTCCGTTTTTAGACAATATGCAAACGCATGGCGCATCCAAATAAATTTATTAAAAGGAAGAAACGCCGCATTCATCAGCAGTTATAATGACATGTTGTGGTATGCTTTATTGCAAATCGCTTATTTGGTTACTGTGTTTCTAATATTTGGAAACGCGGCTTTTATTTTTGCCCTTTTCGCCGGAATTGTTGGTTTTGTATTACTAGAAACGGTGAACTACATTGAACATTACGGACTTATAAGAACCAAACTGCCCTCAGGACGTTATGAGCGCGTGTCTAAAATCCATTCCTGGAATTCCAATCATGTAATAGGTCGCATTGTACTTTATGAATTGACACGGCATAGTGATCACCATTATAAGAGCACAAAAAAATACCAGATTTTAGACTGTCATTTAGAGAGTCCGCAAATGCCATTTGGATATCCAACATCGATGGTTTTGGCACTTATGCCACCACTTTGGTTTGCTATTATGAACAAACGGATTCCACATGAAATGGTTTCTCCCTAATTAAATCAAAAACAGATATAATGTTTCTGTAAAGGTTTCAATTATAAAAGATTTTATGTCTTTTTCTCCATTCTTTTTTCCCTGTTCTAACATCTCAACTATCTTTGTAAGCATAAATCAAACAAAATGACTGATCACGTTCGTGTGCGTTTTGCACCAAGTCCAACAGGACCGCTTCATATTGGTGGTGTCCGTACCGCTTTATTCAACTATTTATTTGCGAAAAAACACAATGGAACTTTTATTCTGAGGATAGAAGATACAGATCAAAACAGGTATGTAGAAGGTGCTGAAAAATATATGATTGACGCTTTAAATTGGTGCGCAATCTCTTTTGACGAAGGTCCAGGTAAGAATGAGAAATTTGGTCCTTACAGACAAAGCGAACGCAAACATTTGTACAGAGATTATGCTGAGCAACTGATTGCTTCTGGTAATGCCTATTATGCGTTTGATACTGCTGAGAGTTTGGAACATTATAGAAAAGATCATGAATCAAAAGGGAAAACCTTTATCTACAATTGGCATAACAGAAAGTTATTGTTGAACTCCGTGTCACTTTCCAAAGAAGAAACTCAGAAAAAAATAGACAATGGTGACGATTATGTCATCCGATTTAAATCACCTAAAAATGAAACCTTGCACTTAACAGATATGGTGAGAGGCGACATTACTATTGATACCAATATTTTGGATGATAAAGTATTGTTCAAAAGTGACGGCATGCCCACTTACCATTTGGCCAATATTGTGGACGACCATTTAATGGAAATCTCCCATGTGATCCGCGGTGAAGAATGGCTACCTTCCCTAGCCTTACATTATCAATTGTATGATGCGTTTGGATGGGACAAACCTCAATTTGCACATTTGCCATTGCTTCTTAAACCGACAGGAAAAGGGAAGTTGAGCAAGCGTGACGGTGATAAATTAGGCTTTCCAGTATTTCCTTTGGAATGGAAAGATCCGCAATCTGGTGATATTTCGCGTGGTTATAGAGAAGACGGTTACTTTGCAGATGCTCTAGTCAACTTTTTAGCCTTTCTGGGATGGAATCCAGGTACAGAACAAGAGCTTTTTTCTATGGAAGAACTAACGCAAGCATTTGAATTGGATCGTGTCCATAAATCTGGAGCACGCTTTGATCCTGATAAAATTAAATGGTACAACCATCATTATATGCAAATGCAAAATGATGACGAGCTGGCCGAAGCTTTTAAAAATAATCAGCCTGAACTCAAAGATATTGACGTCAATTACGTGTCGTTGGCTGTTGGAATGATTAAGGAACGTGCCACCTATATTTCTGATTTCTGGGACTTATCTTCCTTCCTTTTTGAACCGCCTAAAAGCTATGATGAGAAATCATTTACAAAAATCATGAACAATGACGCTCGCGAATTGATGAGTGAGTTGGCTCAAATTATCAGTCACAGTTCTGATTTTACGGTTGACAACATTCAGACAGATGTCAAAACTTGGATTGGCAAAAAAGACGTCAGTTTTGGAAAAGTAATGCAACCGTTGCGCTTGGCTTTAGTTGGTGCCATGCAAGGTCCTGATGTTTTTGAAATCATGTTTATGATTGGAAAAGCTGAGACTGTTCAACGCATTGAAAATTTAGTGCAGACCTTATAAATTTAGAGTTTCAATTAAAAAATATAGGCTTAGTTCAGCATAATTGAACTAAGCCTTTTTTTAACGTGTAGAATGCATTAAATAGGTTTCGGGGCTACAAGTATAATAGGTAAAATGCCTGAGCTTTTAAGAAAAAATAGAAGTTTCCGAGCAATTATAGTTTAATTTAGTATTCTAAATTATTTAACCCTAAAAAAACATACTATGTTCCCATTTGTTTTCCCAATTATTGTCATATTTCTATTCATCATATTCCTGTCCTCATTTTTTACCGTAAAGCAACAATCTGCGGCTATTGTTGAGCGTTTTGGAAAATTTTTGAGCATTCGTCATTCTGGTTTGCAGATGAAAATTCCAATTGTAGATCGTATAGCAGGTCGGATGAGCCTTAAAATCCAACAGCTTGATGTGATTGTAGAAACCAAAACCTTAGATGATGTTTTTGTACGTTTAAAAATCTCTGTTCAGTTTATGGTGATTTCAGAAAAAGTATACGACGCCTTCTACAAACTGGATTATGCACATGATCAAATTACAAGTTATGTGTTTGATGTGGTGCGTGCCGAAGTACCTAAAATGAAATTGGATGACGTTTTTGTCAAAAAAGATGACATTGCCATTGCCGTTAAAACAGAATTGAACGATGCCATGTCAGACTATGGTTATGACATCATCAAAACCCTAGTGACAGATATTGATCCTGATGCACAAGTGAAAGCTGCCATGAACAGAATTAACGCTTCTGAGCGTGAGAAAATCGCTGCTCAGTTTGAAGGTGATGCTGCTCGTATTTTAATTGTAGAACGTGCCAAAGCAGAAGCAGAAAGCAAACGCTTGCAAGGACAGGGTATTGCTGACCAACGTCGGGAAATTGCACGTGGTCTTGAAGAATCGGTTGATGTTTTAAATCGGGTGGGTATCAACTCACAGGAAGCTTCAGCATTAATTGTGGTGACACAACATTATGACACCTTACAATCTATTGGGGAACACGTGAACAGTAACTTGATTTTGTTGCCAAATTCACCCCAGGCTGGAAGTGACATGTTAAATAACATGGTGGCCAGCTTTTCAGCAAGTAACCAAATTGGTGAAGCTATGAAAGAAGCTAAAAACAAGAAGAAAGAAAATGAAAAGAAGCAGTAATAAATCTCAAAAAGGAAGGAGTCTCAAAACAAAAACTAGTCATTGAGAATTGAATATTTAAGAAATGGTCTCCAATTGGAGTCCGAAAGTAAAAAAGAGAAAGAGGCTATTTCATGAATTATGAGACAGCCTCTTTTTTATTTATTGCGCTTTCTTGAATTTTTTGACCAGTTCTTTTAAACTGCTCAAATAATTCTTAAAAGTTTCAATAATTACCTCAACATCGGATTTGTCAGCTTCATGGAGCGTCATCGTGTTTTCATCCAAATATTTTTGATACGCAGGATAATTATCTTTCCGATCTCTTGTCATCTGTGTGTTTTCAGCTTATGATAGTCCAATTCGTACTGTTCCTACCAACTTTCCTCAACACCTACTCCATCTGAACCTGACGTGTGTGAAAACAGACATACATTATCAAATGGAAAATATTGTTGGTATACCCTTTTATAGCTTTAAGGATGCATGACTCAAAACTGCATTAGTTAAGTCTCTTTAAAGTCTAGAAATGTTTTTTGACTCCGTAACCAAAGCCTCATTAGTATCCTCTAATCCAGAGGCAACAAAGGTGTTAATATCTTCATTTTTGTCTAGACCTTGTTCCAATAATACCCTAAGCGTAATCATAGTGGCAATACGCGTGCCCACTTTTTTAGCTGCTGTATTAAACCAAGGATGCAAGTCGTCATAACTCACATTTTTTGCATGTTCTTGGATTTCAGCTTTCGTTTTTAACTGTTTTTCTTCGGGAAGATTGGTGTACTTTTTTCCTAGTTGCTGAATGATATCAATCGCCTTTCGCTGTGGTTGGTTATTTTGAGCTTTTGATTGTTTCTCAGATTGTTTTTCACCACTCCCAACACTTTGTGATTCCTTGGCCCAAGAATCACGTAAGCCAACTGTTTTATTGAACATTAGCTTTTCAGCAGATGAATCTTTGTCTACATTAAAATAGCCCAGGCGTTGAAATTGATAACGCTCTCCAATTTTTGCGTCTTTTAAACTCGGTTCTACATATGCTGTTATAATTTTTAAGGATTCCGGATTTAAAAACTCCATAAAATCCTTTTCAGGATGTGCATCTGGAGACTCATCCATAAACAGACGGTCATATTCACGAACTTCAGCCTTAATAGCATGCTTAATAGACACCCAATGTAAGGTTCCCTTCACTTTTTTAGAAGTATCTTCAGTATAGGTACAGTGAATTTCAGTAATGTTCCCAGCAGCATCCTTAACCACACGTTCACCTTTAATGATGTAAGCATTTTTTAAACGCACTTCTTTCCCTAAGGTCAACCTGAAATAGTTGCTGCTTGCTTGTTCTTTAAAATCGTCTCTTTCAATATATAATTCTCGAGAAAAAGGTACTTTCCTGAAACCTGCACTGTCATCTTCCTGATTGTTTTCAGCTTCCAACCACTCCTCTTTTCCTTCTGGATAGTTGGTGATTACCAATTTTACGGGATCCAAAACGGCCATAACTCTTGGCGCTGTTTTATTTAAATCTTCTCTGATACAAAATTCTAACAATGCCACATCAATAACATTATCACGTTTGGCAACCCCAACAGTTTCAACAAATTTACGAATAGCATTGGGTGTATAACCACGCCGGCGCAAGCCAGAAATGGTAGGCATACGCGGATCATCCCATCCGGAAACAATGTTATCTTCTACCAATTTAAGCAACTTCCGTTTGCTCATAATGGTATAACTCAGGTTTAAACGCGCAAATTCGCGTTGTTTTGGACGTATGGTGTCTGATGCGACTACTTGGTCCAAGAACCAGTCATAAAGCTCTCTGTGAGGCTTAAATTCAAGCGAGCATAAACTGTGCGAGATACGTTCTAGGTAATCACTTTCGCCATGCGTCCAATCATACATTGGGTAAATGCACCAATCGTTACCCGTTCTGTGGTGATGTTTTTTCAAAACACGGTACATCAATGGGTCACGCATCAACATGTTGGTATGTTTCATATCAATTCTGGCACGCAACACATGAGAACCTTCTTCACATTCCCCATTTTTCATTTTTTGGAAAAGTTCAAGATTTTCGGCAATACTTCTATTGCGATATGGTCCATCCACTCCCGGTTGGGTTGGCGTTCCCTTTTGCTCAGCCATAGCTTGAGAAGATTGCGAATCCACATAGGCTTTCCCTTCTTTAATAAGATAGACGGCCCAATCATACAACTGTTGAAAATAGTCAGAAGAATACAATTCCTTGGACCAGGTATAGCCTAACCAAGAAATATCCTCTTTAATGGCATCTACATATTCTTGTTCTTCCTTAGCAGGATTGGTGTCATCAAACCGAAGGTTCACAGGCGCATTATATCTTTCACCCAAACCAAAACTAATACCGATGGCTTTGGTGTGGCCAATATGTAAGTAACCGTTAGGCTCAGGAGGAAACCTAAATCTGAGGTCATCTTTAGACATTCCGTTGGTCAAATCTTCTTCTATAATGTGTTCAATAAAATTGAGTGATTTTGATTCTTCTGACATAATACGCTTACTTATTTCTTATTCATTAATGTCTTTAAATGCGCAATACGCATCCAAATGCAAAATTAGGGATTTTTTTAGTTCTATAAATGCCTTATTTTTGTGGCTATAAATGGAATTATGGGCATTATAAAAGTTGAAAATATCAGGGTTTTTGCACACCATGGTTGTTTAAAGGAAGAGACAAAAATTGGTAGTGACTATCGTGTAGACCTTAAAGTGAAAGCAGATTTGCAACCCTCTGCAACCACAGATAAATTAAGTGATACTGTGGATTATGTTTTGTTAAACAAGATTATCAAAGAAGAAATGCAGATCCCATCCTATTTGCTTGAAACGGTTGCCAAACGTATATTGAATCGTATTTTTAGAGAAGACCAGTTGGTTACAAAAGCCACGGTTTGCGTGAGTAAACTAAACCCTCCTATTGGTGGCGATGTGGAAAAAGTGACCATAAAAATGACAGAGAGGCGAAAAACATAGAACTATATAGCTTACCAAGTTTATTTTTTTTACTATTTGCACTTCCAAATTTGGCATCATGGCCGAGTGGCTAGGCAGAGGTCTGCAAAACCTTCTACAGCGGTTCGAATCCGCTTGATGCCTCAAAAACCTTCAACTTTTGTTGAGGGTTTTTTATTTCCAATTTTTATAAAAAATTGATTAAAGTACATAAACTTCTACAGCGGTTCTCCCGATGCGTCGGGACGCTTGATGCCCCAAAAACCTAAAACTTTTGTTTGGGGTTTTTTAGTTTTCCTAATTTTATTAAAAATTA
>NZ_LZRN01000041.1 GCF_001678675.1 Gelidibacter algens
TTAGTTTTTTTTTAATCTCAAAATAAATTGTTTTTATGCCTGTATTAATGTTCCACAGTATTGGATGTGAAAATGAAAACTGGTATCGTAATTGGCTATCTGTGTCTTTAGATCATTTTGAAAATTTTTGCAAATATTTGGTTAAGAACAATTTCGAAACACTATTTTTAGATGAGTGGTTAGAAAGCAAAAAAACTTCAACTTCCAAAAAACAGGTTGTTATCACATTTGATGATGGCTATCTGGATAATTGGGTGTACGCTTATCCAATATTAAAAAAGTATGATTTAAAAGGAACCATATTTGTAAATCCTGAGTTTATTGATCCTTCGGAGGAAAACAGATACAATTTAGATGATGTTTGGAACAAAAAAATAGACAGAAGTCAATTAGCCCCACTCGGATTTCTTAATTGGTCAGAATTACAAAGAATGGAATCTACAGGGGTAATGGATGTCCAATCACACAGTATGAGCCACAATTTTTATTTCCATTCTGACCAGATCAAAGATATATATAACGGTCAAAAACAGTATGATTGGATGGCTTGGAACAACAAACCAGAGAGAAAACCTTATTACACAGCTGAAAGTCAGCAACAATATGTTCCTAACGGCAGTCCAATATTTGATTTTGGAAGAGCATTGGGTTTAAGACGTTATTTTCCAGATAAGGAATTGGTAAATTATGCTATTGACATGTATTCTTGCAATGCTGATAATAAAAATAAGACTGCCCAAATAAATAAATTGAACGAGAAGCTTAAAATTTATCCTGGAACATACGAGTCGGATGAAGAGATGGAAAAAAGGTATCGTTATGAACTATTTGAAAGTAAGAGAATTTTAGAAGAAAAACTTAACAAAAAAATTAGTTACTTATGTTGGCCTGGAGGAGGATACAACCAGCTAAGTGTAGATTTATCTATAGAAGCTGGTTATAAAGCTTCAACATTTTCAGCTAAAAATAATGATTTTGTCAAAAGAAACCTCGGTGATTATAAAAGCATTAGACGTTTTGCAATGACTTCTTTTATTTCAACGCCCATAAAGAATCACTATATAGAAAACCCTAACTTTCTCGTCAATCTATTTAAATATCATTTAGGAAAAAATTTCAATAAGAATCTTTATCGTATTCAAAAATTAAAAATCCTTATTTTAGATAGGATATTTAAATAACTATATTTTCCTCCTTTGTCTTTCTGCTTTAAGCAGCATGAGCTCCCTACTTGTCTGACCGGCCACCGAAGTATTTTCCTCGGCCCTTCGTATCAAATAAGGCATCACGTCTTTTACAGGACCAAAAGGGACATATTTAGCTACATTATAGCCATGGTCAGCAAGGTTAAAACTAATATGATCACTCATACCGTATAATTGTCCAAACCAAACGCGGTTATCATTCTTTTCAATGTTGAGGTCGGCCATCATCTGCATGGCCAAATAACTACTTTGCTCATTATGGGTACCTATAAACAATGAGATCGTTTGTAGATTTCTGAGAATATATTCTAAG
Organism: Gelidibacter algens; assembly: GCF_001678675.1. Classification (GTDB taxonomy): domain Bacteria; phylum Bacteroidota; class Bacteroidia; order Flavobacteriales; family Flavobacteriaceae; genus Gelidibacter; species Gelidibacter algens. Next base: position 1,519 of record NZ_LZRN01000041.1, read on the forward strand.
GTCTCATCAAAATTTAAATCTGTGGCTGCCTTGTTAGCGCATATTGGCGACTCATAGCCTTTTTCATCGGCCCTTTCGCGTTCTTTCTCCATATAGGCACCACGCACAATCTTAACACCAATTGTAAAACCATCTTTTTTTGCGCGTTCATGAAGTTGTTTCAGATAATCTAGTCTATCCCATCTGTATAATTGTAAGGTGTTGTAGACTATAGGAATTCCAGTATTGTATTTTCGCATCATAGCTTCACACAACTCATCAGCGGCATCCTGCATCCAGCTTTCTTCTCCATCAATCAAGATCTCAACATCCTTTTCTTTGGCCAATTTGCAGACGGAGTCATAACGTGCCACTACTCTATTCCATTCTTCTTGCTCTTTTTCAGTAAAGGCTTCTCCTTCACTTTTTTTCTGGTAAAGATGGAAACGCCCAAAACCTGTAGGCTTAAATACGGCAATAGGCATTGATTTTTTCTCATCTGCGAAATTGATGATTTTTAGTGTTTTCTCCATCGCAGCATCAAAAAAAGACTCCATTTCTTTCCCTTCAACAGAGAAATCCAAAACAGAACTCACGTTTTTTGCATACATACTATCAATTACGGGCAAACAATCCTGTTCATTGACACCGCCGCAAAAATGGTCAAAAACGGTTGATCGAATCAGGCCTTCGACGGGTAGATTTGCGTTCAAAGCAAAGTTGGTGGCTGCTGTGCCTATCCTAACTAAGGGTTGACAGGAAATCATCTTAAACAACCAATAAGCACGTTCAAGTTCGGAGTCACTTTTGAGGCTAAAAGCGACCTCGGTATTTTCAAAAATTTTAGGTATTGTCATTGTAGAAAAATAATTGCAAAGATATTTATTCATTCTCTATTATTTAATTAAAAACTGCTTATTTTCAACCTTTCTTTAAACCACTATTTTTAATGATCTCGATAACCAATGACACGTATACTGTTCATTTTAACACTAACGGATACGACAAGCTAAACAACTACCTGAAAGACAATCGTTTTTCCAAAATTTTTATAATTGTTGACAACAATACCCACAGCCATTGTTTACCACATTTTTTGTCCCATTTAGAAACAAATTTGGAGTGCGAAATTATAGAAATTGAAGCTGGAGAAGCCCATAAAAACATAGAGACATGCGTCGGGGTATGGAGTGCCTTGTCAGATTTAGGCGCAGATAGAAAGGCACTTATTATCAACTTAGGCGGAGGCGTTGTTACTGATTTAGGAGGATTTGTAGCCTGTACATTCAAGCGAGGCTTGAAGTATATCAATGTACCAACATCCCTTTTGGCAATGGTAGATGCATCGGTAGGCGGTAAAACAGGTGTTGATCTTGGCGCTCTTAAAAATCAGGTTGGCGTCATCTCTTCTGGAGATATGGTGGTTATAGACACGAGCTTTTTAGACACGCTTCCTCAAAATCATTTAAAAAGTGGATTGGCAGAAATGCTCAAGCACGGACTTATATATGATAAAAGTTATTGGAATAAATTTTTGGACCTAAACATCTTGACCTTAATTGATTTGGATGGCTTAATTCATGAATCAGTTCAAATTAAAAATACTATTGTCACCGAAGACCCGTATGAAAATGGCCTGCGTAAAACTCTCAATTTTGGACATACTTTAGGGCATGCCATCGAGTCTTATTTTTTAAGCCAGTCAGACAAAGAAGAACTACTTCACGGAGAAGCCATTGCTATTGGAATGATCATGGAGACGTATATCTCATCTGAACTATTGGGATTTCCAAAAGATGATCTAGAAGCGATAAAACAGGCATTTCTTAAAATTTTCGACAAAGTGACAATCGATAGTTCTGACTACGGCGCCATCATTGATCTTTTAAAATATGATAAAAAGAATGAACACGGCAACATCAATTTTGTGCTATTAGAACAGATTGGCAAGCCGAAAATTGATTGCTTGGTAGAACACGAATTGCTCGTTAGAGCCTTTGAATATTATAAATCATAGATAGCGCGCTTTAATTATTTGAAGGTGATGGTTCTCATGGCCAACAATAATAAACGCAACGGCCCTAACAGAGAGCGCGCTCTCACTTGCAATCCCTATTTGAGTAAGGGCCTTGTCATCAAAACTCTCAAATAGGGACACCGTTGCAGCACGGACGTTGTTGTATTCTGATAGAAGACTTTCTAAAGTTCTTTCATTAGCATGGCAATAGGCAACATAAGCATCTTGATCAAATCCGGGCAATTTCGTTTTATCTTGTCTCGCAATACATAGCGCACGATAGGCAAACACTCGTTCTGTATCAATTACATGCAAAAGGATTTCTTTAATAGTCCATTTATCTTCAGCATACCGAAAGCTAAGCCTGTCATTGCTAATACCCTTAAAAAAAGAGGTCACTACCTCACGGTTATTTTTCAAGGTCTTGTGTATATCACCGCCTCCAACCTTATCAATATAAGGCTGATAATACGGATTATATTCGTCGGAGCTTAATTTACTAATTGTCATATCTACATATTTAAATACTATCCATAAAAATACCCTTTATCGATTTCTCAACAAAGGGTCTATACTTATAAATGTTAAAATAATTAGAGTTCGTTGAAAATGGAATGCATAAGACGTTTCTTATCATTGATGCTCTCTTCCAATGAAATCATGGTCTCTGTTCTATAGATGCCATCAATGTCATCTAACATAAAGATAATATCTTTGGCATGAGAAGTGTTTCTGGCCCTTACCTTGCAAAAAATATTGAATTTTCCAGTAGTTATATGTGCTACCGTAACAAATGGAATTTCATTAATGCGCTCCAAAACAAATTTTGTTTGCGAGGTATTGTTTAGAAAAATCCCGACATAGGCAATGAAAGAATAGCCTAGCTTCTTGTAATCCAGTGTTAACGAAGATCCTTGGATTATACCTGCCTCTTCCATTTTTTTGACCCTTACGTGAACTGTCCCTGCTGAAATCACCAGTTTTTTAGCGATATCCGTAAACGGAATGCGCGTATTATCGATTAACATGTCTAAAATTTGATGATCTATTTCATCTAATTTGAACTTTCCCATTTTCTAAAATTATTAAATTTTATACAAAAATAATAGAAAATTATTGAAGATAATACATCAATTAGCACTTTATTTAGACATTTAGATGATGTTTCTGGAAATTAATTGTAACGAAATCGATTGCGGAACCTTCTTTTAGATGTTGATGATCTCCTACAAATACTTCACGCTCTTTGGCATCAATCTCTTTATGTCCAAAAAAATGGCTCAAGTCAGAAAATTTTACAATTTTAGGGATAAATACAACCAGATCCTGGTCCAATGTCTCTTCATATTGAATGGCCACATCCAAAAGTTGACAACTATCGTCTATTTTCAACTTCGCGTTTCTGATGATTATGTCATAGAATAGCTTTTCATTCTGCGGGATCTTAAAATATGCCTCGGCTTGTATGCCTTTTAAATCTTCAAAAGCGATCTCCATTACAGCCGTCCAAAGGGATTGGAAAATCAAGGCTCTGACCTTTTCTCTGTTGTAATCATTACAATAGTGCCCAGCTTCAAAAAGGATTGTAGGCACGTTTAATGTTTGAAAAGCATCGCCAACGCAGTTTATATTAAAAGCGTCGTCATAAGTTCCCACTTGAGCTGGTATGTGTTTTTGAAGAACTTCATTCATCTTAACAATTATGTCCATAGCCTTTTTACGGGTTTCTGTTATAGAACAAGCCTCATCTTGAGCTGGCGATAGGAAAGAAACAGTTGCGGGTATACTAGTAGAACCGGCACTAAATATAGTGCGCTGATCGTGAAGATTAAAACAGAAATTGGGCTTGAAACTATCAAAACACCTTCTAAGCACCCTACTTTCTGGTTGCGTTAAATCTTGTGCGTCCCTATTCAAATCAACTTCATTTGCATTTTGTCTTGTATAAGCCCTGGAACCATCAGGATTTAACATGGGAATGATCCCTATGGTGACTGCAGCCAATAGATTGTTAACGGTTTCATTGGAATGGTCAGATAGGACATTTAATAGATCGAATAACGCTTTAGTGGTTGTGCTTTCGTTTCCGTGCATTTGTGACCACATCAAAATCCTTTTTTCACCAGTACCGATTTTTATAAAATGAATGTCTTCATTCAAAACCGACTTTCCAATGACTGCGACTTCAAAAAATTCGCTGTGTTTTTCAAGAAGGTTTTTTAAGTGATCAGCATTAATATACCGACCAAAAAGTGATGGCTCATAATAATATTGATAGTCGTTTTGTAAGTGTGCTATAGTCATGTGTGATTGTTGTGATACAAATGTAAACAATTGATAATTTACATTTGTAAACACTGAACTTTAGATCTTTTGTTTACATTCCTATACAAATCATATGTGGGACTTGAAGCCTTTTAGGTATTTATACAGACAAAAAATTACAGGTATATATTTTTGATTCTAATTTATTGAAAACTAATAATTTAATAACTTCTGTTTAAAAAGTTACTTTAACCATTAATAGCAATAATATCGAATTAATAAGATTAAAAGAACGGTATTTGTTACATTTGTAACTTCAATCAGTCTAAATTTTTGTTTACAATGATAAACAGTGATGATTTTGCAAAACGACTCCAAAAAGTCATCGATTACTACTCTGAAAGCGCCTCTTCTTTCTCTGAAAAAATAGGTGTTCAGCGTTCGAGTATTTCACATATTTTGTCTGGAAGGAATAAACCAAGTTTGGATTTTGTCTTGAAAGTTTTGTCCTTCTATCCCGAAGTTGAACTCTATTGGTTGTTGAATGGAAAAGGAGAATTCCCATTTCAACCTGATCAAATTTTACCAATCCCGGAAAAAAAACAAGAAAGCGCATCGCTCCCAAAAATTGATACAGCAAATAAAAGTAATTGATAAGATTGTTATTTTTTATAAGGATGGAACCTTTGAAGATTTTGTAAAAAATTAATTCTCCGTTTCTTTAATCAATACGTCAACTTTAAAATTTTCATTCGGCAATAGTTTTCTTTTGACTAATTTTGTGTTTAAATCCTAAACACATGAAATTCTCATTGCCCCTTATTCTTTTACTTCTTTTGACAAGTTGCTATAATAAAGACCGAAACTGTAAAGATTTTAAAACAGGTACATTTGAATTTACTTACACTACAGATGGCGTTGAGAAAACAGGTCGGTTTATAAGAACTGATGATTTAAATATCGATTATTACGAAAATAAGATTGATACCGCATCTATACGTTGGATCAACGATTGTGAATTTATCATGAAACATATCAATCCGAAAAACATGAGTGAAGAAAAAGCGATCCACATGAAGATTTTGACCACTTCTGAGGATTCTTATACTTTTGAATACAGCCTGGCCGTTCAACCAGGAAGCCAAGCAAAGCGAGTTGAACAAGGAACTGCAACTAAGGTAAAATAAGCATGTTAGATTTTTTATTGACAACTGATGCCATCATGGCTTTGTTAACCTTAACCTTTTTAGAGATTATTTTAGGGATTGACAATATCGTTTTCATATCTATTGCCGCCAATAAGCTTCCAATTGAAAAAAGAGCGAAAGCAACCAATATAGGCCTCTTGCTAGCTATGCTGCAGCGCATCATATTGTTGTTCTTTGTGAGCTTCCTTATCGGTCTTTCTAAACCATTCTATATATTAGATACAAGTTGGCTAAAAGTTGCCGTGAGTTGGCAAGCGATTATTTTATTTGCTGGTGGCCTCTTTCTTATTTATAAAAGCACCTCAGAAATCAGGGAAAAGGTAGAATCTCCACAACATGATGAAAACCAGCTCAAGAGTAAAAAGATCACGTCGTTAAAACAGGCGATAGTTCAAATTATGTTGATCGATTTTATATTTTCCATTGACTCCATTCTTACGGCTGTCGGAATGACCAACAATCTACATCCCAATCACAACTACAACTTAGTGTTGATGATAATTGCCGTGGTAATTTCTATCGGTATCATGATTGGGTTTGCAAACCCAATACGTAAGTTTATAGATGTACATCCTAGCATGCAACTATTGGGACTCGCTTTTTTGATTTTGATTGGTTTTATGCTGATTACAGAAGCTGCACATCTTTCTGATACTCAATTTTTCGGAGAAACCGTAGGCGCCATTCCAAAAGGATATCTTTATTTTGCGATTGCCTTCTCTTTATTTGTGGAGTTCTTGAATGTTAGGATCAATAAGAAGAGAGACAAAAAGCCCTTATTATGACAGTTACTTAAAAAACGAACTGAACAGCTGTATAACGTTAATTTTTAGCCCCTCAACTAAATTCTTATACATTTTAAGATGTGCGTATGTGATTTTGCTATATTTCACAATTATTTAAGTGTTTTCCGGATTTGTCCAAATCTATAAAATTTTCAGTTAATGTTATTTAATTCAATAGACTTTGCGATATTTCTACCTGTAGTCTTTATCCTATATTGGTTTTTCTGTCAAAAAAATTTAAAACTTCAGAACTTGCTAATTGTAGCTGCAAGTTATTTGTTCTATGGTTGGTGGGACTGGCGGTTTTTATCACTCATTGTTTTCAGTACAATTGTAGATTATTCTATTGGCGTTGCGCTCTCTAATGAAGACAATCAAAAAAAACGAAAACTCTATCTATGGATCAGTATCATCGTAAACTTGGGATTTCTTGGGTTTTTTAAATATTATAATTTTTTCTTAGATAACTTAATTACAGCATTCACTTTTTTTGGAACTGAATTACGCGCAAGCTCTCTAAAAATCATATTACCCGTTGGGATAAGCTTTTATACGTTTCAAACCTTAAGTTATACTATAGATGTTTACCGAAAGAAAATTACACCTACTAAGGACATCGTAGCATTTTCTGCCTTTGTTAGTTTCTTTCCACAATTGGTTGCTGGTCCTATTGAACGAGCTACAAATTTATTACCTCAGTTTTATACAAAGCGTAAATTTGAACATAATCAAGCTGTTGACGGACTGCGTCAAATACTTTGGGGGATGTTCAAAAAAATAGTCATTGCAGATAATTGTGCCGAATTTGCGAATGAATTTTTCAATAACCACACAGAATATGGTGGTAGTGGATTACTGTTAGGAGCTATATTCTTTACGTTCCAAATATATGGTGATTTCTCAGGTTACTCAGATATCGCAATTGGAACGTCTCGATTGTTTGGGTTTAACTTAAAACAAAATTTTGCCTTTCCATATTTCTCCAGAGACATTGCTGAGTTTTGGAGACGCTGGCATATATCATTGTCTACATGGTTTAGGGATTATTTATATATCCCACTAGGAGGGAGTAAAGGCGGAACGTTAATGAAAGTGCGCAATACTTTTATAATATTTATAGTTAGTGGTTTTTGGCATGGTGCCAACTGGACCTTTATAGTTTGGGGAGCATTAAATGCTATTTATTTCCTTCCACTGCTATTAGCTAAAAAAAATAGAGCTAATATTGGTGATGTCGCTGAAGGCCGATTAATACCCTCCTTAAAGGAAATCTTAAATATTATTTCAACCTTTTTACTTACTGTACTTGCTTGGGTATTTTTTAGAGCAGACTCTGTTACCCAAGCCATAGAATATTTAATAGGTATTTTTTCGAAAAGCTTATTCTCTATTCCAGAGTTTGAGAACAGAACACATGCAATGGAAGTTCTAGTTCTCATAGGGTTTTTAATGTTCATTGAATGGCTTGGAAGAGAATCTCAATATGGTTTAGAACATCTAGGGCTTAATTGGAATAGAAGTTTGAGAATTGCCTTTTATCTGGCCATTATCTGTTTAATATTTTTATTTATGGGTAAGGAACAAGAATTTATTTATTTCCAGTTTTAATATGAAGACTTTTATAAAAAAAACAATTTTCTTTTTATTCTATAGCAGTTCTATTGGTCTTAGCTATTTCAATAGGCGCTTATTATATAGTGAAGTCGCAGTCAAGTTTTAAAATCGATAAAAATATAACGAAGCTAGTTGTTGGCCATTCACACTCTGAACATTCAGTAAACGATTCCATTCTTAAAAACAGCCTTAATCTTTCTGCTTCTGGAGAGTCATATTTCTACAATTATCAAAAATTAAGAAAGGTAGTTAGTGCTAACAAACATATAAATACAGTATTTATAGAATTTACTAACAACCATGTTGATAGTGTAATGGATGAGTGGATTTGGGGCTATGACCAAATGTCATTTCGTTTACAATATTACGGTCCTTTTATGGATCCTGAAGACTTTAAAATATTACTGAAACACAATCCAACAGATTTGCTCTCAAGTTATTCCGTAGCAACTCGTAAATACTTATACCGTATAATTGGAGGTGATTACTATTTAATAGATGAGATTGGAGGATATGCGTATTCAAAGCGCAGTAAAGTAGATGAAATAATTGCCAACAACAAGTTCAATGTTTCAATATCTGAAAACCATTCCCTTTCTGAAATCAATCTAAATTATTTAAGAAAAATGATAGAATATTGTAGGGAAAGGAATATTAAAGTTTTTCTCATTAGAAGTCCTTTCCACCCACTCTATGACGCTTTGAGTAATGAAGCTGTTTACCAAAACGTATTGAAAACGCAATTCAGTGATGTGGACTTGTTAGATTTTTCAACAATGGATTTCCCCAATAATAATTATTTAGATTTACAACATCTAAATTATAAAGGAGCCAAGAAATTTACCACACTCTTTAACGATCTAATTGAGAATAATATTCTAAATTCAGATCACAAGCAATCCTTAATAGATGATCGCATTAAAGAGTCCAATAAAAAATAAAGTAAACCTCGTTTTTGATTTTTCTACTTTGAAATGATGTGACCTTGGGCATCACTATTAAAAAACACTCAATGTATGCTTCTCAACTTGAGCATTTTTTCTTACCGATAGCCTTTATTATAATTAAAATTCTTCAAACCTCTACAAAGACACAAAAGACAATAGTATCTAAAAGGTACAAAGCATATGTACACAAAATCAGTAGAGTCACTTTCGTATATAATTACAACGATACTGGAAGTCTAAAATAACTTTCCTTGTCCATTTCCGTCATCATCAGAGTCCTCTTCCTCATCAGTTTTAATAGTTTTAGAAGGTGTATCTTCTGAAATATCATCCTCATCAACAACCTCAATCTCCTCAGCCGGCACCTCCTCAGGAGCCTCGTACGGCAATGGTTCCAACAAACTAATTTGGTTGACTTTTTCTTTTGTCAATTGATTCCCTAAAGCTGTAATACCTTTAACACTAATGAATTCTTCCAGATTGACCTCTAAGTTATCTTTTCTCTCTTTGCCGCGCTCCTTCGTTAATTCCACTTCAGCAATTGGCTTCCAATCAGTTGAAATAATTTCCAAATGCGATTTAGGATGTTCTGAAATAAACAACTCTTCTTTCCCTTCTTGATCAATCAGGAAACGCTTTACGTAAAATCGCTCTTTTTCACCCTCAAAATAAATAGCAGAAATTGGTTTTTTAGGAACCCATTTTTCCAAAATAATCATATCGCTGTCAAAACGCGACGTTAATTCTGGTAAAATTGTCTTTACAATACCTGATTGGTTGATGATCAACAAGCGATCTTCACCTCTAAATTCCCCTATCAATTCGCCTCTGCCGTCTACATTTAATCGTTGCACAGTATCATCGAACCATATTTTACGCGGTTTTAAGGTTGAAATGCCTTTCTCTTTAAGTTCAATTTTCTTAATGGCATATTTGGTAACTTGATTGCCTTTGGAATTTCGGCCTTTGATTAAAATTTCTGTGAAATCAAGATCCCATTTCAGTTTTTTTATACTTCCCACCTGTCTTAGGAAAATAGTGATCACTTCAGCCTCCCCATTAGGATTGGAAGAGAAATACAAAACGGTGGAGCCTTTGCTGCCGTTGGTCAAATCATATTCCTTATCTCGCGTGACGCCGGTAACAGAAAAACGCTTGACATAGGATGGTCCTTTGGCGCCATCACGATATATCATATTATAAATGGTACGTTTGTCTTTTTTATTAAATACTTCCACATTTATGATATCCTTCCCTACAAATGTTTTGGCATCAACCTTCGTGATCATCATTTTGCCGTCTCGAGTAAACACAATAATATCATCAATATCACTACAATCACATACATACTCATCTCTTTTGAGAGACGTGCCCACAAAACCTTCTTCTCTATTGACGTAAAGCTTGGTGTTCCTGATAATCACTTTTGTAGCATCTACATCATCAAACAAACGGATTTCCGTCAAACGCTCCCTTCCTTTGCCATAATCATTTTTGAGTCTTGTAAAATAAGCTATGGCATAATCCACTAAATGAGCCAGGTCATGTTTCACTTGGGCAATTTGATCTTCGAGGGCATCAATTTTTTGCTGTGCTTTATCAATATCAAATTTAGAAATACGCTTGATTCGGATTTCAGTTAAGCGCTCAATATCTTCAGTGGTAATGGCACGTTTTAAGTGTTTAATATGTGGCTGAAGTCCTTTATCAATGGCAGTAATAACACCATCCCAGGTTTCTTCTTCCTCAATATCACGGTAAATCCTGTTTTCGATAAATATCCGTTCCAAGGATGCAAAATGCCACTGTTCTTCATACTCATCCAACTTCAATTCAAGATTCTGCTTTAAAAGCTGAACGGTGTTGTCTGTAGAACGACGCAACATTTCCGTAACCCCCACAAATAGTGGTTTGTTATCTTCAATGACACAACCCAATGGAGAAATTGAAACCTCACAATTGGTGAAGGCATATAAAGCGTCAATGGTTTTATCTGGCGAAATTCCTGACGGTAAATGGACCAAAATCTCTACTGACGACGAGGTATTGTCTTCAATCTTCTTGATTTTTATTTTGCCTTTATCATTCGCTTTTAAAATAGAATCAATCAACGACGATGTATTGGTGCTAAAAGGAATTTCATTAATGACCAAAGTGCTTTTGTCCATTTGTGAAATTTTTGCCCGTACGCGCACTTTTCCGCCGCGCAGTCCGTCTTTGTAGTCTGTGATATCTATAATTCCCGCAGTTGGAAAATCGGGATAAATAGTAAATTTCTTTCCGTTAAGATGTTTGATTGACGCATCAATCAATTCAATAAAATTATGTGGGAGAATTTTGGTTGAAAGTCCAACAGCTATCCCTTCGCCACCCTGCGCTAACAATAATGGGAACATCACCGGAAGGTTAACAGGCTCCTTTCGTCTGCCATCATAAGAGGCTTGCCATTCAGTAATCTTCGGATTGAAAACCACATCTATAGCAAATTTAGATAAGCGCGCCTCAATATATCGTGATGCTGCAGCACTGTCTCCCGTTAGAATATTTCCCCAGTTTCCTTGCGTATCAATCAAGATGTCTTTTTGTCCAATTTGCACCATAGCATCTGCAATACTGGCATCACCATGAGGATGGTATTGCATGGTATGCCCAACAATATTGGCGACTTTATTATATCGCCCATCGTCTAGATCTTTCATAGACTGCATGATGCGACGCTGAACAGGTTTAAATCCGTCTTCTATAGCCGGAACTGCTCGTTCAAGAATAACATAGGAAGCATAATCCAAAAACCAATCTTTAAACATCCCTGAAACACGAGTAATGGTTTCATTGCCGGCGTTTTCCTGAATGTTTTCGTCTTCATTATGTAGGTGATCGTCTTCCAAAATAGCGGGTGTTAGTTAGTAGGTTTAGTATTATTTTTGACCATCTTGCTTAAGGACTGACCAATATAGCGTCTTTTCTTTTTAGTGACCAAGGTTACGTTAAAAGTTTCTTTTTTGATATGTCCTTTCGGGTTATTAATATGAAGTGTCAAACTTTTGAAAACAACATAATTTTTGAATTTGAAGGCCGATAAGCGGTGCTTGTCAAATTCTAATTTATGTTCTCTATAGTTTAAGTATTCTGACAACAAAAGACCCCTGTTGATAATGACGACTTTGATACCATCACTATCATATTCAAAATATTTTGAAATGGCATGTACTGAAAAAAACAAGACTAGAAATCCACCAAAAATGATTAGAAAAGTCAATAGCGGATTTGATGTTAGGTGGCTGAAGGCACTGAAAACCGTTGCCAATACAATAGCAAGAACAATCAGAATAAAGTAGACTGATATAATGATATTTTTAACCTGCGCATTATTAGTTCTCATGAACTTCCTCCACTATATCTAATTCCACCTTTAGATTGTCAATTATAAATTCTTGTCTGTCAGGTGTGTTTTTGCCCATGTAAAACTCAAGCAATGCTTCTATTGACATATCTTTATCTAGCATTATTGGATCCAATCGAATGCTTTCTCCAATGAAATTGACAAATTCATCGGGTGAGATTTCACCAAGCCCTTTAAAGCGGGTGATTTCTGGTTTAGGTTTTAATTTTTCAATTGCATCACGACGCTCCTGCTCCGAATAACAATAAATAGTTTCCTTTTTATTTCTGACCCTAAACAATGGGGTTTGTAAAATATACAAGTGACCTTCCTTAATCAGCTCTGGAAAAAACTGCAAGAAGAAGGTGATCAACAATAAACGTATATGCATCCCATCCACATCGGCATCTGTAGCGATCACAATATTGTTATAGCGCAAATCCTCAATGGATTCTTCAATATTTAAAGCAGCTTGCAGCAGATTGAATTCTTCATTTTCATAAACAATTTTTTTGTTCATGCCATATGAATTCAAAGGTTTACCCCTCAAACTAAATACCGCTTGGGTATTGACATCCCTTGATTTGGTGATGCTTCCTGATGCAGAATCACCCTCCGTTATAAATAACGTGGACTCTAAATAACGATTGTTTTTAATGTCCCCAAAATGAACACGGCAATCTCGTAACTTTTTATTATGAAGGTTTGATTTCTTGGCCCTGTCCTTAGCCAGTTTTCTAATACCTGACAATTCTTTACGCTCACGTTCTGCCTGAAGTATTTTACGCTGAATTTTATCAGCAGTTTCAGGATTCTTGTGCAAAAAATTATCTAATTGTGTTTTTACAAAGTCGTTGACAAAAGTTCTCACCGTTGGCAAATTGCCTCCCATATCTGTAGAGCCCAACTTGGTTTTGGTCTGACTTTCAAAAACAGGCTCCATGACTTTCACGGCAACTGCGGTGACCACAGATTTTCGAACATCAGAAGCGTCATAATTTTTGCCGTAAAACTCACGTATGGTTTTTACGAGTGCTTCGCGATAAGCCGCTAAGTGCGTCCCACCTTGAGTGGTATTTTGTCCATTCACAAAAGAGTGGTATTCTTCGCTATATTGTGTTTTACTATGGGTTAAGGCTATTTCTATATCCTCGCCCTTAAGATGGATGATAGGATAAGTCACATCAGACTCCTTGATGTTTTCCTCCAATAGATCCTTTAATCCATTCTCACTATAATATTTCTCTCCGTTAAAAAGAATGGTCAAGCCCGTGTTGAGATACACATAATTTTTGAGCATTTTCTCAACATATTCGTTACGATACTTATAATTTTTGAAAATTGCTTCATCCGGAATAAAGGACACTTTCGTGCCTTTTCGTCTTGAAGTATCATCCAATACCTCTTGGTTGGTGAGATTACCTTGGGAAAATTCCGCGGAAGCGGACTTATTATCACGAGTGGATTCTACCCGAAAAAAATGGGACAACGCATTGACCGCCTTGGTACCAACCCCGTTAAGACCCACAGATTTTTTGAAAGCCCTAGAGTCATACTTTCCACCGGTATTCATTTTGGAAACCACATCGACCACTTTTCCTAGCGGAATGCCACGTCCATAATCTCGGACAATCACCTTATTGCCCTGAATGGAAACTTCAATAGTTTTCCCGGCTCCCATAACATATTCGTCAATGGAATTATCTAAAACTTCTTTTAGAAGAATATAAATGCCATCGTCGGGTGATGAGCCATCTCCAAGCTTCCCAATATACATCCCTGGACGCATACGAATGTGCTCTTTCCAATCGAGCGAACGTATATTATCTTCGGTGTAGTCAGTTTCTTGGGACATAAAAGGATGAAAATTTAGATAGGTTGCTAATATAGCATTTCGCTACAAAACATAAAACCGCATTGTGCTAAAGTAATTAACAAAGTTTTTAAGATTGAAACTAAAGCATGAAGTTAAAATCAAGAAGATTCCATACCAACTCTAATTTCAACTTTTTTTCTTGAATGTAAAATATAATATAGGGATGATAAGAATTGCCAGGGCAATAATTAAGGAGGTGATAAACACAAATTTAAACACGTAATAAAGGACCACAAAGAAGATGATTGCCCCAACAAGCCATAATAAAATTTTCATAGAATTTCAATTTTGTATCAAATTTAAAGATAGGCATAAAATTGGCCTTATATAAAAAAAATGTTAATGCAGATGCCATCAATTGGTGACTCCTCTAATATAAAATCACAAATCACACTTTTAATATCGTAAAAGATAGAGAGAAAATCCCATTGCTACCCTAATTACAAACTGATAGCTGTTTTTCCAATCAAAAAGAAGCAATCGTTAATTTCGAAATGTCTAATTGACAATTGTCTATACATTAAATAGGAAATGCATCACATCACCATCTTTCACGATATAGCCTTTACCTTCAACGCGCATTTTCCCAGCTTCCTTTACTTTGGCCTCACTACCTAAAGTAGAAAAATCCTCGTAAGCAATCACTTCAGCCCTGATAAATCCTTTTTCAAAATCCGTATGGATGACTCCTGCCGCTTGTGGAGCGGTTGCGCCAACGTCAATAGTCCATGCACGCACTTCCTTAACACCTGCAGTGAAATAAGTTTGTTGCTTTAAAAGTTTATAAGCTGATCTGATCAATTTTGAAGATCCTGGCTCCTCCAGACCAATATCCTGTAAGAACATTTGACGCTCTTCATAACTGTCCAATTCATTAATATCAGCTTCTGTACCTACTGCCAATACTAATATTTCAGCGTTCTCGTCTTTAACCGCTTCTCTTACTTGTTCCACATAAGCGTTACCCGTTGCAGCTGAGCCTTCATCAACATTGCAAACATACATAACTGGCTTGTCTGTAATAAACTGAGCAGGATCAACAAAGTCAATATAGTCTTCTTTGTCAAACTCCAAAGTTCTGATAGATATTCCCGCCTCTAAGGCTGCCTTTATTTTCAGTAACACAGCCTCCTCTTTCTGGGCTTCTTTATTTCCGGTTTTAGCGGCGCGTTTTACCTTTTCAAGTTTTTTATCAACCGTTTCCAAATCTTTCAACTGAAGCTCCATATCAATGGTCTCCTTGTCTCTAATAGGATTAATATTGCCATCAACATGTATAATATTGTCATTGTCAAAACAACGCAACACGTGTAAAATAGCATCCGTTTCTCTAATGTTTGCCAAGAATTGGTTACCCAAACCTTCACCTTTACTAGCACCTTTCACCAAACCGGCAATATCTACAATCTCTACAGTTGCAGGTTGCACGCGCACAGGTTTTACAAGGGCTTCCAACCGCTCCAATCGCGGATCTGGAACATTGACGATGCCAATATTTGGCTCAATGGTACAAAACGGAAAGTTGGCACTTTGCGCTTTGGCGTTAGATAAACAGTTAAAAAGGGTTGATTTCCCTACGTTTGGCAATCCTACAATTCCGGCTTTCATTTTATATTAGTATTTCACATCAAATATGATGTATGCAATTATTCCTGATTTTCAGGATGCAAATTTAATGAAATATCTGAATATATTATACGATATCTCAAGGGCTATTCTGAGTGTTTTATTTTTACTTTATTTCTAAATAAATTTCACATTATAAAACCTGAAAGGCATTTTATTAGAAATAATTTAATTTTTAGCAATAATCATTATATTTATGTTAATTAACTCAAAAACAATTGAAGTATGAAACACATCTTTAGTTTATTGCTAACCGTGGTTAGTATGAATTTATGTTTAGCGCAGAATGTTTCTGGAACCGTAAGAGATTCTGAAGGCAACCCAATGACAGGTGTAAACGTCATAGAAAAAGGAACCACCAATGGTGTGCAGACAGATTTTGAAGGTCAATACAGTATTGCCGTCAGTGGTTCAGCCACATTGGTATTTAGTTATGTAGGATCAAATACTCAAGAAATCCCTATTAATAACCGATCTATAATTGATGTCACACTTGCTGATGGCGTAAGTTTGGCAGAGGTAGTATTAGTTGGATCTAGAAGCCCTAAACGCACGTCCTTAGATACCGCGGTCGCTATTGACATCATTGATGTTTCTGAAGTAACCTCACAACTTGGAAAGGTTGAAATTAATGAACTTTTACAATACGCCGCCCCGTCATTTAATGCCAATAAACAATCTGGTAGTGATGGTGCTGACCACATTGACCCAGCTTCCCTGCGTGGTTTGGGCCCAGACCAAACACTGGTTTTAATAAACGGTAAGAGACGCCATCAATCGTCATTAATAAATCTTTTTGGTACACGCGGTCGCGGTAACACAGGGACCGATTTGAACGCCATTCCTGCGGCGTCCATTAAGCGTATTGAGATTTTACGTGATGGTGCAGCTGCTCAGTATGGATCCGATGCCATCGCTGGTGTTATAAACATTGTTCTGAAAGATGATGTAAACGTAGCTACAGGTAGCATAAACTATGGTTTTTACAGCACCAATGCTGATGTTGATACGAGCGCATTTCAAGAGGATGATTATGGTCTTTGGAACACCGATGGGTTTTATTTAGACACAGAAAAAGATGGCAATGTCATCGGAAAAGACAAAAACTTTGATGGAGGCTCAATAAAAGTCACTGCAAATTACGGTGTAAAAGTGGGCAATAACGGTGGATTTGCCAATTTTACCACGGAATACCTTAGCAAAAACCATACCCTACGGCCTACATTTGATTTTAGAAAAGGATTTGGAGAAGCCGCAATTGATGGCTTTAATTTCTTCGGAAATTTTGCCGTGCCCGTGTCAGATAATACAGAAATTTATGCGTTTGGCGGTCGGAACTATAGAGATACTGATGCCTATGCCTTTACTAGAAATGGTGCAGAGCGCGTTGTTGAATCCATATACCCCAATGGGTTTACCCCACGCATTACATCCATAATTGTGGATAATTCGGTAGTAGCTGGTGTACGAACTGAAACTTCAGGCGGATGGAAAGTCGATATTAGCAACACGTATGGTCTCAACAAATTTCATTATTATATAAAAGGCACCCTCAATGCTTCTTTAGTTGACGTTTCTCCAACTGATTTTGATGCGGGCGGCCATAGTCTTAGCCAAAATACCGTCAATTTTGATATTTCTAAGTATTATGATGGGGTGTTAAGCGGCATGAATTTAGCCTTTGGTGCAGAATATAGGACTGAAAATTTCATCATATTTGCTGGTGAAGAAGGCTCTTGGGCTACTTATGATATAAATGGCGTTCCATTTAATGCCAATACACCTGATTCATCTACCGTAAATTATATGGATGCTAATGGTAACCTTATTTTAGATGATGATGGCAATGCCATTCCACGTCCAGGAGGCTCACAAGGTTTTCCTGGATATGCACCTACTAATGAGGTTGATAGAAGCCGGAGTAATATAAGTCTGTATGCTGATGGTGAATTTGATCTTACTGACAGATTTTTAGTGAGTTTGGCTGCACGATTTGAAGATTACAGTGATTTTGGAAGCACCATTAACGGAAAATTGGCTGCCCGTTTTAAAGCTACAGATAAAATTAATATTCGTGGTTCTGTCAGTACAGGTTTTAGAGCGCCATCTCTGGCCCAAATTTATTATAATTTGAGATTTACCAATTTTATTGGAGGCGTTGCCAGTGATCAATTATTGTCACCTAATAACAGCCCAGTCACTGCATCATTTGGAATAGGCCCGTTGTATGAAGAAAAAGCCTTCAATGCCGCATTAGGTTTCACTGCTAAATTTGGACAATTTTCAGCAACAATTGACGGTTATTACATCCACGTAAAAGATCGGATTGTATTAACAGGTACATTTGATGCACCAGATATTGAGGGTGTAGACTCTGCCCAATTTTTTACAAACGGAGTGGACACCAAAACTACAGGTCTAGATGTGATTTTGACATGGAAAACTAATATTAGCGAAGACAGTTCTTTTGGGGCTACTTTCTTGGGCAACTTCAACGACATGAAAATTGACAATGTATTAAATGGTGGTTTGAACGAACAGACTTTTTTTGGTGAGCGCGATAAAGCATTTTTATTAGCATCAGCACCTGACAGCAAACTGAGCTTAAGCTTCACTTATGATAAAAACTGGTTTGATGCGGGCTTAACTTTTACACGCTTTAGTGAAGTAAAATTATTAGACTTTCAAACTTTTGAAGACCCTGCTGATTATGGAGGCTTTGCACAACAAATTGCTGCCGCTACTGATACCTATGGAGCTAAAATGGTTACCGATATTAATTTTGGATTCAAACTTTCAGAGAGTCTTAAGCTAAATGTTGGCAGTAACAATCTATTTAATATATATCCAGACCAACAGGATGATTGGACTGAAGGCGGAGGTTATTGGGATGCTGTTCAAATGGGATTTGGAGGCGCTTATTTTTATGCCAAAATGAATTACAGATTTTAAAAACACGTCAGTTTAAAATTAAAAAAACCGAGCAAATTGCTCGGTTTTTTCTTTGATATTATATCTATTAGCCCTCAGGATGCATAAAGCGCTGTTTTGCTAAAAGTTGCGCTTCGGTTTCCATGTGGTCATCATCAGGGACACAACAATCAACGGGACACACCGCTGCACATTGTGGCTCATCATGAAAGCCTTTGCATTCCGTACATTTGTCTGGAACAATGTAGTAAATTTCATCACTGATAGGTTCTTGGGCTTCATCAGAATCCACTTCCTTTCCGTCAGGAAGCACTACCTTGCCTTTTAAACTAGTTCCATCTTTATATCTCCAATCGTCTGCGCCTTCGTATATCGCAGTATTTGGACATTCTGGTTCACACGCACCGCAGTTGATACATTCATCTGTTATTATAATTGCCATAGCATCTTTGTCGTTAAAAATTTCAAACTATAGAAAAAAGTGATGAGATTTTATAGATTTTAAAGTGACATGAGTATTTTTTAAAACCTTTCAGAAAAAGTGGGACTTAAACAAATCTCGTTCATTTCATTTTTCTAACTTTGCGATGCAAAAATAACGCCAAAACTATTCATAACCAAATACAGAATGGATTTACAGCAAAGAATTAACGCTTTTGTGAAACTAGGAGAATTTATAGGACAATTCTCAACAGACGGTTTTCAAAACAATGAAAATGTCAGTGCCAATAACCTATTTTTTGAGGGCTTTAAGCATCAAATAAAATTGGCTCATGAACACAACGGTTGGTTTACTAAGGAGAATATTTCTTTTTCATTGATGGGCTGGTCTAAATCATTAAATAATCATAGTATAGAGCAATGGTTAACACCTTATAAATTTGAAAATGTTATTCCAAAAAAAGTGGCCATCATAATGGCGGGAAACATCCCGTTGGTGGGTTTCCATGACTTTATATCTGTCCTTATTTCTGGGCATTCTGTGATTGTAAAACAATCCTCCAATGACAAGCATCTACTGCCCTATTTGGCAAAATATTTGGAATATATTGAGCCTGATTTTAAAGGGACCATTACATTTACTGAAGAAAAACTGACAAATTTTGATGCGGTCATAGCCACAGGTAGTGACAATACATCACGTTATTTTGAACATTACTTTAGAGGCAAACCTTCAATCATCAGAAAAAACAGGAATTCTGTTGCCATCTTAACCGGTAAGGAGACTGATGAAGAGCTCACAGCGCTTTCTGAAGATATTTTTAGATATTACGGACTGGGTTGCCGAAACGTGTCTAAATTATTTGTGCCCAAAGATTATGATTTTGATGCATTTTTTAAAGGTCTTTATGAATGGCATCCTATCATCAATCAAAATAAATATGCCAATAATTACGACTATAACAAGGCGGTGTATTTAATGAGCGAATTTGACCTCTTAGAAAATGGCTTTTTGATGATCAAGGAAGATGTCAGCTATGGCTCTCCAATTGCAACGCTGTTTTATGAGTACTATAACGATTTAGAAGCCCTAAAAAAACACGTCAAAGAGAACTCTCAAAACATTCAATGTGTAGTATCTAAAGGCGTTATAGAAGATTCTGTGGCATTTGGACAAACCCAGAAGCCTAACCTATGGGACTATGCTGACAATGTCGATACCATTGCATTTTTATTAAAAATTTAGACGATAAATTATCAATTTATTACCGGCTATTCCCTTTGAATTTAGCACCTTTGTATCTTTCAAAAACCAAAACCCATGAAAATACATAATTTTAGTGCAGGACCTTCTATTTTACCTCAAGAAGTCTTGAAAAAAGCTTCAGAGGCTGTTATTGAATATAATAATATTGGTATGTCTTTGTTGGAAATTTCTCATAGAAGCAAACATTTTGTGGACGTGATGGAAAATGCCAGAGCGTTAGCTTTAGAACTCTTGGGTCTTGAAGGAAAAGGCTATAAGGCTTTATTCTTACAAGGTGGTGCAAGCATGCAATTTGTTATGGTCGCCCTAAATCTGCTAGAAAAACGTGCTGGATATTTGAACACAGGAACATGGAGTGAAAACGCCATTCAGGAAGCGAAAATTTACGATGATATCCATGAAGTGGCCTCTTCAAAGGATGCGAATTATAACTACATTCCTAAAGGTTATTCTATTCCTAAGGATTATGATTATTTTCATTGCACCTCTAACAATACTATTTTCGGAACTCAAATAAAGCAGTTTCCAGATTCACCAATCCCGATGGTGTGCGATATGAGTAGTGATATTTTTTCCCGTCAACTGGATTTCTCTAAATTTGATCTCATTTATGCTGGTGCTCAAAAAAATATGGGCCCTGCAGGAACGACGCTCGTTGTGGTCAAAGAAGATATCTTGGGTAAAGTGTCGCGCAAAATCCCTTCCATAATGGACTATAAAGTACAAATAGAAAAGAGCAGCATGTTCAATACCCCTCCTGTCTTTGCAGTTTACACTTCCATGTTAACTTTGGAATGGCTCAAAAACCTCGGTGGCATCAAAGCCATTGAAAAGGTAAATGAAATGAAATCACGTGTTATTTATTCTGAAATAGATCTGAACCCTTTATTTAAGGGATATGCTGTAAAAGAAGATCGCTCAATGATGAATGCTACGTTCACTTTGGCCAATGACGATTTAAAAGAAACTTTTGACACCATGTTAAAAGAAGCTGGAATAAGCGGATTGAGTGGTCACAGAAGTGTTGGTGGCTACAGAGCCTCAATGTATAACGCCCTTTCTTTGGACAGTGTTAAGGCACTTGTGGAAGTCATGAGCGAATTGGAAACGAAGGCTTAAGAAATCAGCCATTAAAAGCATCAGTCTTTATCATATTGGACAAATAAAAAATAATTAATTAGAATTTAAACAGTCTCATGAACATGGGATTGTAAAAAACTTTTTTCATGAAAATATTAGCAAACGACGGAATTTCTCAAAGCGGTATAGATGCATTGGTGGAAGCTGGATTTGAAGTGATCACCACTACGGTAGCACAAGAACAACTCATCAATTACATCAACGACAAAGGTGTTGACGTGTTGTTGGTTAGAAGTGCTACAACGGTGAGAAAGGATCTTATTGACCATTGTCCCAGCATTAAAATCATTGGACGTGGCGGTGTAGGAATGGATAATATTGATGTAGATTATGCACGTAGCAAAGGACTTCATGTGATCAATACCCCTGCGGCCTCATCACAATCTGTTGCAGAGTTGGTGTTTGCCCACTTATTTGGTGGTGTGCGGTTTTTGCATGATGCCAATAGAAACATGCCATTAGATGGTGATTCTCAGTTTAACAGCCTCAAAAAAAGCTATGCCAATGGAACAGAGTTGAGAGGCAAAACCTTAGGGATTATTGGGTTTGGACGTATTGGTCGTGAAGTTGCCAAAATCGCACTTGGTGTTGGAATGAGAGTTATTGCCAGTGATAAATTTGTAGGAAAGGCTACCATTAAAGTTGATTTTTACAATGGTCAATTCATCAATGTTGAAATTGAGACACAACCCATGAAGGATATCCTTAAGCAGTCTGATTTTATCACCTTACATGTGCCTGCCCAAGATGATTATGTGATTGGAGAAAAGCAATTTGGTCTCATGAAAGATGGTGTTGGTATAGTCAATGCTGCACGAGGTGGTGTGATTGATGAAGTTGCTCTAGTTCAAGCTATCGATAGTGGAAAAGTTGCTTTTGCTGGATTGGATACTTTTGAAAGTGAACCAACACCAGCTGTTAAAATTTTAATGAATGGCAAAATATCATTAACCCCACATATTGGTGCTGCTACTAATGAGGCACAAGATAGGATTGGTACTGAATTAGCATCTCAAATTGTCAGTATTTTGAAAACTGGAGAGGCTTAAAAGTTATCAACATCATATTCCAAAAAATGCTTACAAGACAATGTGTTGTAAGCATTTTTTGTACTTTAACCTTTCAAACTTGAAAATGAGTTACTTATGTCTGGAATACTTGATCTTTTAAATAGTGATACTGGAAAATCCATTGTCAGCGGTGTTGCTGGTCAAACCAATCAACCACCAAACAAAGCGCACGAAGTATTAATGATAGGAATGCCTGTTTTAATGGCCGCCATGAAACGCAACGCATCGTCACCTGAAGGCGCTCAAGGTTTGCTCAGCGCTATCAATAGTAAACATGATGGTAGTATCTTAAATGATTTGGGCAGCTTGTTTGGGGGTGGCGTTGATGACACTGTCATGACTGATGGCAGCAAAATATTGGGCCATGTACTTGGAAACAAACAGAGCAATGTCGAAAACGCTATTGGTGCCAAAGCTGGAATTGATTCGGGAACCGTAGCCCAAATCTTGAAAGTTGCAGCGCCAATTTTAATGGGTATTTTGGGTAACCAAGCCAAACAGCAGAATGTGGATAGTCCCAGCGGATTGGAAGGAATGTTGGGCGGACTTTTAAAAGGGAACTCACCACAAAACGAACAAAGCTTTCTAGAGTCTATTCTCGATGCCAACGGTGACGGAAGTGTTATGGACGATGTTGCAGGAATGGTTTTGGGAGGCAATAAAAAGAAAGGAGGCCTTGGAGGAATTATTGGTGGCTTATTTGGCGGAAAAAATTAACCTATCTGTTTGATCGATCAGTTAAAAGATCTTGCCAAGAGCCTTGGTTCTTTTGTTAAAAATGGCTAATTCTTAACCTATCAGGTATGATTTTTGTAATTTAAGATGAAAAATTTAGAACGTTATGAAAACCTTTGTGACACTTATCCTTTTGGGAGTCTTTATAGTATCGTGCAAAAGCACGAAATCTCTCACTGGTGTGGCTTCCAACAACACTACAACTGCCCAAGATACCGTCAGAATTGCCAATGATTCATTAGAATATGAAATCCTAATCATAGAACCTGGCTTTAATGCCTGGCTTGCATCTACCGCAAAACCGGAGGGCTTTTATTCACAACAATACATGGAAACCCGGAACAGACAATATGTATTAGAGTATAACCAGCGGGTCCTTCAACCACAACGCTACAGTATTAGTTTGTACGAACAACAAATTGATTACCAGCCAACTATTGACTATGGCTATGAGGTCAATTACAAACTCTACAACTATTTTATATACTTTCAATTAACGTATAACCAAAGATTAGGTCCTTTTACCCCTCGAATTTAAAGGAAATTAAAGTATCTTCGCACGGCAAAAAAGTGCAATGGAAAATTTCAAGAAAAATTGGCAAATACAAAATAACTGGCAGTTACTTTTTCCAGTTCTGGGTATTCTCATATTAGGGTATTCTTCCTATAAACTGGCTGATGTAGCTGTGGGCAACATCAATTTATTCCTGGTTATAATTCTGTCTATTGTCCTATTCTTTTTATTTTTGAAACTAACTTTATTTCTTTTTAAAAAATTAGAACGGAAATGGGCTGTGGAGTATCGATGGGAAATGATTCGTGTATTCATTGTTTTCGCGATTACAGGATCTTCCTCCGTTTTTGTTGGAAAACCTATTATTGCACTCATCGGTATTACAAAAGATAATTTTAACACTGTTTTTTACTGGATTTTATATCTCCTTGTAGGACTAATTTTCTATCAAATTTTATTGGTCTCTTACGGATGGTTGTTCGGCCAGTTTAAATTCTTTTGGGAGTTTGAAAAGAAGATGTTCAGAAGACTCGGATTAGAAAAGTTTTTAAATTAATGAACATAGTAAGACAGCATACTATTTTTAAGGGGTTGACACTCATATTAGTGGTTGCATTTTTGCTACCTACTGCAGTGAAAGTCATACATGTTTTTGAAAAACATCATCACGAAGTGTGCTTGGGAGAATCTGATACGCATTTTCACACGCTAGTTGTTGATTGTCAGTTTTATAAATTCAAAATAAACATCCCCTTTACAATTCCTGAAAATAGTGTTGTGGTTATTGAATTTCCTAAAATCAACTGTGTTATACCTACACATTACTCGTTTTTAAGTGAGTATCAAAATCTTCAGTTTTCACTCAGAGGTCCCCCTACAATTAATTTAATCTAAATTATTCTGAATCTCTTCAGAATCAAATCACATTAAATTATCAACATAAACCTATGAAACATATATTCAGTGTGTTGCTATTATTGGCAATACCTTCCATTTACGCGCAAAATACTTTAACAGGAAGCGTATCTGACAAAAACACAAATGAGCCTTTAATTTTCGCAAATATTTATTTGCCTCAGCTCGAAAAAGGTGCTACCACAGATGGTCAGGGCAATTATGCGTTCAATAATATCCCAAAGGGCACTTATAGCATTATCGTTTCTATAATTGGCTACGAAACTCTTTCCCAAAACATCTCCTTTCCTTATGCAAACAGTCTTGATTTTAAACTGATCCCGTCTGCTATTGAAATGGAAGAGATTATTATTTCAACACCTTTCCATAAATTACAAAGTGAGAATGTTATGATGGTTGAGCGAGAAACTATCGCCAACCTAAAAGCAAAAGGTGCGGTGACTTTAGCTGATGGCATTACGTCAATACCAGGTGTAGAAAGCGTTACTACAGGAGTCAGTATTGGCAAACCTGTAATTAGAGGCCTAAGTTCCAATCGCGTGTTGGTGTATACACAAGGCGTGAGGTTAGAAAATCAACAGTTTGGTGATGAACATGGATTAGGCTTAAGCGATTCTGGAATAGAAAGTGTTGAAGTTATTAAAGGTCCCGCCTCCCTACTCTATGGAAGTGATGCGCTTGGTGGTGTTCTTTATTTAAATCCTGAAAAATTTGCTCGGGCCAACACCAACGGAGCAGATGCCAGTTATAATTATTTTAGCAGCACAAGAGGCTACAACACCAATGCGGGTTACAAAGCGTCTGGTGAGCATTTTAAGTTTCTGTTTAGAGGAAGCTTAGCAGAACACGCCGATTATAACACCGCTGAATACAGAGTAACCAACAGCCGGTTTAGAGAACAAGATCTCAAAGCAGGTTTAGGCTATCAGCTATCGAACTTTAAGACAGAGTTACGCTACAACGTCAATAACTCAAAACTTGGGATTCCTGAGGAGCTTGGAGTACAAAACACTAATAATACCCCTTTACTTCCTTTTCAAGAAGTTACCAATCATGTGTTGAGTTCAAAATCGACCGTATTTCTCAACAACTCAAGTTTTGAGATCAATTTTGGATTGCTCTATAATGACAGAAAAGAATTTGAAGAGCATCATGATGATCATGGTGATGACGACCACGATGATGAGGAATATGATGATGATCCTGAAGCCCACGAAGATGAAGCTCTGGAAGCAGCGCTTCACATGAAACTCAAGACCTTTAATTATGATGTGAAATATAATTTGCCAACGCTAGGTAAGTTTGAAACTATTGTTGGTGTTCAAGGTATGACTCAGAGTAATGCCAACTATGGTGAGGAGCAATTAATCCCTGATGCTATCACCAATGACTTTGGATTTTTAGCAACATCGCACATTCATTTTGAAAATTCTGATATTCAAATTGGAGCACGCTATGATCATAGAAATATCGATGTGATTTCAGGTTTAAACAAGACGTTCTCCAGTTTTAATGGTGCTGTCGGAATTAAAACAAACCTTGCTAAAAATATCACCTCACGTTTAAATTTGGCCTCTGGATATAGAGCCCCAAATTTAGCTGAACTCACCTCTGATGGCACTCATGAAGGCACTAATCGCTATGAAATAGGAAATGAGAATTTAAAGAATGAACAGAATTTTCAAGCAGATTTAGCTCTGGAATTTAAAAATGAGCACGTTGAAATTTTTGTCAATGCTTTTTATAACAAAGTAAATAATTATATTTTTATTTCCCCTAGTGGAGCGCTCATTGATGACACGCCTGTTTTTAATTATTTACAATCGAATGCCAATTTATATGGTGGAGAACTAGGGTTGCACTTCCACCCTCACCCTCTAGATTGGTTGCATATTGAAAGTAGTTTTGAGACGGTTACAGGAAAACAAGAGAATGACAGCTATTTGCCGCTCATTCCATCCAATTCCCTATCCAACACTTTGAGAGTTGAATTTAATACGAAAGCTATTCAAAAACTATATGCTTTTGTAAGGCTAAACACTAATTTCAAACAATCAAATGTCAGTGATTTTGAAACACCAACCAATGGCTATAACCTTTTGGGTGCAGGTTTTGGTGGTACCGTTAATCTGTTCAAAAACAATTTGGATATAAGGATTTCAGGAAGCAACCTTACTGACAAAACCTATATCAATCATTTATCGCGCTTAAAATCAGATGGTATTTTTAATATGGGGAGAAACATTAACGTTGGCTTGACCTACACCCTTTAAAACTAAAAATCCCTTTACTAATTTAGGAAAGGGATTTTTTTTATTTCACTTCTATAGCTTTAGGTTGCTTGCTAAATACATTCGTGTAAAACCACATAATGGTAAAGGAAGGAATAATGTCAAAGCCTGGCAAGATTTCTTCAATAAATGAAAATATTCCGGCAACTCTACCCTTTCTACCAGAATACATTCTGGTCATTAGGAATCCTGAAACAGGCGCCCAAATAATATCAATAAAAGTGATCATTCCAATGGCATCAAAAACAATACCCATAACCAATTTTTTACTTTTGCTTAAGTTTTCTAAATTCATGGTATACATATTAATTCGTCCTAGTATTGCAATAAATATACCAAAGAGTTAGGGAGATTTATTCCTTATCGATATTATTTGATTTGGATTTTTAACGTTTAGTTAGCATATTAAAAAAACTCACCTCATTAGATTTGCAATCTAACTGTAATTAAACAGGTTTCTTGACCTCAAATTTAAATGGACATTAAACCACAATAACACTCAATGACTCTACGCTTATTCATTGTCGTCATATGCTGCGCCTTTTTTAGTACGCTGAAGGCTCAGGAAAAGAAACGCCTATCCATTATTA
Source organism: Gelidibacter algens (assembly GCF_001678675.1). Taxonomy (GTDB): domain Bacteria; phylum Bacteroidota; class Bacteroidia; order Flavobacteriales; family Flavobacteriaceae; genus Gelidibacter; species Gelidibacter algens. The sequence goes on from NZ_LZRN01000041.1 coordinate 29,112, forward strand.
GAACTGAAATTCCGCCAAAAATTGATGGTGTTTTAAATGACAGCATCTGGCAAATAGCACAACCTGCCTCTGGATTTATTCAGTTTCAACCAGAAATGGGAATCATTGAGACCTCAAGCAACAGGACAGTTGTACGAATGACTTATGATGATAACGCTATTTATGTGGCTGCTTATCTATATGATGATCCTACAAAAATAATGCGTCAATTTACAGGAAGGGATGACTTTGGTCAAAATGATTTTTTTGGAGTCATCCTTAACCCCAATAATGATGCCCAAAATGATACTGAATTTTTTGTCTTGCCTTCAGGAACGCAATTGGATGCGGTAGCAACCCCAAGTAATGGAGAAGATTTTGGCTGGAATGCCGTTTGGGATAGTGCCGTTAAAATTGCTGATGACGGTTGGGTTGTTGAACTGAAAATACCGTATAGAGCGCTTCGGTTTTCCAATCAAGAAGTACAAACATGGGGCATTCAATTTCACAGACAGTTTAGAAGGGATCGGTCTCGCTATACTTGGAGCCCAGTTGATGTGACCAAAGGAAACATGTCGCTTTACCATGGAGAGTTGGTAGGCTTAACAAATATTAAGCCTCCCACCAGATTGAGCCTTTACCCGTTTGCTTCTGCCCTCTTGAATACCTATGAAGGTCAAACCGATACTGATCTTAACTTAGGGTTAGACGTTAAGTACGGTATTTCTGAAAATTTTACTTTAGATGCCACATTGATTCCCGATTTCAGTCAGGCGGGTTTTGATAATCTTATACTTAATCTTGGACCATTTGAACAAACCTATTCAGAACAGCGCCAGTTTTTCACCGAAGGCATTGATTTGTTCAGCAAAGGCAATCTCTTTTTTTCAAGGCGCGTTGGAAGTCGTCCCTCCGGACGTACCACACTCAATAATAATGAGACCCTTATAGAGTTTCCCAATTCTGTAAAGGTATTAAATGCCATTAAGGTATCTGGAAGAACTAAAAACGGACTCGGTATTGGTGTGTTTAATGCCATCACTGAAAAGACCAATGCAGTCATCAGAGACACCCTGACAGGAGAAACAAGAACTCAGGTTGTGGAGCCTTTGGCAAACTATAGCATCATGGTCTTTGACCAACAGTTCAATCGGAATTCATCTGTAAGTCTTATCAATACCAACGTTTCAAGAAACGGTCATTTTAGAGATGCGAATGTGACCGGACTTCTTTTTGATATCAACAACAAAACAAACACCTATAACCTGGAAGGCAATTTAAAAATGAGCTCTGTTAACCGCGATACCGGGACACAGACAGGATTGAGCTCCTTCTTTATCGCAAGAAAAACGGCAGGAAATTACAGGTACAGTATTGACCATAGTTATGCCGACACCAATTATGACATCAATGATCTGGGGTTTATCAATAGAAATAACTTCAACAATTTTGGCGTCGATTTTTCTTACCGAACGTTTGAACCTTCCAAAAATCTGAACAATTATAACCTAAGCTCCTATATCAACCTCAAACGTTTGGCAAACCCCGGAGTTTATACTGGTACTAATTTTGGAGCCAGTTTTAATGCGCGAACAAAATCCTTACATAATTTTGGAGCCAACTTCAATGTAGAGCCGGGCAAGCAGTTTGATTATTTTGAGGCTAGAGAAGAAGGACGCTATTTTATCTACGAAAACCGTATCAACTCACGACTCTACTTTTCAAGTAACTATAATAACACATTTGCTTTTGATGCTGATATTGGTGGGGTCCTCTTTTTTGAAGATGGCAGAGAAACTACTGAGTATTGGTTTGGATTTGAACCAAGAGTGAAATTTAGTGAACGCTTTTTAATGGTGTATGAATTGGATTATAATATGAGCATAAATGATAGAGGCTATGTCACCAAGCGAGGAAATGAAATTATTTTTGGCCAACGTGATCAGCGCACGATGGAAAACAGCCTTAGGGCCACCTATAATTTTGACGCTAATAACGGACTCGGATTGGCCTTTAGAAATTATTGGTCCACGGTAGCTTATGAAAATAAATTATATACCTTACAAACTAACGGTAGGCTGACCAAAGATACGGGGTACACTGCAGATGCGTTGAGTTACAATCCTGATATCAATTTTAGCACGTGGAATTTGGATTTGAGTTATTCATGGCAATTTGCGCCGGGTAGTTTTTTAACGGTCTTGTATAGAAATCAATTGTTCAATACTGACGATGCTTCTGGAATTAGTTACAGCCAAAATTTACAGACGCTTTTTGAACAATCCATTCAGCACACGTTTTCTCTAAAAATGCAGTACTTTATTGATTATAGCAACATCAAAGCCCTGTTCCATAAGAATACCAATTCATAATTGTACAACAGCAAACAAAATGCTAACTTGTCCTTCATTTTTTAGTCTATGATAAAAGCCACCAATATCCATAAATATTACACTGATCTGCATGTTTTGAAAGGTGTTGATCTCAATATCCAAAAGGGAGAAATCGTATCTATTGTAGGCGCTTCTGGTGCAGGAAAAACGACGCTTTTACATATTTTGGGTACTTTAGACAGAGCATCCTCCAAAGATCAGAGCACCTTGTACATCAATGATGTAGATATTATGGCCCTATCGGATAAAAATTTGGCTAAGTTTAGAAATGAGCATATTGGCTTCATATTTCAGTTCCACCAATTATTGCCTGAATTTACTGCATTGGAAAACGTATGCCTACCTGCCTTTATCAAAAGAACCTCGAAAGAAGATGCTGAAAAGCGCGCGAAAGAATTATTGGATTTTTTAGGATTGAGTCACAGATACGATCACAAACCTGGAGAATTGTCAGGGGGCGAACAACAGCGAGTAGCGGTTGCCAGAGCTCTGATCAATAATCCTGAACTGATTTTTGCCGATGAACCTTCTGGAAATTTAGATAGTGAAAGCGCTGAAAACCTTCACAATTTATTTTTTAAACTTCGTGACCAATTTGGGCAAACCTTTGTTATAGTGACCCATAACGAAGAATTGGCTGATATGGCAGACCGGAAATTGGTAATGGTGGATGGAAAAATAGTTTGAGTTGATTATTTGAAATCTGGAATCGTATCCACAATACGATCAATCAGTTTGCTTATGGCACCACCCACTTGGTGCCCACTTTTATAAAGCGGCACGTGGCCTAAAACATTATCAAAATTGGTTATTGAACTGTTTACAACATTTAATGTTGAATCTACGATATCATTAGTATTTTCCATTGTTTGTTTGTTTACGGTTATCTTGAAATTGTTTTAAATCATGTATTGCATCTTTGCCCAGTTTGGTACCAATACCAATGGCAAACAGCGCAACGGCCGATTTAAATCCAAATTTTATAAGAGATTTCATGAGCATCTGATTTTTATGATTTGCTCTAATTTAACTAATTTCAAGCACTCAAAAAACATAAAACTGTTATGAGTTTAAAATTACATTGATTGCGTTAAAATGAAATATGCCCTAGTAAAATATTAGATTTGTCATAGTTAGTGGTATGGCAAGGAAATTGCTAATAGTATTGCATTTTACAGAAAAGATAAATTTCAAAACCTTTTGAAAAAACAAGAACTCAAAGAATTTTTAGATCTTAAAGTGACAGCTTATAACCATCCGCGTTTTATTGAAAGTGACCCTATCCAAGTGCCGCATGAATTCTCAGAAAAGGAGGATATTGAAATTGCTGGTTTTTTGACCGCAACCATCTCTTGGGGCAATCGAAAAAGCATCATCACAAACGCAAAAAAGATGATGACACTTTTAGATCAGGCTCCTTTTGATTTTGTAATGAATCATGACACTAATGATTTAGAGAAGCTAAGAGGCTTTGTCCATAGAACCTTTAATGATGATGATTTTATACATTTCATTAAAAGTCTCAAGCACATCTATAGCCAACACGGCGGATTGGAAGCTGTTTTTTCTAAACATTCAGAAGCATTTTCAACCCAAAGTGCCATTCATCAGTTTAAAAAACAATTCTTTGAAATTGAACATTTATCCAGAACCCAAAAACATGTGAGTGATCCTTTAAAAAATTCAGCAGCCAAACGCATCAATATGTTTTTACGTTGGATGGTTAGAGATGACACTAATGGCGTTGATTTCGGGATTTGGAAAACCCTATCCCCTGCCCAATTATCGTGCCCGCTAGATGTCCATTCAGGAAATGTGGCACGGTCTTTAGGGTTATTGAAACGAACTCAAAATGATGGCAAAGCGGTGATTGAATTGGACAATGCCTTAAGAAAATTAGATAAAAATGATCCTGTAAAATATGATTTCGCTTTATTTGGTTTGGGTGTTTTTGAAGACTTTTCAAAATCATAAAACTGCGATGCCAATTTTTCAGTATATTAATAAATAAATAGAACATTATGCACAGTCCCAGATTGCCCACCAATGAGCGCATACGCTCAGAAGTGCTTAAAGAATATGGTTTGCTCGACACCTTCCCTGAAGAAGATTATGACAACATAACCAAACTTGTAGCTACCATTTGCGAGGTTCCTGTGTCATTGATTACTATGGTTGATGGCGAGCGTAATTTCTTCAAATCGCATCATGGAGTGCCTTTTCAAGAATCACCAAGAGACATCTCTTTTTGCGGACATGCCATTTTAAGCGATGATCCAATTTACATAATCAAAGATGCCAGAATGGATGAACGTTTTATCGACAATCCTCTTATTGCTGATGCTGGTGCGGTTTTTTATGCTGGTGTACCTTTAATTAATCCGGAGGGCTTCGCATTGGGTACTTTATGCGTTTTTGATGATCAACCCAGAATCTTAAGCGCTTCACAAACAGACGCACTCCTTATTTTAGGAAAGCAAGTAGTCAATTCAATGGAATTAAGACGACAGAATCTAAAACTTGAAGCTGCTAAAAAACAACTTCTCCAACATAATTTAGAGCTCAAAAAATTTGCAAGCCACGTGTCACATGATTTGAAATCGCCGTTGGCCAATATCATGTCACTGACCCAACTTTTGAAAGCGGAACTCACTGAAAAAATTTCAAACACCTCTCTAGAATACCTTCATTTTATAGAAGATTCTGCACTAATCCTGAAAGACTATATCGATGGTATTTTGTTACATTATAAAGCGGACGAACTTCTGAAGGCTGAGAAGGAAGACGTGCAGCTTCCAGAGTTGTGTGAAGACATCAAGCAATTGCTGTTAGCTAAAAATGATCTCCTTAAATATACGGGCCCTGATGAGGTTAAGAACATCAACAAATCAGCTTTGACACAAATTCTCATTAATCTGGTGGATAATGCACTGAAATACAATGATGAAGAAAAACGGATATTAAAAATAACCTATGCTTCAACCCCTAAATATCATGAATTTTCGGTAAGTGACAATGGCATTGGCATTGAAGATGGTAAACAGGATATGATTTTCCAATTATTTACGAGCCTCCCCAATACTCATAGAAAACCGAGTACAGGTATTGGTTTGAGCACCATTAAGAATCTTGTCAATAAATTAGATGGCACTATCCATGTCCAATCAGAATTGGGCAAAGGAAGCGTCTTTACCTTTACCATTGCCAAATAAAAATGAAGGAGTCTCAAAACTAAAACAAATCCTTGAGAATTGGATATTTGAGATAGGATCTTGTTTTTAGATGTTGGGTTTTCGGCATTTTTAACATATTTTAAAAACGGCATCCCCTAAAACATTTTATCTTTAAAGGTTAAAATTCTGACTACATGAAAAACTTCGTTTTATTCCTTGCCACTATTTCTACAGGCCTGCTTTTTTCGCAGGTGCAAAAAATTCCTTTAGACACAATGGTTGTCACCAATCATTCCATAGTAATAAACGGTCAAAACCTTTCGTACCAAGCTACAGCTGGTACACAACCTGTATGGAACGAAAAAGGAGAACCCACCGCAACCTTGTTTTACACCTATTACAAAAAAAGCAATAGCGACAAGGAAAAGCGTCCCATCATTTTTTCATTTAATGGCGGACCAGGTTCTGCCTCTGCGTGGATGCACATTGCCTACACCGGACCTGTGATTTTGAATATGGACGACGAAGGTTACCCTGTACAACCCTACGGCGTTAAGGACAATCCGCATTCTATTTTGGATGTTGCCGATATTGTTTTTATCGATCCCGTCAATACAGGCTATTCCAGAATGGTGGAAGATAAAGAGGGAAAACTTCCGGACCGAAAATCGTTTTTTGGGATCAACGCCGATATTAAATATCTAGCCGAATGGATGAATACTTTTGTAACACGAAAAAACCGTTGGGAATCTCCTAAATATTTGATCGGTGAGAGTTATGGAGGTCCAAGGGTTATGGGCTTGTCTCGAGAATTGCAAAACAGCCAATGGATGTATTTGAACGGGGTTATTTTAGTCTCGCCCGCAGATTATAAAATATATGCTACAGATCAACCTATTTACTCTGCCTTAAATTTACCGTATTTTACAGCAGCAGCTTAGTATCAAAAAGCGCTTTCTCCTTCTTTGCAACAAAAAGATTTACTGGAAATCTTGCCAGAAGTTGAAGCCTACACTATCAATAACCTCATGCCTGCTATAGCAAAAGGTGGCTTTATTTCTGATGAAGAAAGAATCGAAGTAGCCGAAAAAATGAGTTTATATTCGGGGTTGAACAAAACCTCGATTATTGATCACAATTTGAATGTTCCCACCAATTTCTTCTGGAAAGAATTGTTGCGTGATAAAGGGTTTACGATTGGCAGATTAGATTCACGCTATTTGGGTATCGATAAAATGGCTGCAGGAGATTCTCCAGATTATAATGCGGAACTCACCTCTTGGTTGCACTCCTTTACGCCTGCAATCAATTATTATATTAGAGAAGAGCTGAATTTTAAAACAGATATCAAATATAATATGTTTGGTGATGTGCACCCATGGGACAGACAAAATGATAATACACGTGATGGTTTACGTCAAGCCATGGCTCAAAACCCATATTTAAAAGTCCTCGTCCAATCTGGTTATTATGATGGCGCAACCACTTACTTTGCTGCCAAATATACAGTAGGACAAATGGATCCTAGCGGAAGGATGAAAGATCGCGTTAAGTTTAAAGGCTATAGAAGTGGCCACATGATGTATTTGAGAAAAGAGGATTTAAAGTTGGCTACTGATGATATCAGACAGTTTATTAAAGACTCTGACTCCAAAGGAAAATCCGCAAGGTATTAAGTAAGTGTTATATGAAACATAAAAAA
>NZ_LZRN01000042.1 GCF_001678675.1 Gelidibacter algens
GCTCGAAACATTGAGGTTTTTTATAAGGTTCCCGTCAGAGTTTATCTTAGGCGATAATCGAGAGACGAAAACAAAAAAATAAATTAGAAAGGGAGATCGTCGTGATCTTCCTCATTTAAATCATTTGCTGGTTGGAACGCTTCAGTAGGCGCCACGGGAGGCATGCTGCCAGAGGCACCTTCTTGTAAACTTTCAACACGCCATCCTTGGATAGAGTTGAAGTATTTAGTTTCGCCTTGTGGATTTACCCATTCTCTTCCTCTCAAATTGATGCTCACTTTAACATTTTGACCTACTTGATAGCTGTTTAACAAATCTGTCTTATCTTGTACGAACTCTACCATTATGTGCTGAGGATATTGTTCTTCTGTAGTCACTACCACTTCTCTTTTTCTGAACCCATTGCTTCCAAAAGTTTGGGTGTCTCCTATCATTTTGATTTTTCCTTGTACTTCCATTTGACTGTTATTTATTATTCTTTATTACTATTCTCTATTATTTATTTTAAATATGTGGGATATCATCTTGATTCGCTTATGAAAGCAGCAATTTCCAGGCACTTTCAACATCCCCATAACTTAGGTAATTCTGTGCCATTTTATGTTTTTCTCTATGGCTCATTTCTTTAATATCGGCATGACGTTCCCCAACATTTTTTACAAAGTCTGCAATAGCTTCATCTGTCGGCAAGGCTTCCACATTGCCTAACATCCCCAAATCATTACCCGTAAAAATCATACTGTTTTTAATCTCTTCTGGCATGGCATCAATACCAATACCAAGCGTTTGTAATGGCTTTGGAATCTCAAAAAAACCGTTTTTAGCACGGTTGTAATAATTACCACCAGCTCTTGCCACCAAGTCCAGTTTTTCTTGAACGATCATTTGATGCTCATCCAAAACTTCCTCAGCAATATGAATTTTTACCACTTCACAAATAACCAAGTTACCTGCACCGCCTTCGGTGCCCAATTTAATAATTTCGTTGACTTTACACTCCATTTGGATAGGTGATTCTGCCACCCTGAATGGTTTTACAAGATCTGATTGCAACATGGTCAAGCCAGCTTTGTCAAATTCGTTGACGCCCTTTTCGTATTCCGTACTGCTCAACGAGGCTTGGTGTACCAAATCATAATTGACAACATTTATGACAACTTCTCTCGTAGCTTCCACATTTTCCAAGGTATGTTTCACGCTGTTGTCCCTAACCCGTCTTGCTGGCGAAAAAATAAGTATTGGCGGATTGGCGCTAAACACATTAAAGAAACTAAAAGGCGATAAATTTGGATTCCCATCCACATCCACGGTACTTGCAAACGCGATTGGGCGCGGTGCCACGGCACTTAGCAAATAACCATGTAATTTGCCTGTAGAGAGGTCTTTAGGATCAAATGTTAGCATCTAAAATATATTATGAGATGCAAATGTAACCATATTGTCAAACCTATAAAAATGATTTAGAACAAGAATCAAACAATAATATCAACATTATTGCATTACATAAGTAAGCCTTGAAAATTATAGCTTAAAAGATTTTCAATTTGCTGATTTCTTTAGGTATATTTAAAATTACAAATGTATTGATGTCTTACACTATGAACCGAAACATTTTACGGTGGATCATTATTGCTTCGTCTTTTATCATCATCTCTTTAATTTTATGGAACACCTATATTTTTTTCCAGAATTTTAAGGCCGAAGAGCGCATCAAAATGCAAAATTGGTCGCTTGCACAAAAAGAACTCAATAAGAATATAGATTTAGAATCAGACCTAGGCGAACTTATACCAGAGGTACTTTCAAGCAACACGACCACTCCCATGATTAGGGTAAATGATGACGGAACCATTAACTCGAACAATATTGATGAAGAAAAAGCCAAGGATACTGCGTACATAAACAAATTAATAGAGCAGTATAGCAATGAAAACGAACCTATAGAAGTCAGATACAAAGACCAAATAAAAAGCATTATTTACTATGGAAACTCGCCACTTTTAAACAAACTGAAATATTATCCGTTAGCATTATTGTTGATTATTGTACTTTTTGCGGCAGTGGTCTATTTTTTCTATCGCAGCTCAAAAATTGCAGCACAAAATAAGCTTTGGACGGGAATGGCCAAGGAAACGGCCCATCAAATTGGCACACCTTTATCTTCATTGGTAGGTTGGACTGAAATTTTGAGGTCAGAAGATGTCAATCCTTCGTATCTGTTAGAAATTGAAAAAGACATCACGCGTTTACAAACCATCACAGAGCGCTTCAGCAAAATAGGCTCCGTCCCTACCCTAAAAAAAGTGGATATTGTTAAAGAAACTGTAGAGTCTTACGAGTATCTAAAAGCACGCTCCAGTAATTTGATCAATTTTGAAATTGATGCGCCAGAGCATCCCATTTATGTGTCACTAAATCAGCAGCTATACAGCTGGACGATTGAAAACTTAGTAAAGAATGCTATTGACGCCATGAAAGGAAAGGGCAGCTTAAGATTGACCATCGTTAAAAGCGACAAACAGGTTAAAATCACGGTTACTGATTATGGAAAAGGACTCCCAAAAAGTCTGTTCAGTAAAATATTTGAACCTGGTTTTACCACTAAAAAGCGAGGTTGGGGTTTAGGGCTTTCTCTTGCCAAACGGATTGTGGAAGATTATCACGATGGTAAAATAAAGGTGCTACACTCAGAAATTGGCAAAGGGACAACCATGCAAATTTCATTAAAATTAATTCCGTAAATTTGACCCATGGAAGATAAGTTTTTCACGTTAAGGGAGGTCGAATTGAACAACAATTGTCCCGAATGTTACTCTAGAGATGGATTGCAATTGACCTTTAAACAACGCTTTGTTGAAAATTCTTTTTACAGAGCCATTTCCTCAGAAACCGCTCACGCCTTATTTTGCAATGTTTGTGAAACCTCGATTTTCCCGGCACGGTGGACGGATGATATTGAAAAAGTTTTTGAATACCAACAACGGGCTTCTACACCAAAACCAACATCCTTTAAATTAAAAACTGCGTCTTGGATTTCAATTCTGTTACTGGCAGTGCTACTAATTGTCGTAACGCTTTTCTTTTTGGGAATTTTTAAAAATTTGAAGTTATAATCGGTCAGATATTTTTTTAGCTAGCGCTTCAAATTCCTCCTTTTTCAATTTTACTTTACTTGTAAAACGCGCATCTTCCATAGTATGCAGCGGAATCAAATGCACGTGTACGTGAGGCACTTCCAAACCAATAACTGACATTCCTACACGTTTACAAGGCACTGCTTTTTTAAGGGCGATGGCAACGCTTCTTGAAAACTCCATTAATCCAAGATACGTGGGCTGATCCAAATCAAAAAGTTGGTCTACTTCAATCTTAGGAATGCAGAGTGTGTGTCCTTGCGTATTGGGATTCACATCTAAAAACGCCAAAAAATCCTTTGTTTCAGCGACTTTATAAGATGGAATTTCACCATTGACTATTTTTGTAAATATAGAAGCCATTCGTTATTTGTTGTTCGTTGTTCGTTATTCGTTGTTCCTTATTCCTTACTCGTTATTCATTGTTCGTTAATCGTTGTTCGTTATTCGTTATTCGTTATTCGCTATTCGTTATTCGTTATCCGTTATCCGTTATCCGTTATCCGTTATCCGTTATCCGTTATCCGTTATCCGTTATCCGTTATCCGTTATCCGTTATCCGTTATCCGTTATCCGTTATCCGTTATCCGTTATCCGTTATCCGTTATCCGTTATCCGTTATCCGTTATCCGTTATCCGTTATTCGTTATTCGTTATTAAATATAAAAAGAAAATTCCTGTTAGAATGGATCTGAACAGGAATGTTATGTTTTTAAATGTAGTTTACAACTATTTCAAAATATATCTATCTGTGCAGACATAAAACTTATCTTGAAATTTCGAGGACGTCAAATTTAATAATGCCATTTGGCACCTGAATATCGGCAACCTCACCTACTGATTTGCCCAAAAGACCTTTCCCGATAGGAGAATTCACTGAAATTTTACCAGAGGCCAAATCTGCTTCACCATCAGCAACCAGAGTATAGGTCATTTCCATCCCATTGGATTGGTTTTTGATTTTCACTTTAGAGAGCACCAAGGCTTTAGTACTGTCCAATTGCGACTCGTCAATTAAACGCGCATTTGACAATCTTTCCTCAAGTTTTGATATTTTCATTTCCAGCATGCCCTGAGCCTCTTTGGCAGCATCATATTCGGCATTTTCACTCAAATCGCCCTTATCTCGTGCCTCACCAATAGCTTGTGACGCTTTTGGGCGCTCCACGTCTTTTAATTGACTTAGCTCTTCTCTCAATTTCTTTAAACCTTCTGGCGTATAATAAGATACTTTACTCATAATTCCTTCGTTTTACTCTATATAAAATATGCTGAAACCCCATTGTGGGAAACAGCATAAAAAAAATCCCGCTCGCACGAGATAACAAACAAATATAACAAAATTATTTACTTCAACTTTGAGATTGTTGTAAATTGCGTCACAATTTTATAACTGATGAAACACTTTTTTTTATTTATAACTTTTATTTTCCTAACAGCCTGTAGCAGAAACACTAGTGATGAGAATTGTAAATTTTTAGTCAATGCTGCTGTAAATGCATCGGTCAATTTGAATTTACCACAATATAGCCAATTGAAATTTACCAGTAATTCAGTCTATTTGGCCAACCAGGGCAATAAAGGGGTTATAGTTACAAATGTTGGTGGCAGTTACCGCGCTTGGGATGCTGCTGACCCCAACCATGAACAAAGCCCATGCTCCTTACTTACAATTACTGGCGCCAATGCGGTTTGTGGGTGCAATGACGCCAATACTTATAGTTTATTTACTGGAGGTTCTATTGGGACACAATTACCTTGCGGACTTAAGGAATATCGTGTTACCATGTCTGGAAACTCTCTGACTATAACCAATTAAAATTTTAAAGTAGCTCCAATTAAAAAATTCGTTGTTGCCTGCGGATAATAGCCTGTACCTTCAATTGTCGTCACTTCTCCAGGAACCGAAAAATCATCATCATACGTATAATAATAACCGTTGGAAACATATTTTTTATTAAAAATATTATTTACCAATCCGGATAAGACGATGCTCTTAAAAACAGTGTTCATTGGAATTTCATAAGTGATGTTAAAATCACTCACAAAATAACTCTTCAATTTAGACGCTTCAGAATCTGTATTACCCATATACTGATCGCCCACATACTTGCTCAACAAAGACATTTGCAAGTTTTCATTTGGCTGAAAAACTAAAGCATTTGCAGCCACAACTTCTGGGGAAAATGAAATGTTTGTTCTGCCTAAATCCAACAGTTCACCATCAATAGAGGCGACCGTTACATCGTTCTTATTGGAACTTAACGTCAAGTTTGGTTGTATTGAAAATTGATTGCTCAGTTTAATGGCTGCCTCGATTTCCAAACCTAACCGGTAACTACCTCCGCTATTGGTGCGGATAGGATTACCCACGTTATCAATGTTGCCCGTCAGCACCAATTGTTCGTTATACAACATGTAATAAGCGTTAACGTTGAATTTGAAAGACTCATCCGTATGTCTCCAACCCAATTCAAAATCATTGAGCTGCTCGGGTTTTACAGTTTCATTATTTTCAAAATCATCTCTGTTTGGCTCTCTGTTTGCTCTGGCATAAGAAAAATAAAAGTTGTTGGCCTCGTTCATTTTATAGGTAATTCCAGCTTTTGGATTAAAGAATGTGTATTGCTCATCGACATTAAAAGGCGCTCTATCAGACGTTAGTCCTGTAGTTTTATAATCTACCAAACGCAATTGCAAATCGCCATAAAGACTTACTTCGCCATTCAATCTAAAGGTCGCTTTGGAGAACATACTTAAATCATTCTTTACTCCATTTCCTTCATAATAATGTTCTCTGATGTTGCTATTACTCGGGAATTGCGCCCAGATAATTTCACCAAAATGATCGCCATCATAATTACTGTAAGAGCCACCAAAAGTCATGTCGATCAAGTCATCTTTATAGTTGGCATTGGCGTTGACAACGTAAAAATTATTATCAAGCCATCTCCGTCTAATCAAGTCAGTAGTAGTAATGGTTTCACTACCAATGGCCAGTTCTTCCAAATCATAATCAGCAAAATCCTGATCTTCCTTATACTGTTCAAAATAACCACTCCCTTTAGTATAGTTTAATCCGATATTAGTGGACCATTGATTGGAAAAGCGCTCATTCCAATGCAACTGATAATGATCTTGACGGTAGTTGTCCACTTCTTTATCGTAAAATTGGGTCACCCCATTTTCATCCGTGTACATTCCTGCGGTGTTGAAAGTCCGGTCGTTTTCCAAAAGATCTTTATCTTCTAGGCCATTCCATGACTGGTAAGTGACCTCCTGTCCTCCAAAGGTGATGGCCTTTATCAAAGTGTTATCATCCACATAAGATGCTTGCAAAAAATACGATTTCAAATCAGACGACGCACGATCCACATACCCATCCGATTTTATATTTGAAAGACGACCCGCCACTTCAAAATGATCATTCAATTTACCAGTGCTGAATTTTACAGTATGCTTTCTGGTATTAAAACTTCCAAAACTGTTGGAAATTTCTCCATTCGCTTCTTCTGAAATGGCATCTGTAAGCACATTGATACTCGCTCCAAAAGCTCCCGAACCATTAGCAGAAGTCCCAACACCACGCTGCAGTTGCAGACTTTCTACAGAAGATGCAAAATCACTCAAATTGACCCAAAACGTGCCGAGAGACTCCGCATCATTGTAAGGAATTCCGTTAATGGTCACATTGGTAGATTGTGCGTTGATCCCTCTTACCCTAATGTAGGTGTACCCAACGCCAGCACCAGCATCAGTAGTGGAGACCACTGATGGCAAATAACCCAATAAAACCGGGATGTCCTGACCTAAATTGCGCTTGGCAAGTTGTTCTTTTGTCACGTTGGAATGGGTGATGGGGGAGGTGGCATCGACACGGACAGCATTGACGAGAACTTCATCCAAAAGTTGTGGATTTTCATCAAACTGAACATTCAAAACCAGATCGCTGTTGAGATCGAAGGATCGTTCTACAGGTTTTGTCAAATAACTATACACTAAAGTGTATTGCCCTTCAGGAAGTGACAATTGATACTTCCCATTCAAATCCGTTTGGGTGCCAGTTCTTGTCCCTTTTAAAAGAACGCTGACGCCCGGAACGGGTTCATTGTCATCAATGGAAACAGTACCAGAAACGGTAAAAGTTTGTTGTGCAAAACTTGAAAAAGTGATTGCTGAAAAAAGTAAAAGAAAAAATGGAAATTGAAATTTTTGCCTGAATAGGACTTTTTGAGAATTGAATAAATTTTTCATACGATTAGGTTATAATCGAATAAAAAGAGGTCATTATTCTTGTTAGTAATTTGTTTGTTTTTAGTTTCATCAAGTGCTTCCGTACAAAGGAAGTCAAGCGCGAGTAAGACTAATTTGGCGATTATCGCCCCTGCCTGACGGTAGGCAGGTTTCCCTAAACAGCATTACCTGTTCTAGGTTCATTGGGTATGATCTCAGCCGTTAATAGGCACCCCTTTTTTGAGAACGCTGCAAAGATAGGAATCAATTAAGAATTAAAAAGCAAGAATGAATAATTTTTTAATCTAAGTTATTGGAGTTGAAAATTGCTCTCGGGAGGGCTTTGTGAATTCTCTCGCAGAGACGCAGAGGCGCAAAGCAAACGCTCATACTATAGGTCTCCAATTTTGAAGGCCTTATGAAAACTGAAGTTTTTTTTTCACCAAGGATAAGCGGTGTAAATAGAGCTCAAAAGTATTTAAACAACTTTGAGGCCCAGATGCAAACTTTGAATGGAAAAATCCATCATATTGATTTTAGAATTTTGACAGCTAGCTGAAGCCTGCCCACTGAAGACTGAAGACTGAGGACTGAAGACTGAATTCAATCCATCTCAGGCGGCTTTCTATTGGACTTCTTATCAGAAATTTTCCGTTTCGCTTTTGATCGTTTTTTGACGACTCCCCTAGGCGTTTTGGTAGGGATGCGCTTTTTCGGAATAATCAGGCCTTGTTTAAGGAGATCAAAAAAACGTTGAATCACCAAGGTCTTATTTTTATGTTGGCTTCTGCTTTCTTCGCATTGCAACAAAAGAACATGCTCTTTTGTGAGTCGGTTTCCAACAGTTTGTTTCAACAATGCTTTTTCATCATCAGTCAAACCTAACGAGTTCTCCAAATCAAAAATAAGTTCCACTTTTGAAGCTACCTTATTGACATTCTGGCCCCCAGCACCAGAGCTTCTAACGGCCTTAAATTGTAATTCAGATTGTAAAATGTCTTTATTCATAGACCTATTTTATACAAGAATTCCCTTAGAAAAGGAAGCTTTCGGCATTTGGCACAGATTTCTAAATATTTTGCTTAAGTCGTACCATTATCCGATAACTACCAACTGCTGACTGCCGACTATTTAATCTGATGCGTGGGCTTCAACAAGTCCGTTACCGTTTTTACCGGATTGAACGTAACGAGCGGCACCTCAACAAAAATCGTGTTCCAACCTGCCATACTCCCGTTCCATAACCCTGGAAGCTCTAATGCTTTCAAATCTTTTCCCGACTTGGTTTTCATAGTGATAAAGGCGGTTTTATGATTTACAAACTTTTGCAGATCAAAAACTTCTCCCTTAAAATTCTTGATACCACATATCAAATCAACAGGATTGAAGTGGGTGGCGTTTTTCAGAATTTCCTTTTGTGATTTGCTTTCTAAATCGATTTGAGCAGACTCTATAATTTGAAGGGAAATTTCGCCATTTTCTCCCTTCACCCAAAACGGTCCCCCTCCTGGTTCGCCTTCATTTTTTACCATCCCACAAATGCGGATCGGTCGGTTTAATTTATCAAACAGATAGTCAATTTGGTATTTTGTGGAATATTTTTCAAATTCGTTACTGATGACAACATGAAGTTTATCTACTAAAAACTCGGCGATAGTTTGAATATCTTCTTCTGACACTACTTTATTTTCTAATAGGTTCAAATACTCAAACACCTGATCCTGAATTTCAAGCATCATACCAGCAAGCATTTTTTTGTATTCAGCAACCTCCTTTTCATATTTGTAAACCACCACATTGTCGATGTTTTTTATAAAGATGACATCTGCATTCAACTGGTTTAAATTTTCTAAAAGTGCACCATGCCCTGATGGTCTAAACGTCAATTCCCCATTATCTTCCCTAAACGGTTCATTTGTTGGAGAGACAGCAATAGTATCTGTCGATTCCTTCTGATAAGAGAAAGATATCTCAAATTTGGTGTTCGTTTTGTGTTCTACAATATTTTGGATTCTTTTGAACTCTTCATCGAAAACATCTTTATAGCGCTCAGAAATGGTAAAATGTAACAACGCAATGTTTTTAGTAGATGCATACAGCGCCGCTTCAAATAGATGTTCTTCAAAAGCAGTAGATAAGTGATTTTTGTACTTATGAAATGGCAATAATCCCTTGGGATAAAATCCGTAATTCATTTTATCCTCATCTAACATCGTTTTGGCAAAGAGTAATTTTTGTTTATCGTTAGACAAGGCTGCATACTCTGGATGAAACTCTTTTAGTTGCAAAAGAACTCTTTGATAAAAAGGAAATTTTTCAATGCCCACAAAAAACAAGGATAGGTCGGCATCTTTATATCTATTGATGAAAGAATTTATGGTTTCCTCTTCGGGCATATACTCCTCAATAAACCTAAACAGTGATTTGAACATGCGTGTGGCTGCACCAGAAGCAGGAACAAATTTTGCTATGGAAACCCCATTTCGCTTGGCATCAAAATAATCAATATACTGCATTTTTTTACTGTCTGAACAACGTGCCACACCATGACCAATGGTGGCGGCAGAATTGAGATTCACAAACGGTAAACCCGATTCAAATATCCGCAGTTGAGACTGCACCTTTGCCAGAGTGAGGCTTTTATTTTCAATTTGTTCGATATCTTTTTCTGTAAATTTCATGCTTTTATTTTCAAAAGTTTATCAATATGATCTATGGCCATTTTAAAGCGTTCCTTCATAGATCCTTTTAACAAAACATAGGGTTTATTATTTATTTTTAGAGCATTTTCAAAAGCTTCAAACATAGCTATGCGTTCATCTGGTTTATCCCTTAAATTATCAGCCACCCAGGGCATATCAATATAAGTCAAAAAATAGAGAGCGTAGCTGTTCTCTAATGCATATTTTTCCAAAAGAGGATCGCAAACGCCGTTGTAGTAGGCTTCGGAATAGACTTTGGTTTCCAACAAATCTGTGTCGCAAATGAGGACTTTATTTGCTTTTGTTGCCTGCTCATTTTCCAATCGCATTTGTCCTTCAGCAATTGGCAATACATCATTTTTGGTTAATAATTTATTGCTCAACAATTGAGATTCAGCATATATCCGAGAGTATTCAGGCACGAAAACGGTATCATAATATTCAGCCAACTGCGCGGCCAGTGTGCTTTTTCCGGTAGATTCAGGACCAAACAAGACTACTTTTATGCAGTTTGAAGGGTGTTGTTTAAGCTTTTTTTCCATGCTAAATATCCATAAATCGCTATAAATGTAAATCCGAAATATTGTATGCTCGTAAATGTAAATCCTTTGTAAAAATAAAGGGGAATGGAAATAAGGTCTCCAACAATCCAATAAATCCAATTTTCAACCTTACGCCTTGCCATAAGCCACATGCCCACAAAAAATATGGCGGTAGTGACCGTATCTACGTAAGCTACCCAACTTGTCCATTTGTCAAAGGTTTGATATACGGCAAATACAAAACCAAGGGTGGCTATAAAAATAATGGCACTCATTTTATGTTCCCAAGCGGTTGTTCTTGAAATTGGTGTGACATGTGTCGCATCTACTTTTCTAGTCCAAATATACCATCCATAAATACTCATTATAAAATAATAGGCATTGATCATCATATCTCCCAATAGTTCCCATTTTAGTAGGAGATACACAAAAATTCCTGTACTGATCATACCGGTTGGAAACACCCAAATTTTATTTTCCTTTGAGTACCAGACAGAAAGAAACCCAAAGATGACAGCCACAATTTCTAAAATGATATCAATGGTATCGTAACCTGAGTATTGCCCGAATAGGAAATCAAAAATGTGGCTCATAATCGTGTCGGTCAGATTTGACGATTTTCATGTACAGCAACCCACGTTCTATGAGGGTGAACGCTTCCTTAATTTCGGTGGTCAAGAGCTGCATTACCTCATCATAATCTCCATAAATCTGAGTACTTAAAGGGTTCTCTAAAACCGTAAGCCCTGAAGCACGTAATTTTTTTATCAAATGGATGATGCTGGGTTCATAGTCATCATGCAAGGGCGTTAATGTTAGTTCTACTGATATTTTCATCTTATCTCAATCTTCCCAAAGGGAAGCATCTATTATGTGTTAAACATTAATTCTAAATGTATTTATCTATCCCATTTATTTTTCACCTTTGGGGAAATGTCCAAAGGAAACTGGGGATTTTATGTCATCAAAAAATGCGTCATCCACTTCAAATGCTGTTCCAATCACAACCAGATCAGCGCCAGCATCATAGGCATTATCGAGTTGTTGCTTGGAAGAAATTCCGCCGCCAACAATTAAGGGGATTTGTAATTCCTTTTTTACCGCTTTAATAATGGTTGAAGATATCGGTTCAATCGCGCCGCTTCCGGCTTCTAAATAAATGCAGCTCATGCCCAAAAGCTCAGAAGCTTTAGCAGTATCTACAATATGCTGAATGTTATTTCGGCTTAATGGTTGTGTTTGGGTGACGCGCTCTACGGCGGTTTCCTTGCCGTTTTCTATCAATACATAGCCTGTTGGAATAATTTCAAGATCCATAGCCCTTAAAATGGAAACGGCTTCTACCTGTTTCCCTATTAAGTACTCCGGATTTCTTCCAGATACAAGTGATAAAAAAAGCAAGCCATCAGCATATGATGATAATTGCGACACATCTCCAGGGAAAATCAAAACGGGTAGATCGGTCAAACCCTTCAAGGCTTTTATCAAATCATCTGTCTTAAAATCGTCTACAGTGCTACCACCAACAAACACGTGCGTCGCTCTTGATGTATTCAGTTTGACCATAGAATTCGCCAAACTATCGAGTTCCATTTTATCGGGATCAATCAAGACTGCGAGCAATTTCTCACCGCGTTTAATAGAGGCTTCTATGTTTTGAAATATATGCTTCATTTAACTGATCACATAGGCACAGGTGAACCCTTCAAATTCAAAATAATGACTGTTGTATCTGTATTTTCTGTCTTCATAATCAATCCAAGCTACAGTATTTTCATCTGTTATCATAAAAGGAATGACCAAAAAATGCTCCCTAAACAACATGCCCGGTGTTGAGAACAGTTTGTATAAAGATTCCTTGATGCACCAAATAATAGTAAGTTTATTGATATAATCCCAGGCAGTGTCCACTAAATAATCAAACTCATAGCCTATAAATTTATGGGCAATGACTCCTATTTTTTCGCGCTGTTTCTCAATGTCAATCCCAACTTCGATATCGCTCACAATAACTCCAGCAAAGGTAAATGAATGGGTGATGGAAATATACTTGCCATCTTTTAGGTGTGGCTTGCCATTGCAGTCATAAAACAAATCGGCGTCGGTATAACCAAATTCAGCCAACAGATGACGGACACTTAAAAATCCGCGTTGGTGCAAGTCACTTTTCATACCCAACACGCGTTTCATGCTCTCATCCCGCAAAGTAATGGGCTGCATTAGCGCTTCGTAACTTTCAGTGATCTTCCAGATTTTAACAGTAGTTTGTGAATTTGGAGTAATGGTTTTGTATAAAGGCATTTAAGTTTCTCGAAGTTATTAATTATCTTTGCAGTCGCAACATTAATTATAGGAACAAATATACACTTATGGTATGCTATAAACAACCGCAGGTGTTTAGAAAATTATAATTCAGAGTTGCAGATAGTCTATTGAATCAATAAAAAATAACAGATGAATACGAAAACATTGCCTTACGTACCTTACAAAGTCAAAGACATGTCACTTGCGGCTTGGGGAAGAAAAGAAATTGAACTAGCTGAAGCAGAAATGCCAGGATTGATGAGCCTCCGTGAAGAATACGGAAACTCACAACCACTTAAGGGCGCCCGTATTGCTGGTTGTTTGCACATGACCATCCAAACCGCGGTATTGATTGAAACATTAAAAGCACTTGGTGCTGAAGTCACTTGGAGTTCTTGTAATATTTTTTCAACGCAAGACCAAGCTGCTGCTGCAATTGCAGATGCGGGAATTCCAGTGTATGCATGGAAAGGGATGAATGAGGAAGAATTTGAATGGTGTATTGAGCAAACCTTGTTTTTTGGTGAAGACAGAAAACCACTAAACATGATTTTGGATGATGGTGGTGATTTGACCAACATGGTTTTTGATAAATATCCAGAATTAATGGCTGGTATCAACGGCTTGTCTGAAGAAACAACAACAGGTGTTCATAGACTTTACGAGCGTATGAAAAATGGAACGTTGTCTATGCCTGCAATCAATGTGAATGACTCTGTTACAAAATCTAAATTTGATAATAAATACGGCTGTCGCGAAAGTGCTGTAGATGCTGTGCGTCGTGCAACAGACATCATGTTGGCTGGTAGACGTGTTGTGGTTTGTGGTTATGGTGATGTTGGTAAAGGTACCGCTGCATCCTTTAAAGGTGCTGGAAGTATTGTAACCGTTACTGAAATTGATCCAATTTGTGCATTGCAAGCTGCTATGGACGGCTTTGAAGTTAAGAAATTGGAAACCGTGGTCGCCACTGCTGATATCGTAATTACAACTACAGGAAATAAAGACATCGTTCAAGGCAAACACTTTGAAATGATGAAGGACAAAACTATTGTTTGTAACATCGGTCACTTTGATAACGAAATCGAAATGGCTTGGTTGAACAAAAACTTTGGTGATACTAAAGTGGAAATCAAACCACAGGTTGATAAATATACTGTGAATGGCAATGACATCATCATTTTAGCTGAAGGCCGATTGGTGAATTTGGGTTGTGCTACAGGACACCCTAGTTTTGTAATGAGCAACTCATTTACGAATCAAGTTTTGGCACAAATTGAACTATGGACCAACAGAGACGCTTATCAAAATGAAGTGTATATGTTACCTAAACACTTGGATGAAAAAGTAGCCAAATTACATTTAGAGAAAATTGGGGTGGAGCTGACTGAATTACGTGATGAGCAAGCTGAATATATTGGCGTTGCCGTTGACGGTCCTTACAAACCTGAATACTATCGTTATTAATTGAATCGTCATTGCGAGGAGCTTTTCGCAACGAAGCAATCTTTTGAATCAAACTATAAATCCCAAGCAGTTACTGTTTGGGATTTTTTGTTTTTTGGCAATTGCTAAAGCACCACGCTTTACGCTGTATCTTTTCTTTTTTTCGAAAAAAAGAAAAGGATGCCGCTGCAATCGTTATTGCGAATGTTGCATTATATAAAAGCATTAGGAACAATTACAAACACTCCAAAGTTTTTTTGGAAATGCTTCCTTTTAATCTTGATATTCTCTAATTTAGAGAGTATCATGAACTACGATAAACCCAACATAATCGTCCCAAGATTTAGTGAGGAGTCTGGATTCTATACCACCAAAAAACGCTCTAAAATAATGAGTAAAATCCCTGGAAAAAACACCAAACCTGAGCTCTTGTTTAGGAAAGCCTTGTGGCAGAAAAATGTACGCTATAGAATTGACAGCAAGCAATTACCTGGAAAACCGGACGTCTCCATACAAAAAATACAACCTCGCTATTTTTATTGATGGCGAGTTTTGGCATGGCTACAATTGGAACGAACGAAAAAACAGCATCAAAAGCAATCGCGCATTTTGGATCCCTAAAATTGAACGCAATATGCAACGTGACAGACAGGTCAATCAGCAGCTTTATGACATGGGCTTTACCGTTTTCAGGTTCTGGTCAAAGGAGATTGTGAATGACTTAGACAGGTGCCTTAATGACATTCTTATGTTTATGGCCACGGGAGAAAACACCTGATCAAACTAATTTTCATAAAAAAACCCTTCCAAAAAATTGAAAGGGTTTTCTTTTAATAGAGCAAAATTAACCGCGCTTCTTGCTTTTACTTTTCTTATTCTTGGTTTTTGGATGGACCAAACTCATCTCATCAATCAAATGTTTTGCACCTGCATATTTATCGACTATGAAAAGCACGTAGCGTAAATCGACCATAATATTTCTGCTAATTTCAGGATCATAGTATATGTCACTCATCGTTCCTTCCCAAACCCGGTCAAAATTCAATCCCACCAAATTTCCGTGGGCATCAATTGCAGGACTTCCGGAGTTGCCACCAGTAGTATGGTTGGTCCCGATAAAATTTACCGGCAATTGTCCTGAAGCGTTGGCGTATTGTCCGTAATCTTTCTCAGCATATAATTTTTTTAATTTTTCAGGAACGTCAAACTCATAATCTCCAGGCACATATTTTTCCATCACGCCCTCTAAGTAAGTGATTGGCTCATAATACACCGCATCTCTTGGCTTATAGCCTTTTACCTTACCATAAGTAACACGCAAGGTGCCGTTGGCATCAGGAAAATAACGTCTTTCTGGCAATACCTCCATTAAAGCAGCCATGTACTGTTGTTCAAGGCTGTTAATTTGCGGATTGAGCTCTTGAAATTGAGGCTCAATAAAAGAATAAAATTCAATTATAAATGGTTTTAAGTATTGATAGGCTGCATCATTGTTTAATTTTTCAATGACTTCTTTTGAATTGCCTTCCAATATTTTCATAGCGCCTTCCAAACTTGTAAAAGCAGTTTTGTCATAAATAGAACCATCTACCTGATCAGTATACAATGGCATCACGGCTTCAAAAACCTCTTTGTCTACGGTGGCATTATAGTCTTTGTAAATGCCTTTCAATCGTCCTACATTGGCATCCCTTTGTTTTTCAAAAGTTTCTTCGCTATTTGCTGCAGCACCCTCAAGTTGAGAAAGATTGAAAAGTATTGGCGTAAGCTCATTGGTTCTCAAAAAGACTTCAATAAAACTACGACGCTTTACGTTAACCGCTTCTATTTCATTGTAAAGACGCTCCAATTCTGGTAAAATTTTTCCGTATTTGTTTTCTAGACCTTTCGCTTTTAACTGCTTTGTGAATTCAGATTCTTGGTCTCTCTTAATGGCGATGGCACCACTTTTTTCAATTCCTAAATTCTCACCAATCCATTTTTTCCATGCGTTGGCAATGCGTGCTTGTTTTGAGGCATATTGAATTCTGATTTGATCATCAGTTTTCATATAAGCATCAATCACTTTTAAAGCGGCTCCTCTTATGGCAATCGTTTTTGGGTTGATTTTTTCTACCGTTTGTGCTACGGCAACTGCAGGCAAATATTCGTCCGTAGTGCCCGGAAAACCAAAAACCATGGTAAAGTCATCTTCACTAATACCATCTAGAGATACCGGCAGAAAATGTTTTGGTTTAAACGGAATATTATCTTTTGAATACGCTGCTGGACGGTTATTTTTATCCGCATAAATTCTGAACATTGAAAAATCGCCAGTATGACGTGGCCATACCCAGTTATCAGTATCACTACCAAATTTCCCTATGCTTGTTGGTGGCGCACCTACCAATCTGATATCTTCATAACGTTCAGTAACGAAAAGAAAATATTGGTTGCCCTTGTAGAATGCCTTGATTTTTGTGTCTTGCCAGTCTTCTTTCTTCGTTGCTTTTTCAATCGCCGTACTGTTACTCCCTCGTTTGGATTGTTGTGCTATGTCCGTCATATCTGAAGTAACACCCTCCAAAACCTGTTTGGTAACGTCTTCTATCCTGACGATAAATTCCACATACAAACCTTCATTAGGCAATTCTTCATCAAGGCTCATGGCCCAAAAACCGTTTTTCAAGTAATCATTTTCTAAAGTAGAATGCGACTGAATTTGACCAAATCCGCAATGGTGGTTGGTTAAGATCAACCCTTTTGGCGAAATAACTTCTGTAGTACAGCCGCCGTTAAAATGCCCGATAGCATCCTTTAAACTCGAATTGTTGACATCATAAATGTCCTTAGCCGTAAGTTTACTGCCAAGACTTTGCATTTCATTTTCATTCATCCCCTGAAGCAAGGACGGAATCCACATGCCGCCTTGTTGGGCAGAAACTTGAAGGGTAATAAAAAGCACTAAAAATTTAAACAGTTTCATATCTCACAATGTTTTAGAAAGAAGTCAAATATAAGCAAGCCCTACTAAAATTAAACTATTTACTTATGAAATGTCATTCAAATAAGCGGCAAAAATTCAAACAAAAACTTGGGGAATGGTCTAAGTTTTTTACTTATATTATCATTCATAAACCAAAATAGAAAATGCAACACCTTTCAAAGCTTCCCTATATGGACACTTCCATCTTTACTGTCATGAGCTCCTTGGCCCAAAAGAATCAAGCCCTCAACCTGTCACAAGGATTTCCGAATTTCAAGAGTGATCAAAAGTTGATTGATTTGGTGACCAATGCCATGAACTCTGATTACAATCAATACGCACCCATGGCAGGAAACCTAGAATTGCGGGTTGCCATTGCCAATAAATTTGAGAAACTTTACTCTACGTCCTATAATCCCGATTCAGAAATAACCGTGACTGCTGGCGCTACACAAGCCATCTTTACCATTATTTCTGCTGTTATCAAACCTGACGACGAGGTTATTATATTCAGACCTGCTTATGATTGTTATGAGCCTGCCATAGCACTCAATGGTGGAAAAGTCATTTCTGTACAATTGGAAGCGCCTCACTACAAAGTGGATTGGAAGGAAGTGAAAAGGAAACTATCTTCCAAAACCAAGATGGTTATTATCAACACCCCACATAACCCAAGTGGCACGGTATTCTCTGAACAGGATATGCTCAAATTACAAGAGTTGTTAGCGGGAACTGACATCATGGTATTAAGTGATGAAGTGTACGAGCATATCATTTTTGATGGTGAGATACATCAAAGTGCTTGTTTGTTTCCTGATCTCAAATCGAGAAGTTTTATAGTGGCTTCCTTTGGAAAAACGTTTCATGTTACAGGGTGGAAAGTGGGCTATTGTTGCGCCCCGAAAGACTTGATGGAAGAATTCCGAAAAGTGCATCAGTTTAATGTGTTTAGCGTTAATCATCCTATGCAAAAAGGGTTGGCCGACTATTTACAGGAACCCAGCCACTATCGTGAACTTTCAACTTTATACCAGCGCAAGCGCGATTTATTTTTGAGCTTGATTGCAGATTCGCGCTTTAAATTTACGCCTGCGCAAGGCACCTATTTTCAGGTTTTGGACTTTTCAGATATCACCACAGAAAATGATGTTGACTTTGCAAAACGATTGACTATTGATCATAAAATCGCATCCGTCCCACTCTCTGTCTTTAATACAGATAATTTGGATAATAAAGTACTTCGATTTTGTTTTGCAAAAACTGATGACACCTTAAAACAGGCTGCTGATATTTTAAATAAAATTTGAGATGCTGTAGGTAAAATGTATTATGAAAACTCACTGAGGATGGTATTAAGACGATTCTCAAAGCAAACGATGCTGCCTTCGTCTAAAAACATTGACAGCCTGAAAATCTAAAATTGACCGAAAAACCACTACTTTTATACGGTTCTAAATCGCAAGATTTTACTGGCTTTTTAAGTCGTTGTGCGATGTAGAAAAAACCCTAACTATTAAATTATGAAAATCTGGATCGTGTTATTTTTTTTAAGCTTAGGAGCAATTGTTAATGCCCAAGAAGTTATTAGCAATGGAAAAGCTTATGAAGTAAGAAACAAAGCTATTTTCAAGGACGGTGTTGATATTACTGCTACACTCGAAAAAGAGGAAGAAGCTCACATCTTCAAAACTTTAAACAATCAATTAAATAAAGCTAAGGACGCTGAAGACGTCAGGAAAAAACTTGAAAAGGCTGCTAGAAAATCTGATAAAGCTTTAAAAAAGGCCGCAAAGGAATTAAAAAGCAAGCAAAAAGCGCAAGACAGATTCAATAAGGCCACAAAAAAGCTTGAGCAGAATCAGGAGAAGTATGAAAAGCTCAAAAAAAGAGGCAAACTTTCTCCTCAAGACGAGGTCAAATGGCTCAAAATGCTGGAAGATTATAAAGACGATTTAGAAAAAGCAACTCAAAAACTACAGCGTTCATAGTGTCTGACAATTTAAATATCGCCCTTATTCAAACCGCACTTGTTTGGGAAAACCCGCAACAAAACCGCACTAATTTTTCAGAGAAAATCGAGAACATTAAAGAACCTGTAGATCTTGTGATCCTGCCTGAAATGTTCACGTCAGGGTTTACCATGCAGCCTTCCCATGTTGCCGAAACCATGCAAGGTGAAACCATCTCTTGGTTAACATCTCTCGCCTCTAAAAAACAATTTGCCATTACCGGAAGTTTGGTCATTGAAGAAAATGGCAACTTCTATAACAGGATGGTATTTGTTCATCCCAATGGAAAAATAGAGCATTATGACAAACGCCATAGGTTCACTCTAGCTGGTGAGCATAAAGTATATACCGCTGGCAGCAAAAAGATTATTGTGGATTACAAAGGCTGGAAAATCTGCCCTTTGGTTTGTTATGATCTCAGATTTCCTGTATGGTCTCGGAATACGGTTGACTATGATGTTCTTATTTATGTTGCCAATTGGCCAGCACCCCGCATCACAGCATGGGATACGTTATTGAAAGCACGCGGTATTGAAAATATGTGCTACTGTGTGGGTGTTAATAGAGTAGGAACAGATGACAACAACCATGAGTATTCAGGACATTCTGCTGTGTATGATGTATTGGGGACCAGAGTTGATACTATTCCATTTTATGAAGAAGCTATCGAGATTATAACCCTAAAAAAAGAGCACATTTCAAATTACCGGTCGAAACTTAATTTTCTATCGGATCAGGATCAGTTTTCAATAATGTAAATACATATACAGTATCCCAACCAGTCCTGGCCTCAACTATTTCTGAATTATAACTAATACGCTCTGGCTGAATTTTATTGAGATAATTACCAGAGTCCCATTTGCTATTCCCATTGGTATCATAAACAACCCTTAAATAATACGTGCCTGGATTGATATGTCTAAAATCAAACAAACGCGGTTCATCTGCAAACTTCTCGTACTTCACATTCCCCTTGTCATCGGTTAACTGTACAATTACGGGATACACAGCATCTACCAAAGTCACACGAACATCTGACAATTCAGAAAATTTCTTGGTTCTAAATTCATAGTTCAAGGTGTCATTCACGTTGCCGAAAAAATCCGTTATGGCTTCCGGCAGTAGCTGGATTTTATAGGCATTCGCTTCGCTTTTATCAAACTTAAAACGGTAACTATTTTTAAGCGTGTCAAATTCTGTATTGAAATCAATGTTTAGAGAATCTTTATCAATAATTGTCACCTTACTGCGGTCTAATTTATCAAACGGAACATTACCTTCAATCAAAAAATCATCATCATAGTTGATCGTACCTGTAGCTAAAGGTCTAATGCTTAAAGAATCTACTTTTAAATCTCTGAACCTATGTTTCAAAGTATCACTAAAAGTCTTGTTTTTGACCACAAAATAGGTGGTATCCAATTCAACATTGGGTTTGTACCAATAGTAAAGCGTGTCCTTCTTGGCATCTTTTACAATTCGATGTTCCAACCCATCAGGCTTAGGTCCCAACATTTCGATAGTTGTGTTTTTGTAATCGCCTCTAAACCCAAATTCTATCTTTTGTTTGGCAACTTGTATCGGCCGCTCTATATCAAAATCAGGGACTTCCTTAAACAGTTTCAGTTCATAAAAAGAATCTGTGGGCACTGTAATTTCCTTGTCGTAGAATGCAATTTTATCAGTTTTTTGCTGATAGGTATAATTTCCGTTGTCATCTTTAAGCGCTACCAAACGGTATTTTCCAGCCTTAATATTATCAATACTAAAAGTGCTCACACTATCTAAGGTATTGGTCACGTATTTTGGTTGAGTCTTGTAAAGTGTAGAATCTGAATATGTCGAATCTACCTCGTACAACATCACCGCAACAAATTTTTCTGGCTCACGTTTTTCAGCATCAACAATAGCTCCTTTTACAGAAAGTGAGTCAATATAGTTTCCTGTGGAGAACACGTATTTGTAGTAGGAATAAGGATTTTCCTCATTGTTATCCACAATGCTTTGTCCAAAGTTAAAAGCATACGTGGTATTGGCCTGCAACGTATCATTAATTTTTATGGTGATGTATTTACTGGCACTACCAAGTGGCGTCACATCAGGTTGAGGATCCATTGGAGGAGAGATAATGAGCTGTTTTTGCACATTTTTAATTTTGATATACTCGTCAAAATAGATTTTGATCTCATTGCCTTTGAAATTAGTGGTATAGTTTTCTGGCGATGCCCGAATTATTTGTGGGGCTTCTATATCTTTTTCGCCTCCTGAAGGGGTGCCCCTATTGGCACAATTAACAAGCGTTGCAAGAATTCCGATAAAAAGAAATAGTTTATAATAGGTTTTAAACATCACCAAACACAAATTTTAGCAAATTAACGACATATTTAATTGAAACGGAAAAATTACTCGGCAATTGCCATAGTGGCCACACTTAATGTGACACCTTCAATTTTCAACAAGGCATTTGCACAGGTTTCAAGGGTGGCACCTGTGGTAATGATATCATCAACCAAAAGAATGTGCTTTCCTTTTAAGATTTCGTAATCAGTTACCATAAATAGAGTATCATCATTATTCCAACGCCTAATTCGGTCTTTAAAAACCTGTGTTTTGGTAGCCTTGGATTTTTGCAAAATCTCGGTATTAAAATCACAGTCCACAGCATTTGCAATTTCCTTTCCATATTTATGGACTTGATTGTAACCACGCTGCCGTAAACGTTTGGAGTGCAAAGGTACTGGAATCACAACATCAACACTTTTGAAACCCTCGTGATTGCGCAACTCTTCACCATGCCACTTGCCCAAAAATTCGCCAACCTCCTCATATCCTTTGTATTTCAAGTTATGGAGCAGGTGCTGTACCAATCCTTTTTTCGAAAACCATAAAAGTGAGGATGCATAGCGTAGCTGGACTCTTCCGTAGAGAATTTTAGTCACTTCGTTATGTTGAATATTCTGAAAATCAGCCAACGGTAAGGCGTGTCTGCAATCTGTGCACACATGCTTTTCATTCTCTTCCAATTGGTTGTCACAAGACAGACAGACCTTTGGAAAAAACAAGTTTAACAAATTTTTTATCATTTTATCGATTAAAAACAGCTGAAACAAACTTAATATATATTTTCACTAGATTAATTAAATATTCCCTAATTCCCCTCAATAATTACTAATGATAGTTAACCCTCAATTTTTTAACTACAGACTCATTATTGGTTCATTAATTGTTACGATTGCCATTTTAGGCGTGTTTAGTTTTACGACGTACGAAGCTGAAAAAGCACATCAACAATTCTTGGAGCAAGAGAAAAACCTGATAGAAGGTGAGTTGTCTCAAATGATTTCAAGATATGATCAGCTCATCGATAATAGGAAGCATATATCACAGCAACTTAGTGATGCAAAGAAAAACACCAAAACTTCCCTAGAAAAACTAAGACTCCTCAAAAGTGATTTTTCTGTCTTTTGGCGTTTCAAATCTGAGCTTACCCCTAATAAGGAAAAAAATAGTTCTCTTCTCAAAACCATCGATTCCATTGCAACCCAAAACGACCGATTGGAACGTGATAAATTTATGGCATATAATGAGCTAGATGAACAAAAGAAAGTGAACTCTTCACTATCACAAAGGATTGCGTCCCTAAACAAAAGGATTGAAGAAGGAGCGCTATTAACTGCTAACTCCTTTAATGCAAAAGCTTTTAAATCTGGCCTCAATGCTGCTCAAACCACCAAAGCGGCTCAGGCCAACCGTATTGATGTGTGCTTCACATTGGCAGAGAATGCACTGACTCAAAAAGGAATAAAAGAGATCTATATCCAAATTTTGAATCCGCTAAATAATGTTATTGCAGATAAAGGCGCGGTTAAATTTGGTGAATCTCTACTCATTTATAGTGACAAACAACTCATCAACTACAACAATGATGTCATTGATGTTTGTACCATCATTAAAGCTCAAAAAAATGATAAACCTTTTGCAAAAGGCATTTACTACATTTCGGTTTTCCATGAGAACAGAAAACTTGGTACGACTCAAGTGGTTTTAAACTAAATCCTTAAAATATATTTATGTAAACCGTTCCTTTAATTGGTACGGTTTTCTATTTTTGCAGCATGACAAATCAGGACGATCAATTTAAGAAAGTTGTATCTCATGCTAAAGAATATGGATACGTATTTCAAAGCAGTGAAATATACGATGGCCTAAGTGCAGTTTATGACTACGCACAAAATGGGGCTGAATTAAAGAAAAACATACGTGACTACTGGTGGAAAGCCATGGTACAAATGCATGATAATATTGTGGGCATCGACTCTTCAATTTTTATGCATCCAACCACTTGGAAAGCTTCAGGGCATGTTGACGCCTTCAACGACCCTTTAATTGACAACAAGGACTCCAAGAAACGCTACCGTGCAGATGTTCTGATTGAAGACTATTGTGCCAAAATTGAAACTAAAATAGATAAGGAAGTTGATAAAGCCGCCAAACGTTTTGGAGACGCTTTTAATAAAGACGAATTTATAAGCACCAACCCCAGAGTCGTTGGGTATTATGACAAAATAAAAACCATCTTGTCTAGAATGGCAAAATCATTAGAAGCTGAAGATTTAGCTGATGTGAAAGCGCTCATTGAAGAACTGGAGATTGCTGATCCATTGACAGGAAGTAGAAATTGGACCGAAGTCAAACAATTCAACTTGATGTTTGGCACCAAATTAGGAGCTTCTGCTGAAAGTGCGATGGATTTATACCTGCGTCCGGAAACGGCACAGGGTATTTTTGTGAATTTCCTCAATGTCCAAAAATCAGGGCGTATGAAGATTCCGTTTGGGATAGCCCAAACCGGAAAAGCCTTCAGAAATGAGATTGTCGCCAGACAATTTATTTTTAGAATGCGTGAGTTTGAACAAATGGAGATGCAATTCTTTATCAAACCTGGCACACAACAAGAGTGGTTTGAATATTGGAAAGAAGCACGAATGAAATGGCATCTCTCTTTAGGAATGGAAGCGGAGAATTACCGTTTTCATGATCATGAGAAATTGGCTCATTATGCAGATGCGGCAACAGATATCGAATTCAAATTTCCGTTCGGGTTTAAAGAATTGGAAGGCATCCACTCCAGAACCGATTTCGATTTAAAACAGCACGAAAAATTTTCAGGTAAAAAGCTTCAGTATTTTGATCATGAAATGAACGAAAGCTATACGCCCTATGTGTTGGAAACTTCAATCGGTTTAGACCGTATGTTTTTGGCAGTGTTTTCAAACGCTTTGGTTGAAGAAGAATTGGAGAACAATACGACAAGAACCGTTTTAAAATTGCCAGCAGTATTAGCCCCTATTAAAGCGGCCATTTTACCCTTGGTAAAAAAGGATGGCTTACCAGAAGTTGCACGTCAAATTATGGAAGATCTCAAATGGGATTTCAATGTGGATTATGATGAAAAAGATGCGGTTGGCAGACGTTATAGAAGACAGGATGCTAACGGAACACCGTTTTGTATTACCGTTGACCATGATACTTTAGAAGACAACACGGTAACCATTCGTCATCGTGATACCATGGAACAAACACGTGTCAAAATTGAAGACTTACGTGAGATCATCAGAAAAGAAGTTGATGTGAAAACGTGGTTGATGAAAATGTAACTAAAGAAAATTACAATAGTATAAATCCCAAAATCCAACAGTTTCTCATTGGATTTTGGGATTTCGATTTTTGAACTTATTTAAAACCTATAGCCGAGGTTAAAACCAAATTTACCAACAAGTATGTTGTTGTCATCTTCTGTATTAGTATTAAAAAGATTTCTCCCGATACCACCATTAACTTCAAAAACGAACCCACCAGATGTCATCCATTTTCCTCCTAATCCAAAACCCAATGCAAAATCAGTAACAGCATTATCCTTTATTTCGGTGTAATTGTTACGGTTTACATAATATTGATGATCTATAGAATTGAGCATACCGAACCCTTCAAGGAAAAATCCAGCAGCATATTTTTCACCAAAGAAAATACGGTAGTAAGGAGATATATAATAATTGATATCCATATCAATATTTTCACGATCAAAAGGAATAAATGCAGAAACACCTACAGAAGATTGCTCTGATAAATTACGTTCATAACTCGGTTCAAAAACCCCAAGAAGAAGGAAAAAGGAGTTTATTTTAATCTCATTTTTACCAAAATTGTTACGTTTGATCGTGTCATTTTGAGCTTGAGAAGCCATTACTGTAAAAAGCATTAAAAATCCAAACAGACAATTTTTCATAAGTAAGCGGTTTAAGATGTTAGGTATTACTATAAAACATGCAATAATATGCAAAAAGTCATGTAATTAAAATTTTATTTTTGTGAGCTTAAATGCAAGCGCTCTTATTCTTTTTCAGTGTAAGCCAAAAGTCTGAGGGCGTTGATAACAACCACTAAGGTGGAGCCTTCATGAAAAGCAACTGCCATTCCAATATTGGTAAGATCTAAAATAGTAGCTGGCACCAACAAGGCAACCACGCCCATGCTGATAAAAATATTTTGTTTGATAATCCGTTTGGAGGCTCTGCTCAAACCAATCACAAAGGGCAACATTTCAATTTTATCTGACATTAGAGCAACGTCCGCAGTTTCCAATGCTACGTCACTCCCCGCAGCGCCCATGGCTACACTAACTGTGCTATAGGCCATTGCGGGTGCATCATTTACACCATCACCAACCATTGCAATTTTTCCATCGCGTTGCATCAGCTCTTTAATGGCCTCTACTTTATCTTCTGGCAACAAATTACCTTTGGCTTCAGTTAATCCAATTTGTTTCGCAATAGAATCACCCACATTTTGATGATCGCCGGTAAGCATCACCATTCGCTGGATCCCAATAGTTTTTAATCTTTTTAAGGTCTCAACCGCTGTTTTTCTAGGAACGTCCATGACACTTACCAGTCCAATAACAGCAGCGTCCTGGCCTATTAACATAGCTGTGTGGCCTTCTTTCAACAAGCCTTCCATTTTTGAGCGCAATTCAGGTGCAATGTTCATCCCTTCATCGGCCATTAATTTTTCATTACCAATAAAAACTGTCTTGTCTTGATAGGTAGCGCTGATACCTTTACCTTGGATGGCACTGACATTGGATGCCAGATTCTCGTGTACCATCGTATATTTCGATTTCACATCTTTAGCAATGGCTTTAGCCAAAGGGTGATTGCTCAAACTTTCTACTTCCAAGACAAGCCGCGCCAGATCTTCTTCTGAATACGTATCATGTGGAATCAAATTGGTGAGCTTTGGCTTGCCCTCAGTCAACGTTCCTGTTTTATCAAAAGCAATGGTTTCAATGGTGCCCAAATCTTCCAAGGCCTTTCCTCCTTTGATCAAAACCCCTTTTTGTGCTGCTCTTGCAATACCACTCAAAACAGCACTTGGCGTTGAGATTGCCAATGCACATGGGCTCGCTGCGACTAGAACCGTGATGGCACGATACAAACTTTCGTTGAATGATTCATCGACCACCATATAGGCAAAGCACAATACAAAAACCACTATAATAACGATGGGCACGTACCACTTTTCAAATTTTTTGGTCAGGCGTTGGGTGGGCGACTTTTGGGTTTCCACCTCACTGACCATTTTAATAAGGCGCGCCACTGTAGAATCTTTACTTAATTTCAGCACTAGCACTTCAATACTCCCATCGCCATTAAGGGTGCCAGTAAAAACGACGTGAGAAGCGTCAATATCCTTGAAATCTGGAAGCTTATCAGTGGTAGCAATTGCCGTTTTATCAATAGGCATGCTTTCTCCCGTGATGGAAGCTTGATTGATTGCACTACTACCTTCTATGATCACGCCATCTGCCGCAATTTTAGAATTTGGCTTCACCACAATAACATCGTTGATCTTCAAATCTTCAACGCCAACTTCCTCAATCTTACCGTCTCTTTTTACCAACGCCGTTTTAGGAGTTAAATCTCCCAATGCCTCAATGGATTTCTTGGCCTTGTTCATGGCATAATTTTCCAGAGCATGCCCTAAACTGAACAAGAACAACAACAACGCGCCTTCCGCCCAACTGCCAATATATGCAGCTCCGATAGCGGCTGCAATCATCAGAAAGTCAATTTCAAAGCCCCCTTTTTTGATTTTCTCGAAGGCCTCAATGGCAATATAGTAACCTCCAAATCCGTAAGCAATGACATACGCAATAAGATAAAGCCATGCCGATTGGGTTTCAGCACCAAACATTTGGATCAAAAATCCTATTAATAGAAAAACACCACATAACATTGAGAAATACAACTCTGTACGGGGACCAAAAATGCCATTGTGGTCATGATTGTGAGTTTGGTCTTCTTTATGATCTTCTGCCATAGTTAAATTTTAATGTGAATGTCCGCCACCTTCTGCGTCATTGAGTAACATGTAAGTGCCATTCACTACTATTTTTTTATCTTTTAAAGATACTGCATTTAAAATTTCAACAAAATCTTCGGTTTGCAAACCTATCTCTAATTTTGCTTTTCTAAACTGATATTCGTTAGAGGTTTCGTTTTTCAATACCATTACAAAATACTCATCGGTAACCTGAATCACAGCCGTTTTGGACAAAGCCATTGCTTTCGAACTCCCCACAATTATGTCGGCCTCAGCAAACACCCATGACAATAAGCGCCGATAGCGGCTCATTTAAAACAACTACACTGAAATGTAAAATGCGAATTTTGGCGGTTGATGCTGCGTAAAAAAAGCAAGTGAATTTCAGTAAATAAATTGGTATTGGTTATAAAATCAAACGTCTCAATGGTAAAAAAGGAGTTGTGAGTGTACAGCTTTGATGGTCATGTTTGAAAGGTAAATCATCATGGTAAATATGCTCACAAATCACCTACTAAAAATAAGCTTTTAGTTGTATGGTTCCTGTATGAATAGTCTTTGATGTTTCTGTTTTCCGACCGAAGTAATTAAAGTTCACATCTAAAAATGTGGTCAATTTTTTCTGGGCCAATAATGTCCAGGTGAAGTTCTTTCCTGGCTGTAAACCTTCCAATATTTGGTATGAGACTGGGGTGTTCGCGTTACCCTCAAAAGTATTATCAAAAAAATTGACCTCTCCAGTCAGTGCCACTTTTTGAGCATTATTATAGGTAAAGGACACCCCGAAATTATTTTGCAGCAAGGTTTCCATTTCCCCGATAGTATTGTATTTGGAAGTGTATTGGTAAAACACATCAAATCTCGCATTCTCATTAAAGAGATAGGACAGTTTTGGCTGCAAGCGTGTTTCTTCGATTTTGTAATTTCGCGTTGCAAAATTCTCACTTAAACTCTCGTTTTTTTCAAGACTGCTCTTCAAATTCAAAAGCCAACTTTCAGCAAACTTATGGTTAAAATTGACTTGATGGCTTTTCAGTTTACTCTCCTGAAATCCGATGGAGAGCAAGGTTCTGGCTGTATTGGTCAAAAATGTATACGATGTGGTGTATTCTTGCTTCCCTCTATTAAAAAACAAAACATTCCTGACGCTTTTGTTGAGCGCCAATTGGTTGTCATCACTATCTGCAAACGGATTGAGATCAAAGGCACTGTCTTCCCTTTTTATTTTCCGATCTACTAAATAAGATGTTTGGTTGTAAAAATGAGACCAGAATTGTTTGGTGCTACTTTCACTTACAGCCCATTGTTGCGGATTGATGGTGAGGGTTTGGCTCAATCTATTTTGATGGGTTTTCACGAATACCTGATTAGGCAACAGCACCCTTATATATTCACCCTGATCTTGAAACTGCGCAATTTCAAACTCATTGAGTTCTTGCACGCCATTGTCGTTATAGTCAATCCAAGTGAAGGCTCCCTGACCTGGCTCCACTTTAACATACGTAAAATCCTGCTGTGGCAAGCTTCCTGAATTGGTTTCAAAAACAGTATTCCACTGCACAATTTGGGCAAATAATTGCTTGTTAAATGTTACTCTTGAATTCAAGGATTGTTCATCTTCAATGGTCTCATCAACTGATTTTAATGTCCGATAATTTATGTAAACACCTAAATCTGTAAACGTATTCTGAATGATTTTTGATTTGATGTAATAGGTGTTAGAGCTGCTTACTTTTTCAACACTATTCATCCGTAAACTATCATTGACCCGGTGTTTGTATCCCACTTCAGCAAACACTTTAATGCTATCGCCCACTCCATAAAACACTTCAGCAGATTTAAAGCGTTGGCTCAATGAGCTGAGCTGATCAGTTAAAATATCACGTTGTTCATTATCTTCAGCAGCCAACTTGGTGCCCATCCATTGATTTTTAAAATTATAGGTCACTCTATTAAACGTTCTCAAAAATGTCGATTCGGAGCTGTCACTTTCACTCTTCAAAATGCTGGAATTGGTAAATAGTTGCCATCTCGCAAATTTCAAACTGGCAAAAGCACTATGCCGGTTGCCATTAAAATTTTCAGAATAGTTAAGATGCTCAAATTTATAGGAGGCAATACCATGCTTCGGATTGAAAAGTTCCAAACCAGCAGTGAGCAAATTTTGATTCCCAAGGGGCATGTCCAAATTCCAATTCCTATTAAATTCGGCATTATATAAACGCTGGATGGTTTTAAAATCCTTTTGAATGACATCAGCATCAAGAACAGCAGACAGATTCCATAAACTATCAGTCTTGATGACATCCTGCCTGACGTGAAGCTTACCAGCAAATCCATCATTATTGGCGTCATCTAAATCAGAAAATAAGTTCAAATCATTTTTACTTCCGGCGGCTTCAAAATAAATGTCCGTACGCTCTGTAGGTTGATAAGTTCCGTTGACCACAGCAACCTGCAATTTTGTAGGGGCAATCAATTTAACGATGGGCGCATAATTACCTTGTGGCACCCCAAAAATTGGCGTGGTATACTCATATATATTAGAAACTGCATTGTTAGTAACCAGAATATAATCCCCTTGATTATCGCCAACCAAACGAAATTTTACACTATACAAATCATCTTCAGGATTGCTTGAAAACACATAAGCTTCAGCACCATCAATAAGATCCTTTCTATATAAAATCCGGTTTTCATTATAAGCTTCAGGCACACCAGATGGAGCCACCATCAGCGATTGATCGTCTCCAGCAATGGCCAAAATTTCCACTTGGTCAGGTGATAAATTTTGTTGTAGAGGTTGGTTTTTAGAATCTACTTCAGAATAGACCGAGGCGCCAATTTTAAATTTTTCGGTTTCATATCCACCACCACCAAAGGCTGTAAACCGTGAAAAGTTGCGCTCACTATATTGATAATCTACGGTAATTCGCATTTCAGAGGTCATAGGGAATGTCGAGTTGAAAATGATTTCTCCAGCGTTATAATCGATGGTGTAATCTTCACTTTCACCACGTTTTATTGGTGTTCCATTAATATAAACCGTTTCACTGCCAGAAACCACCAGCACATACAACTCATTATTTGGCCCTCTTAATTTATAAGGCCCTTGGTTGCCTTCTTGCGCAGTAAACTGACTGGTTGTAAATTGCCCTCTTACCAAAGCACCAGCGGCAAATAGATTGGTCTTTGCATCGTCATTACCCAAATTGACGTCTACTAACAAACCTTGGACACGTTTGGTAAAACTGGCAAAGTAGGAATTGGTATTTTGCAAATCAATATCACCTGCCCTGATGCGCCAGTTATCACTGAACAATTCAATAAATACTTGATCAAACTCATCCAAGCGTTGGGAATAGCCACTTTCCTGTAACGGGATATTGGCATCCTGAATGGAAGCACGCAAAGACACTTTATCACTCAACTTTCCTGAAATTTGGAGATCAAGCTCACTGTTCAATACCGAGTTTTGATTGTTGCCAATGGTCACACCTCTTGAAATACTCCCTGAGGTGGTCAAGCCATCAAAGGGTGTGAAATTCCTGGTCAAGGTAGATTGTTGCAACTTGTATAACTGTTGCATATTATCGGTGTTGTCAACGATAATCTTATCATCAAGCTGAAAATATTTGCGCGTAATGAAATTTGGATATCGGAGATAATCAATGATCACAGAATCAGTTGCAACCGGCTTTTTGAAAGTCAATAAGGCTTTTGAAAAATCGATTTTATAGAATGAAGTGTCAATGGGATTGCCACTTTTCGTTTTAATACTGAATTGACTGGCGTTAATACTTACAGAATCAATTTGAATGGAATCTCTAACTGCTACTTTCTTAGTCCGATAATTGGACGTTGGCTGCTGCGCATACACACAACAACAGGTTAAAAAGAAGATAAGTGAAATAGCAATTTTCATCTGAGATATAAACTTCTAAAGGCAGAAAATATTTTATCGTTAAAATGCCTTTAAAATTATCGTATAAAAGTACAGTATTATTTAATTTAGCGTCAAAATCAGCACAAAGTATAAAGAACTCAGTAATGAGTTGTCCATTAAATTGTTAAGCTGAATCTTTGTACTTAATCCTGTTATCTCAATACCATCAAAATGAAAATCATCTCTTATAATGTTAATGGCATTCGTGCAGCACTCAACAAAGGTTTTATAGATTGGTTAAAAAGTGCCGATCCAGATGTGATTTGCCTGCAAGAAATAAAAGCTATGCAAGAGCAAGTAGATGTAAAACTTTTTGAAGAAGCAGGCTATCCCTATCATTATTGGTTCAGTGCGCAAAAGAAAGGATATAGTGGTGTGGCGATACTCTGCAAAACCAAACCAAACCACGTAGAATATGGAACGGGAATAGCTTCCATGGACTTTGAAGGACGAAACCTAAGGGTAGATTATGATGATGTGTCAGTGATGAGTTTGTACCTGCCATCTGGCACCAATGATTTGCGTTTACAGCACAAGTTTGATTATATGGATATGTTTCAAGTATATATCAATGATCTTAAAACAAAAATTCCCAACCTTATTATTTTGGGCGACTATAATATTTGTCATGAAGAAATAGACATCCATAATCCGAAAGGACTTTCTAACGTTTCTGGTTTTTTACCTGTAGAGCGTCAGTGGATAGGAAATTTCATAGATTTCGGTTTTATCGATTCTTTCAGACATTTTAATAATGAACCCGACCATTATACGTGGTGGAGCTACAGAGCTAATTCTAGAGAAAGGAACAAAGGTTGGCGTTTGGATTACGCTTTAGTTAATGCGCCATTACAAGAAAAGCTGAAACGCAGCGTTATCTTGTCAGATGCTGTGCATAGTGACCATTGTCCTATTTTGCTGGAAATTGAGAATTGAGATTCAGTTGGCAGTCAGCAGTCGGCCTTTTTAAATTAAAAGGAAAATATGAATTAATAGGCTTATTTTCTCTCCCTTTGGGAGAGATGTCACGCAGTGAAAACGTGGGCCAAACACCTAACATTATAACAACAAACACCTATAAAAATGATTAAAAAATTGTCCTTAATTGCATTGACGCTTGTATTGACAACGTCTTGCGTTTCTAAAAAAATCTATACAGATTTAGAGAGCAAATACGCTAATTTGAAGAAAGAAAATCGCGAGATTTCTGATGAAAATGCTGATCTCAAAAAAGATTTGCTCATTTCTCAAAACAAGTTGACCCAACTTCAAAGAGATTATGATGAAACCTTGGCGAAACGCAATCAGCTTCAAAGCGATTATGATGCTGCTAAAACCAATCTTGAAAATTTACAAACATCTTATGAAGCTTTAGAACAAAACAGTTCCTCTGCCATTGCTGAAAATGTCAAAAAGAATAGAGAATTGTTGGCACAATTGGAAGCTAAAGAACAAGCACTTGCTACTGAAAATGCGCGACTTCAAAAACTGAAACAAGACATGGAAGCCCGTTCACAACGTATTTCCGAACTTGAAAGTATGATTGCGTCTAAAGACGAAGCGATGAACAAGCTTAAGAATGCCATCTCCAAAGCCCTCACCAATTTTGAAGGCAAAGGCTTAACGGTTGAGCAACGGGATGGAAAAGTATACGTCTCAATGGAAAACAAATTATTGTTCCAATCTGGAAGTTGGGCGGTGGGCACCAATGGCAAACAGGCCGTAAATCAATTA
Organism: Gelidibacter algens; assembly: GCF_001678675.1. Taxonomy (GTDB): domain Bacteria; phylum Bacteroidota; class Bacteroidia; order Flavobacteriales; family Flavobacteriaceae; genus Gelidibacter; species Gelidibacter algens. Next base: position 33,398 of record NZ_LZRN01000042.1, read on the forward strand.
GGTAGCGTCTTGGCCGAAAATCCTGAGATTGCAATTTTAATTGAAGGCCATACAGATAATGATCCGTATAACGGCACCGGACAATTGAGCGGTAATTGGGACTTATCTACCAAGCGCGCTACGGCCATTGTTCAAATTTTGAGAGAAAACTCAGCCATTAATCCTGAGAATTTAACCGCTGCGGGACGTGGTGAATATGCGCCAATTGCAACTAACGACACCAATGAAGGCAAAGCTAAAAACCGACGCATCGAAGTGATCTTAACCCCAAAATTGGATGAGATCTCTAAATTACTAAATGATTAATTACCATGATTAGACCTTTCAGGTTTCAAAAACCTGAAAGGTCTTATAATAATCTCCATTGAATAGATTATAACCTAAAAAATAAAAACCCTGCCTTCGCAGGGAGTAAGATGAAATACACCACACTTCCCCACACCAATCTAAAAGTAAGCAAACTATGCTTGGGCACGATGACCTGGGGCAACCAAAACACCCAGGAAGAAGGATTCCAACAAATGGATTATGCTCTTGACCATGGCATAAACTTTTTTGATACGGCAGAACTTTATCCCGTTCCTGCAGAAGAAAAAACGTATGCTGAAACTGAACGGATCATAGGCAATTGGTTTGAAAAAACAGGACATAGAGACAAAGTTGTCTTGGCTTCTAAAATTGCAGGACCTGGAGATTACACCGCCCATATTAGAACCAACGGGTTCAGTCCTGATGCGTTACAAGATGCGGTCAATAAAAGCTTGCAGCGATTAAAGACAGATTATATTGATGTGTATCAACTCCATTGGCCAGAACGGAATACCAACACCTTTGGGGTAAGGGATTATAAACACAATGAAGAACAGTGGCAAGATAATTTTAATGAAATTCTCCACACGTTTGACGGAATTATCAAATCTGGAAAAATCAGACATATCGGGATTTCAAACGAAAAAGCATGGGGAACAATGCGCTTTCTGGAAGAGTCTAAAGCACATAATTTACCACGAATGCTGACGATACAGAATGCCTATTCCTTGATCAACCGTGTTTTTGAAGGAGATATGGCAGAAATTGCGATAAGGGAAGGCATCGGACTTTTAGCCTATTCTCCTATGGCATTTGGAGTGCTGTCGGGCAAGTATATTAAAAACGAGGCTGCAGAAAATTCGAGGCTGAAGTTGTTTTCTAGATTTTCAAGATATAGCAGTGCGCAATGCACAGAAGCTACCGAGCGCTATCTCGCAATAGCAGAAAAACACAATTTATCTTTGGCCCAAATGGCTTTGGCTTTCGTTACGCAGCAACCTTTTGTAACCAGCACCATCATTGGAGCTACCACCATGCCCCAACTTAAAGAAAATATTGAAAGCATTAATTTGACCCTGAGCCAAGATGTTTTAGAGGCTATAGAAGAAGTCCATAAAGAGATTCCAAATCCATCAACTTAATAAGGCTGGAATGAAATAAAAAAANAAG
>NZ_LZRN01000043.1 GCF_001678675.1 Gelidibacter algens
TGATTTGGCAATAAACAATAACTATAAATGTCGCTTACGTGAAGCAGATATTTTTTCATTAATTTCAAAAAATAAGGCGTAATTGTCTTTTTCCAAGAAAATATTTTCATTGTTGTTCCCCCTATTGTAAATATGAAAATAATGTCCTGTTTCAAAGGGTTGATATTTCATAGCGTTGTTATTTAGACCTAACAGGTTTTCAAAACCTGTTAGGTCTTGTTCGTTAAATAATTAATGATATCAGACTGATTCTTCATTACGTAATGTTTTATTATAAGTACCTCAATTTTTTGGAACGTATTACCTCATTAAAAGAAAGTTTTAATTGGTTAAGTAATTGATGACGGCAGACTGCACGTAATAGTTTCCTACGGATTCTATCTGGTTCATCTGAAATTTCAATTGAAGTTCTTGAATGTCCAGCACATCATTAAAATCAATGGTTCCTGTTTCATAGTTTTTAATAAGAATTTCTTCAGCATCATTGGCTTGTTTCAAGTTTTTTGATTGTGTTTCAAATTTGATACGAGCCTGATTACGTTGTGAAATCGCTTTCGCAAAAGCAGACTCCAAAACATTGAGACGTTGGTCTTTTTGGGACTCGATTTCTTGCTGACGGAGTTCATTTTGCTTTGAAATGGATTTATATCTGTTATTGAAAATTGGAATGGTAACTGAAACCATTGGCATCACGATATCCTTACCATTTTCAAAAAGATCCATATCTGTTCTTTTACTTACTGGTAAATAATCCAATCCAAACCCAATCATGGGTGCGCTTTCACGCTGGTTAAGCAGTTCAGATTGTACGACAGATTCATAGAGCTTGTCGTATTTGAGCAGCTCGGGATTGAGTGATAGCCCATCATAACTAAAAGCAGTTTCTTCCTCAGGCAATGGTAACTCAGTAACGGTTTCAACCGGGACATCATGGTCGCGATTGAGGAGGCTATTGAACGCCGCCCGGATTCCGAACGCTTGCTGTTCCAGTACTTTCTTTTCCTGAACCAACTCGTTCTGTCTGATCTGTAATCGTAAGACATCAACTGCAGATGCATTCCCTACTTCAACCGACGTAAGCGCCAAGCGTTGATAGGTATCCAAGAGCTGAATATTCTCCTCCAGCACAAGTTGTTTTGCACGAATTTCATAGAGCTGGTAATATGTTTCCGCAACCGAAAGTTCAAGTTTTCTTTTAGCAATAGTGACTTCCACATAATCAGCATCGGCCATTGAAGAAGCGTAATTCTCTCTTGCCGTGATGGTCCCGAACCAAGGCAGCATTTGCTTAAAACCAATACGTGCGCGTTGTGGACCCACTCGGGTTTCTGGTTCGCTCACAAAATAGCCTGCGCTCACTTCTGTGTTGGGGATCCAATTTGCCTCGTTGACTTTTTCTTCAGCGATACTGTAGCGTAGTTCAAAGGCCTGGATTTCTGGATTATTGTTTTGGGCTTCTTTGATAAAGGATTGTAAGTCTTGGCCTTCCATGTTTAAAACAAAGAAAAAAGACAAGATTACAAAGGCTCCTTTAATTGCTGGTATGTTTTTATTAGTTTTCATTAGGCTTCGTTCTTTAGTCTATACGCTATATTCTTTTCGCTCTTCTTGAGTTGGTATTCCTTTTTCCAGCTATAAAGCACAGGAACCAAAAAATAAGAAGTAATATCAATAATCATCCCGCCAAAAATCGGGATTGCCATCGGGATCATGATATCGCTTCCTTTTCCTGTGGAGGTGAGTACTGGCAATAAAGCCAGAATTGTCGTTACTGTGGTCATTAAACACGGACGGATTCTCTTTCCGGCAGCTTCCAAAGTGGCGTGCCGTATGCTTTTTTTATCCGTTGGGTTTTCCCGATCAAAGGACTGTGTGAGGTAAGTGGCCATTACGACCCCATCATCTGTAGCAATACCAAAAAGCGCAATGAATCCTACCCAAACGGCTACACTCAAGTTAATGGTTTTCATATTGAAAAGATCCCGCATATTCTCTCCAAACAAGCTGAAATTAAAGAACCAATCTTGTCCATATAGCCAGATCATTATGAATCCGCCGGCGAAAGCCACAGCAATTCCAGAAAAAACCATGAGCGATGTGGAAACAGAACGGAATTGGAAATACAGAATTAAAAAGATGATAATTAAGGCCAAAGGCACAACCACGGACAATGTTTTTTCTGCTCGAAGTTGATTTTCATAAGTTCCCGTAAAACGGTAGCTGATCCCTTGTGGCACTATTAAATCGCCATTATCGATATTTTTCTGAATAAGTGCCTGTGCATTTTCCACTACATCTACTTCGGCAAAACCATCCAGTTTGTCAAATAAAACATAGCCAATCAAGAAGGTGTCTTCACTTTTAATGACTTGTGGGCCTTGCTCGTAGCGGATATCAACCAACTCGCCCAACGGCACCGGACTTCCTTCTTCAACAGGAACATAAATGCTTTTTAAATCTTCCGGATTTGAACGTAGCTCACGTGGGTACCGCACTCTCACACCATAGCGTTCCCTGCCTTCTACCGTTTGGGTAAGTGGCATTCCACCTATAGCAACTTGCAACACTTCCTGAACATCCATAACGGAAATTCCGTAGCGCGCCAATTGCTCTCTCTTGATATCAATAAGCAAATAAGGCTTACCGACGATGCGGTCAGCAAACACAGCTTGTGCTTTAACACCCTCGGCTTGTTTTAAAATGTCTTCCAATTGCAATCCAAAAGCTTCTATCGTTTTCAGGTCTGGCCCTTTGACTTTGATACCCATCGGTGCACGCATTCCTGTTTGGAGCATGACCAATCGTGTTTCAATAGGTTGCAATTTGGGTGCAGAGGTCACGCCTGGAAGTCTGGTAACTTTTATAATCTCATTCCAAATATCGTCAGGACTGTTGATCTCGGGTCGCCAGTTTCGGTAGTATTCGCCATCATCATCTGCAATTAAATCGTCGTGAGATGCCGATGTTTGGAGTTGCGACACTTCATAATTGGCATCCTCATCAATGTCGTTGTTTGGATTGATGATAAATTTGTCATTCTTGAGCATAAAAAGACCATCGTCGGTTACACGGTAGCGTTGTCGGTCGCCATTGGCATTTCGCATATATTCAGACTTATACTGAATCATATTCTCATACATGGAAAGCGGCGCAGGGTCAAGTGCAGATTCTGTTCTACCTGCTTTTCCTACTACGGTTTCGATTTCTGGAATACTAGCCACAGCCATATCGAGCTGTTGTAGGACACGTTTGTTTTCTTCCACACCTGCGTGAGGTAAAGAGGTGGGCATCAATAAAAACGAACCTTCATTAAGTGCTGGCATAAATTCCTTACCAGTGTTGCGCATAATTACAATACCTAAAATCAACACCGTGCTGGGAATAATTAAAAACAGATAACGGTTTTGAAGGGCCCACCTTAAAATGCTCTGATAATATCTTTGGAACACTGAAAAAGCGCCCAACAAGCCGAAGCAAATAATCGCCACAAAAATCAAATTCATGATAATGCTTCGGTCAAAGCCGAGTGGTCGCCAATATTCAGCAAGTAAGAACACAATTGCCAAGGCTGAGATGATCACCTCTGCCTGCGGCATCTCCCCAAAGGGAAGAATTTTACGTCTTCTTAATAGAGGTAGCAGACCAAAAGCAATCAATACAAGTCCCAACCAATATCCGAAAGCTATGGCTGCAATACCGAGAATGATTAGAATACTATTGATAAGATCTTTAGAACGCACCTTGATATTACTTTTTCTGAAAAGAAAAGCTGCAAATGGTGGTATTAAGAAAAGTGCAATGACCAAGGATGCCGATAGCGCCATTGTTTTGGTAAATGCCAGCGGACGGAATAACTTTCCTTCAGCACCCACCATGGTGAATACTGGGATAAAACTGATAATGGTGGTCAAAACTGCCGTTAATATGGCTCCTGACACCTCAGAAGTTGCGTTGTAAATAATTTGATTTGTCGTGTATTCAATGCCGTTTTCACGGAAGCGTAATTTTTCATCCTCCAAATGCCGAATCATATTTTCGACTAGTATCACGCCCACGTCCACCATAGTCCCAATGGCGATGGCAATACCAGAAAGTGCGACGATGTTCGCATCCACATTAAAAAGTTTCATCGTGATAAAAACCATCAACACCGCGACTGGCAAAAGACCTGAAATAAGAATGGAAGCCCGTAAATTGAATACCATGACGATAATTACCAGAATGGTGATTAGAATTTCGAGCGTTAGTGCTTCATTGAGCGTGTATAAGGTTTCCTGAATAAGTTCAGAGCGATCATAAAACGGCACGATGGTGACTTGTGAGATACGCCCATCAGCCAACGTTTTACTGGGAAGACCAGATGACAATTCAGCAATTTGATCCTTTACGTTATTGATCACTTCTAAAGGATTTGCGCCATAACGAGCCACGACAACACCACCAACAACTTCCGCGCCTTCTTTGTCCAAAATGCCGCGTCTGGATTGTGGTCCTAAATGAACTTTGGCGATGTCTTTAATACGGATAGATGTAAAATTTTCTGAAGTGATGACTGCATTTTCAATGTCTTCAACTGATTTTACGTAACCCAAACCGCGCACCAAATATTCAGCTTGGTTGATTTCCAAGGTCTGCGCACCAATGTCTTGATTACTTTCCTTAACTGCTTTTGCAATGGCACTCAAACCGATGTTGTATTGGCGCATTTTTTCAGGATCCACATCTACTTGATATTCCTGAACATAACCACCGATGGAGGCCACTTCAGAAACGCCACTTGCTGATGACAACCCGTATTTGACATAGTAATCTTGAATGCTGCGCAGTTCGTGTAAATCCCAGCCGCCAGTAACATTTCCATCTTTATCCCGACCTTCAAGCGTGTACCAAAATATCTGTCCCAGTCCTGTTGCATCAGGTCCTAAAGCTGGATTGACATCTTCTGGCAATAAGTTTGCGGGAAGTGAATTGAGTTTTTCGAGGATGCGACTCCGCGACCAGTAAAACTCCACATCTTCATCAAAAATGATATAGATACTGGAAAATCCAAACATTGATGAACTACGGATGGTCTTTACTCCAGGAATCCCTAATAATGAGGTGGTAAGCGGATAGGTAATTTGGTCTTCAATATCCTGTGGTGAGCGTCCGTCCCATTTGGTAAAGACGATTTGTTGGTTTTCGCCGATATCAGGAATAGCATCCACCGCTACAGGATCTCTTGGTAAAATGCCTGTGTCCATGTTGAAGGGTGCATTGACAATTCCCCAACCCACGATGAGTGTGAGTAAGAGCACCGCAATCAGTTTGTTTTCTATAAGGAACTTGATGCCTTTATTGAGCATATGAAAAAAATGTTAGACAGTTATACAAAAGCAGTTCAGTTGTTGTTTTGAAAAAAAGATACAACAAAACTTGCCCAAAACGGATGTGCCGCTGGGCTTATTTCCCGATGAGTATCGGGTTTGTCTAATACATCAAATTAAGAAGGTCTGGTGCAGCACTTGCACATCCCGTTCGACAAAGGGTGGTGCATAATCAATAAATGGAATCTCCTGAGATTCGATTCCTTGAAAGAGACTGTTATAAGAATAGGTGAATAACGCAACAAAAACTTGCTGCTCGAAGCTTAGCTTATCAAATGAAAGTTTAAGATCGTCCTGACCTTTCTTAATTAATTGGGTATCCGTGCAACAGGATTTTTCTACAAGTTTGGGATTTTCACAGCTAGAAGGTTTCTGTGTTTTATCCATGCCGCAGGTGTCTACTTGTTGCGTAAACGAGAAATCAACCAATGTATCTCCACAGTAGTGCATGTCCACAGTAAATGACATTGTAGTCATAAAAACTACAGTGGCCATAAAAACTGCCATTGATTTGTGGAAAAACTGTTTCATTAAGACAAATTTAGCAATAATATTGAGTTTTGAGTTCTTTTTAACTAATTGTTAGGTCATTAAAAAATGTAATTCGTGATATATTTATTTAGGAACGCCATCCAACCAAACACGAATCATGCGTACTTATTCAATCTAAAAAAATTAGAGACATCTGTTAAATATCACATTTTCTATAATTAAGCAAATCAAAAATTAATAGTTATACTTAATAAAATAATAGTATAACTATTATTAAGGGAAGTATTCATATATTTGTGGCTCAATAACTTTATTCTAATAGAAAAACAATGAAAACACAAAAAACTGCCTATCCAATTCTTTTTGCTGCTGCCTGCTTAGTACTGTTTGCATCTTGTGAAAACGTCACCAGCGTGACCAATAAAGTTGAAAGTCAACTTAATAATCTTACAGAAAAGGCCAACCATTTAGATTCAGTCATAAACACGGAAATTGATAAAGTTGGGAAGCTGGACTCCATTATAAACATGGAAGATCTGAAGATTAAAAAACTGGATTCGCTAGTCAAAAAAACATCATCAAAGCTCGACTCCATATGGCAGGAACACAAATAACCAAAATATATCATTTTTTTAAAATAAGTTTTGGTGTGACGTTATAAAAGGTTCAACGATATATCGAGAGGTATTGATTGTTTGGAAATTGTACTCTAAATTTAGGATTTCTAATACTTGATTTGAGGAAAAATTTAATAATGTCAAATTATGGATACAACCCAATTGAAAATAATTGAGACCATAGCGGTGATTTTAGCGTTTGTTTTTATACTCCTTGCCACCACAAAATTGGTGAATAAGACGGTCTCCAACAATTATCTGAAGAAAGTAAGAGGGAAAATCATAAAGAAGCTTATTAACCTGATCAATATTATAGTCTGTCTCATCGTCATATTAATTATCTGGGGCGTCGATCAGTCCGAACTAGCGGTTTTTATAGGATCATTATTGACCGTTTTAGGCATAGCATTGTTCGCGCAATGGTCCATATTGTCCAATATCACTTCCAGCATAATTATTTTCTTTAACCACCCTGTCAAATTGGAGGATACGATCACCATAATTGACAAAGATTATGAAATCGAAGGAAGAGTGAGCGATATTGGGGTCTTTTTTATCATCCTTAAAACAAAAGAAGGAGAACAGATTACCATCCCAAGTAATGTGTTTATTCAAAAAATGATCAAAAAGAAAATAAATGATTAGGTCCAACCAAAGCTCGTTTCTGCAGCAAAAAAAGACAGGCTATTTCAGCAATTCAAATTGAGTTGTCAATTAGGTTTTAATAAGAATGTGCTGTTACACAAATTTCATAACGCTCAAGATTTGAAAGTGAAATCATATAAAATATGAGATAAATCGAATCGTTGACTCTAATACAAATCTAAAATTTTGTAAATTTAACAGTGATGGACTGCGAATATGGAGTCGTTTCTATTAAATTAAAAACCTATGAAAAATCCAGATTTTAGTAATTTGAGTGCAATTTACATTAACTGTACTTTGAAAAAATCGCCAGAAAAAAGTCATACGGCCTCCTTGATGGATGTTTCCAAAGCCATACTAGCAAAGGAAAATGTCAAGGTTGATGAAATCAGATTGGTGGACCATGATGTTGCTAGTGGTGTTAACCCAGATATGACACAACACGGTTGGGAAAAGGACGAATGGCCTGCTTTGTATAAAAGAATCATGGCGGCAGATATACTTATTGTTGGGACTCCTATTTGGCTTGGTGAAAAATCATCTGAAGCTCAAAAATTAATTGAAAGACTTTACGCTATGAGCGGTAAAACTAATGATAAGGGACAGTATGTTTTTTATGGAAAAGTAGGGGGTTGTATCATTACAGGAAATGAAGATGGTGTAAAACACTGTGCAATGGGCATTTTATACTCTTTGCAGCATGTGGGTTATACCATTCCGCCGCAGGCAGATAGTGGCTGGATTGGCGCAGTTGGTCCAGGCCCAAGTTATGGGGATACGGAATGGCAAGGTGAAGAGTTAAAGACTCCTATTGGTTTTGATAGCGATTTTACCAATCGAAACACCACATTTATGACCTATAATTTACTGCATTTGGCATCGCTTTTAAAAGCGAATGATGGATATCCAAGCTACGGAAACTCTCGGGAAGATTGGGATGATGGCAAACGTTGGGAATTCGAGAATCCTGAATATAGATAATGATAAGCTGATTGCAGTGCACTCTTGTATTGGGCCTTTGAACACAGTACCTAAATTATCTTGAAACAATAGCCTAAAAAAAAATTCAAGACGAAATATATCATCTCTTATAAAGAACTCAATGTACAGTTTGACGATTGGAAATATCACTACTGCCAAGATTTAGTTCTTCTTCCAGTAGTTTTTCTTGCATCTCCATTTCTTTCCTTGCCTCAAAAATATAGTCTTTTCTATCCTTGGAAGTGACGGCTAATCTTCTAAAGCTTTCTCGATCAAGTTTGATGAATTTCTTGGCTTGTTCATCAGTAGCGTTCTTATCAAATCCCATAAAATAAAGTAAATCACTGGCTAATCTTACAGAAGTTTCAAACGATTCTCTATAAATGTGGGGCACACCCATATTTAAAAATTCATACGCGTCATAGCGGTTTTTCGCTCTTACCATCAATTGTAATTTTGGGTATTTTGCTCTTAATTTTCGCATCAAACTCATGTTGACATCTGGATCATCTATAGCTGAAATCAAAAAATCAGCATCTGCAATGCCTGCTGATTCTAACAGATCAATTCTTGACACATCGCCATAATACACATCAAAGCCCATTTCGCGTAAATAATCCACCCGATTGGAGTTAGAGTCAATAACGGTGGCTTGGATGCCGTGCGCACGAAGAAACCTTCCAATAGTGCTTCCAAAATGACCAAACCCCAATAAGATAATTTTATGGTGTTTCTCTATCTTGTCCATGGGGCGCTTTTCAGATTCTTTAGTTCCGATTTTTGGTAAAAGGAGCCGTTCATTCAAAATCCATAAAATGGGGGTGACGGTCATGGTAAGTGCAGTAACCACCAAAAGAATGTCTTGTTCAGCACTGGTAAAAATGTTGAGTTGAAACGCAAAGGAAAGCAGTACAAAAGCAAACTCGCCAATTTGTGCCAAACCTACCGTGAGCAATAATCGCTGATCTATTTTCAGTTTAAAAGCCCATCCCACAATAAACAGAACTAAAGCTTTGACGATAATGACACCAATTACTAAACCAATGATCAATACCGGCTGCTCACTAATCACAATAAAATTAATGGATGCACCAACCGCCATAAAGAAAAGCCCTAGGAGCAACCCTTTAAAAGGGTCTAAAGTGCTTTCCAATTCATGTTTAAACTCGCTCGTGGCCAGGACCACGCCACCAAGGAAAGCCCCCAAAGCAGGACTTAAGCCCGCCAATCCCATTAAATAAGAGATGGCGACTACAATTAATAGGGCAGAGGCCACTAAGAGTTCTCTGACGCCTGAGCGTGCAACGAGTCTCAAAACTGGTACAATCACATACCTGCCTAACAATATGATGAGCACAATGGAGAGGAAAATACCCAAGGCATGGAGGGCCAATGGCAAATCATCCAGTACATTGGAATGGCCTGCTTCTGCAGGATCTTCCGTAAGTGTTGAAGGAGCATTTGAAAGCAACGGTAGCGCTCCTAACATAATAATTACCATAATATCCTGAAACAATAAGATGGAAAAAGAGGAAGCGCCGTAAGTGGTATTCATCAATCCTTTTTCCTTGTTTGTTTGCAATGTAATTGCTGTTGATGACAGTGCTACGGCCATGGCAATGGTTAGGGCAACTTTCCATTCTAATCCAAGGGCATAGAATGCGAGAAAGGTGAGTGCCATGGTGCCAAAAACCTGAGCTGCTCCTAGGCCTAGAATCGTTTTTCTCATTTTCCAAAAGCTCCTCGGTTCAATTTCCAAACCAATTAAAAAGAGCATCATCACCACCCCAAACTCAGCAAATTCCATGATATCCTCACCTTCATGACCGATAAAACCTAGCATGTAGGGCCCTATCAACATCCCCCCAACTAAATAGCCAATTACAGAACTTAGCCCTAGTTTTTTGGCAAGGGGAACGCAAATGACTGCACCAGCTAGAAAGACTATAGCGTTTAAAAGAAAATCTCCACTCATCTCATATTTTTTATAAAATTACTGTTTATATAAAGAACCACTTCTAAAATATAACCTCTGTTTCCAAAAAGTAATGCCAATTTAAAATTTCTGAGTTTTTTGCCTTTCCTGCAATGTTGTGTTTATGCAGTGTCATCACTAGTTCTTCATCGGCTTCACCATCCAGACAAAAATTCTTATGATACTGTGTCCCCTTTTGTGTAAAGTTCCCCATAAGTGTGTAAATAGTATACACTTTCAATCTCACTTGACACTAAAAACTGTGTAAAACCGCGGTGTTTGTAGATGGCATAGCAGTTGCTTAATGTAAACTGATTAAGAATCATTTAAACATTACAAAACACTTTGCTTAAATTTTGCATCAATATCTATGAACACTGAAACACATATTTCATCTACTACTAAAGACTTAAAAATGTCAAAAAGCATTGGAAACTTAGAGGCAGCCAATAAAACTGCAACAAAAGGGTCCTTTTTTAACAGTTTATCTTATACAAAATCGATCAACCCATGGGGTGTTGTCGTGTTGGTCAGTACCTTTATTTTGATGATAGGGTCTGGTTTTTTGGTATTTGATTTACAAAATGATTTTCAACAATTTAGAACTGACCGTATCAATTCAACTTTTGGTCTTATATTTTTGGTTGTGGCCACCGGCTTGTTTATTTTTAAAGCGGGCTTTTTTATCTATAACTTATTTCTTTATTTCCGTTACAGATCGGTCGAATCTGTTACTGATGAAAAATTGCCAACCTGTACCGTAATTGTACCAGCCTACAATGAAGGCAAACAAGTTTGGGATACTTTGATGAGTTTGGCTGATAGCGACTATCCAGAAGGGAAACTAGAATTGCTGGCTATTGATGATGGCAGTAAAGACGACACTTGGTATTGGATGCAAGAAGCCAAAAAGAGACTGGGCGATCGGTTGTCAATTTATAAACAACCCAAAAACAAAGGAAAACGTCATGCGCTATACCGTGGATTCAACTTAGGTATTGGTGAGGTTTTTGTAACCGTTGATAGTGATTCTGTAGTAAAAAGTGATACGCTGAGAAATTTGGTGAGTCCGTTTGTCGTAAATGAAAAATGTGGTGCAGTAGCTGGAAACATCCGTGTATTGAACAACGAGAAAGCGTTACTGCCTAAAATGCTAAACGTGAGTTTTGTATTGAGTTTTGAATTTGTACGCTCTGCAGAAAGTAGTTTGAACTCTGTACTTTGTACTCCTGGAGCTTTGGCGGCCTATCGTAGATCAGCAGTGTTTGCATGTTTGGAAGATTGGATCAACCAAACCTTTATGGGGCAACCATCAGATATTGGTGAAGACCGTGCCATGACCAACATGATCCTGAAACAAGGAAAACATGTACTTTTTCAAAGAAACGCCTATTGTTACACTAATGTTCCTGAACGCTATAAAGGCTTGTATAAAATGTTTATCAGATGGGGCAGAAGTAACGTACGTGAAAATATTCAAATGTCGAAATATGTATTTACAAACTTTAGAGAAGGTTCTAAATTAGGGACGCGTCTATTGTTTATCAGTCAGTCTTCAAAAATAATCATGAGTTACCCATTTTTAGTGTTCATGTTATTTTTCGTAGTAATGCATCCTGTATTATTTATAAGCTCAACATTTGTCAGCATCTTAATTCTATCCAGCTTTCCAGTATTATTTTATGCAAAACGCTATAAATTATCGGAGTCGTTCTGGGCTTATTCCTATAGCGTGCTTTATACGTTCGGATTGTTTTGGATTACCCCATATGCCATTGCGACGGCAAGTAAAAGAGGTTGGTTGACTCGTGAGCTGCCAGAAGATAAATAACATACGTTCTTAGGAACATCAGCATATGTTAGGGGATTGCGGCTTTGAATAAAAGTCGTGATCCCCTTTCTGTTTGAATAGTCGTTTAGTATTTTAAAGGTCTCCCGTGAAAAACGTACTAAAGTCTATATTTCAGAACCAAAATCCAAACGTTTCCCCAAAGGTGAATGTACTTAAATACCTTATGTTTCTGTGTTTTGAAAATTTCCCTTACGCATTGCAGAAACGTGTAATGGAGAATGATACTAAAGAACAGTCTTATAAAACAAAGGTTTTAAAAAGCCGTTCCAGTTCCTGTTCCGGATCAGTGCAAAGCCCGGGATGCGTTTTAGAACTTTGAATGATGGTGCTTCTTGAAGCTGCCAACCATCTGAAGCGATCAGAGACTTCAAACTGACCAATGGTGCCACTTTCAGGAGTGCCATCGCATATAAGTTCCCAAGCATTTAAGTGGTCTTTCAGCATCTCAACGTCCAGCTCATCAGAAAAAGCTTCCAATTTCTTTTTATCGATGTTATATTTTACCCCCAAGAAATTCTTCCGCTTAGAAAAAAGAAGCACACCAACATTGAAGAATTCTTCACGTTCTACTTTAGGAACAATCCTGATGATGGCATATTCATAAGTCACTTTATCTTGCATCTTGAGCTTCTTTAGCTAATACGTCAATCATTGAAAGTTTTGTCGTCAGGTAACGTGTGTAAGCGCCTCTCATAGCATCAGGAGACAAGTCATCTGCTTCATTTACCAACCACTCTTCAGGAATACTTTGTATGATAGCACTGATTTTGGCGCTGTCAAGCGTCAATGCAATGCTCGTTGCGGCAGCAGGCAATTGTGTGGCCTGAGCCAATAAAACGTGATCTTTTATGAGCGGAAAAGTTCTGGTCAAATGGTTTTCCCAAGTGGGCCAGTTGTGGTGAAAGTAGAAACTAGCTCCATTGTCTATGATCCACAATTCCTTGTTCCAATAAAGCAAGTTCGGATTTTTAGGTGTTCTGTCAATATTACTGATGATGCTGTCCAACAACACCACTTTTGAAGCGATGAGTCCGTCAATTTTTGTCACTAACGGATCAACAGTAATTGCTCCGCTAAGAAAGTGCAGCCCCAGATTAAGACCTACGCTAAACTTCAATAAATCCTGAATTTCTTCATCAGGTTCTGTTTTGCTGAAGGAATCATCAAGATTCATAAAAACCATCTCTGGAACTTTTAAGTCGATGGCACGTGCCAATTCACCACCAATAAACTCGGCAATAAGCGCCTTTTTACCTTGCCCGGCACCGCGGAATTTCAGGACATACATAAATCCGTCGCTGGCCTTAACAATTGCTGGCAAAGAGCCGCCTTCGCGTAAAGGGGTAACATATTGCACCACATCTACAGTGCGAATATCGAGTGCATTCATAAGGACGAAGGTACTAAAAATGTAAATTGCTCAGGCACCAAAAAAATACAATGTTAAGATCAGAGTGTATTTTTGGTAAGCTGAGCAATCTATTAAATTAAGCCTAGCAACATCCGGTATTCGGATTGCAAGCAGTGTTTTCTGAAATCTCAGACAGTTTTACTTTTGGTTTTTCTGAAGTAGTGCCTTCTTTTTCTGCGTAAACCGTGACGCTGAAAATTCCGGTGGCTCCTTTATTAAATGTTTTCACTTCCTCTTCAGAAAGGTATTTCACAAGGATATCATCAGGAATGGTGATTGGTTTTTCCTTTTGAAGGGTTACATTCTGGAAACCTTGGTTTATAATCATTTGAAGGTACGCTGGTTTTTGGATGGCACCTGCCACACAACCGGCATACATTTCAGCATCTTCTTTTAGAGCATCAGGAAGATCGCCAACCAAAACAATATCTGAAATGCTAAAGTGTCCACCTGGTTTTAAAACCCTATGGATTTCTTCAATCACTTTTTGCTTATTAGGCACGAGATTCAGTACGCAGTTACTGACAACTACATCTGCAACGTCATTGCTGATAGGCATTGCGTCAATATCACCTTCTCTAAATTCCACATTATTGTAGCCTAGTTTTTCTGCATTTATTCGTGCTTTCTCAATCATTATTGGGGTAAAGTCAATCCCAATAACCTTACCTTCAACGCCAGTTTCATGTCGTGCAACAAAACAATCATTGCCTGCTCCTGAGCCAAGGTCAATCACGGTATCTCCTTTTTTGATTTTAGCAAATTGCGTTGGAAGTCCACATCCCAAACCTAAATCAGCATCTTCAATATAGCCTTGGGTTTCAGAATAATCGTCCATCATAATATTATAAATTTTGTTGGAAGGCGTTGTTGCACCGCAACATGAGGCGGCATTTTCAGCTTTTCCTTGTTCAGCAATTTTAGCGTAACGCGCTTTGACGATGTCTTTTAATTCTTGTTCTTTTTTCATTTTAATTATTGTTATGTCGATGATACAATCTGTGTTTTTAACAGCACTCTTCATTGGTCGAGATATCCTGATTCAGAAACCCCAACATGATTTGTTTCATAGCAGTCCAATTCTTGGCGTTTATGCAGTAACAAACTCGTGTGCCTTCAATACTTCCTTTAATCAAGCCCAAATGTTTCAATTCTTTGAGGTGTTGGGAAATGGTGGGTTGTGCCAGCCCGATTTCATTGACCAAATCTCCGCAAACGCAGGCGTCAATTTTGAACAAATGTTGTAAAATCGCCACTCGTGCAGGGTGACCAAACGCTTTGGCGAAGCGTGAAATCTCGTTTTGCTGGTCTGTAAATATTTCCGTTTTTGATATGCCCATAATCTAATAAATTACTTTATTGCAATATTACGATTAATAGAGTTCCGGTCAAAAGTATTTTTTAGTTTGTTTGAAAGCTTTTGAAAAAATAAAGTCTGAATTTAAATTGAATTTTACAACTTTAGAAAGTGCGATGCTTAAATCGGTAAACAGTTCTTCTAGGATGAATAACCTTCGAGAATGTCTATGACTTTTCTCTCAGCAGAATCCGATTTGAAACGCGGTTCTTTTATTGTTCTCAGATTAAGTAAACTTGGTATTTTAGTTCATCTCGCTTTCGCATCTACAATTTTTGACACGGATTTCACGGATTTTCGCGGATTCTCTAGTTCCCTGAAAACACAAGAATAATTAGTTGCTATAATTCTCACAAATGTAACAGGCTTTCAGGCTGTTTAGTGCAACAGGGGGCTAGGTTTCAGTTGAAGATGAAGCATGCGCTTGCCAACCAATATCTTTTCTCCAGCAGGTTCGAAGCCCATTTTTAGATACAGTCTTTGGGCATTTGGATTCTTTTCATCCACCAAAAGTCCGAGTGTTTGTTTCTTTTGGTGGACGTAGGTCATGATTATATACTGCAACATCTTAGCGCCAATGCCTTTACCTTGGTAGTCTGGGTTTACGCCGAAGGAATCTATATAATATTCCCCAGCCTGGGTTTCATCTTCTGGGTTAAAGTCCTTTAAAAAATTTGCTTTTATGTAGTGGCTTATGGGTGCTCTGAATTGCTCTAATTTTGCGCCTTCATAGATGTTGATAGCCGCAATGACCTGATGGTCTTCTTCAAGCACAAAACAGTTTTGATAGGAGTATTGGTTGTTTTCTGATTGTACAAAATGGAGTAAAAAGTCTCTTGCTTTTTCAGGATCCGTTTGACCTATAAATTCATATACAATGTCTTCCATAGCCAACATTAAGTAGCTGGCGATACGTTCGGCATCTGATAAAATGGCTTTTCTTATGGTCATTAGTAAAGATAGTGTTGAGGTTTATACAAGTTGAATCTTAACGCTTGCCAAAAAACAGCTAGGCTTAATAGGTCTCGTCTATTATTTTTTTAGCCGTCACATTGGCTACATGCACTGCACCATCCATATATCCGGGAAACACTGAAGCTGATTCAGCGCTAGAGATTAATAATCGGCCTTCATAAAAAGACTGACTGAATATTGGATTGCCGTTGTTTTGATGTGGGAAAAGAGGCGTGTCAGATGCTGTGAAGGTGTGTTTCTCATTGCTCCAGATACATTCTTTATAATCTATAAAACTTTCTGCTTTGCTTCCAAAAACAGCTTTTAGTTGCGCCATAACTTTTGCTTGCCTGTCTCCCTCATCAAGATGTTTAAATGACGAATTGATAAACCCACAAAGTGCGTATGTGGAGGTGTCGTGATTGCAATGGTCATAAAATTCTGTGACGGGGCCTGTGTTGCTGAACAAGGTTCCCGACAGATGCTCTTGCCGCCAAAATGGCTCAGCATAAGACAGGGCAACCTTAATTGAATCTTCCATCCATGTATGTGTGTGTTGTGCGATGTTGCTCAAATTGGAGGGTAAAGATGGCTCGAACTGTATTTTTTTTGACCATAACTTTGGCGGGAGGGCCAATATAACGTGACTGCCTTCAAAAATGTCATTCGCTTTAATCTGCACGGAATTTTTACCGAATTTAATGTCAGTCACCGTTTGATTCAATAAGACGTCGTTCTTGTCCAGTTGCTGATATAAGGTATCGATAAGGTTGCAGCTGCCGCCAGAAATTCTGTAACTGGGCGGTTGGCTCGGAATTTGTATGGATTGTGCTGGCGAAGTTGAAAAAGGCTGAAAGAAAACAGTGCCCTCCATGTATTGCTCAAAGTATCCGATACCCAATTCTTCAAGCAATGTTATGAGATGTTTATGGTAATCACCAAACCAGGTGGCACCCATTTCAATAGGCGTAGTGTCTGTTCCGTAAACGGTATTGATCCTTCCGCCAAGTCTCGTCCTTGCCTCCAGCACTTTGAACGGTATGCCTGCGGTTTTTAAACGGTAAGCAGTTAAAAGACCTGATAGGCCTGCTCCAATTATAATAATCATGTTACAAAAATAATGAAGTGTACCCTAAACGTGCGCTCGTTCAATGATAAAAGATAAGAGCGGTTTCTTATAGTTTTGGAATTAAAGGCGCTATTAATTTCATCAGAAGTGTTATTTTCACATGTTGAAGTAGAAAAAAAGAATTATGGAAGCTCAGAAAAACAAACGGTCGATCGCAATTTACGGAGCCATGGCAGCGCTGTTAATTATCTTTTATTATGTGTTGGACTTGACTTTTTTTGACCCCTGGGAAACCTACATTCCCCTTATGAAAAAGCTGGCCTTGAGCTTATTTTTGATCTCATTAATATTTTTGGTCAGTAAAATCATTATCAAGGTGGTCAACACGCAAGAGCATCTTGAAGGAGACCGGTATAACCTTTTGCGGATCATAAGGTTTCTTGCCATTGTATTCAGTCTAATTGTTGTCGCTTCGTTTTTATTTCAAAACTTATATGCAGCGGCCGTCAGCTTTGGATTGATTTCCTTGATTTTGGGTTTCGCTTTGCAGGCGCCCATCGCTTCTTTCATTGCTTGGATCTATTTGATTTTTAGACGCTCATACCTTGTGGGTGATCGCATCCAGATCAAGGATTTTCGTGGCGATGTGGTAGAGATAAGCTATTTGGATACTTCAATTTTGGAGTGTAATGGTGATTATCTTGGCAATGACAGATCAAGTGGAAGAGTGATCCGATTTCCCAACAGTATGATCTTGAGGGAAGAAATTATAAACTATTCTGGTCCGCAAATTCCATTTATATGGAATGAAACGGCCATTCAGGTAGCCTATACAACAGACTTGCAGTTTGTGGAAGCATGTTTGTTGAAAGCCTCAAAAGACGATTTTAATACACAATATCCAAAAATTGCAGAACATAATTTTGACCAGTGGGAACCAGCAGTCTATTTTAGGATCAATGAGTTTGCATGGATGGAAGCCGTGATTTCGTATCCGGTAGAACCTCGAGACACTACAGGACGTCGCAACCGTATTTTGAAACATGTCTTGCCGATGCTTAACGCAGCGCCAGATAAGGTTAAATTTCCTGAGGGAACACGCCGTTAATAATTGAATTACGTTTCAAAAGTGTTGTTTGGTAAAAGGGATTGCACTAAAAACATTTCAAGCTTATTCTCTAAAACTTATCAATCTTACCAAAATGTTTTGGCGTGAACAATAAAACGATCAATGTGAGCAACCCGACGGTCAGCAAACCGATATACACCGTGTGTGTCGAGTCAAAAAAAGCGTTTTGCAAATAAGATTGCACTGAATTGTCTGCTTTGGCAGATTGTAACACCTCTACCACCTGATTGACCTTGGGTAAAGCGCTTTGTAAATTTGCGGGAGCATCCGTTAATTTATCAAGTAATACCGAATTGAAAACAGCGGCAAAAAGGGCGGCTCCTAAACTTTGTCCAAAATACCTTGAGAACATGCTGGCACCGGTAACAACACCTCTTTGGCCCCAGTCTACAGTAGATTGCACACCAACCATCAAGGGTGTGGAGATCAATCCGAAACCGGCCCCCATGAGGAGTTGGATGGCTACTAAAGTCCAAACAGAACCAGGATAGGGTATGAGCAAGAAACTCGACACGGCTATGATTACCAATGAAATTCCGCAGAGGGCTGTATTTCTAAACCCAATGCGCAGATACAGTTTCCCAGAAAAAGAAGAAGAAATAGGCCACGTGATACTCATGCTGGCCAATATAAAACCTGCTGTAATAGCTCCCACACCTATTACTGATTGGGCAAAAACCGGTAGAAACATATTTGGGCCCATAGTCAGACAACCCATTCCGATAGTCGCCAAATTAGCACCCACAAGAACGCGTTTTCGCCATACCCATCTCGGTAAAATAGGGCTTTCTGCACGCGATTCTATCTTCATGGTTATAAAGACTAAAAGGGTAGCGATACCTGTAAAAGCCAGCGTTTCATAGGATATCCACGCCCATGATTGTCCGCCTTGCATCAAACCAAACATAATAAAGCCCCCTGTAATCAACAATGCAAGGGCACCAAGCCAATCAATTTTTATGAATTTTGTAGGTTTATTTTCTTTCAGAAACATGCTGATCATTATAATAGATCCAATCCCTACAGGAATGTTGATCAAAAATATCCAACGCCAAGACGCATAATCAGCTAGCGCGCCACCCAATGTAGGTCCCAAAATAGCCGAAACGCCCCAAACACTGGAAAGCCAACCTTGAATTTTTGCCCGTTCTTCCAACGTATAGATGTCAGCTGCAATGGTGTTTACAGTCGCCATAATGGCACCGGCACCAACCGCTTGAAGTCCTCTAAACCCAATTAAACTTACCATGTTCCACGCACCAGCACAAGCAGCAGATCCTAAGAGAAAAACAATGACCCCATAAATGAGAATAGGTTTTCGTCCGTAGATGTCGGCAAGTTTTCCGTAAATGGGAATTGTAATGGTTTGAATGAGCAAGTAAATAGAGAACAGCCAACTAAACAATGAAAACCCACCCAAGTCGCCCACAATTTGTGGAATTGCGGTAGCTACAATGGTGCTGTCCATTGCAGCCAAAGCCATTGTCAGCATTAAGGCGGCCAAAATCCAACCCCTGCTTGTTTGGCCTTGATGTTCGTTAGTCATAAACCTAATTCTTATTATTTTCTTGTGGGCAAAGTTAAAACATAATAGAAAAATCTTTTCCTCAAATGGCTTTATTGTTGGCTATGAAATAGAAATGAGAACATATTTTTTGACAAGTAGAATAGGTTTGATTGCCTCTAATTCAGCATCTAAAACAGAGATTTTTAGTCCACGTTGCAGAATAATAGTTAAGACATTTAAATAACCCTGTTTTACCCGTAAAGTTTAGAGAGATTTGAAGGACCAAAAATCATTTTTTGGCAAGGGTGCTTCATAGGTTTTAATTTCTTTAGAACCAGAATCTTGATAGGTTAATTTCCAGGCATGAAGGCATACGGATAAAGGCAAGTAGTCTTGATCTGAACCATATTTTTCATCTCCAATAATGGGGAGTCCTATATGTGCTAGTTGCGCTCTTATTTGATGAAATCGACCGGTTTTTGGCTTTATTTCCAAAAGATACCCGAAGTCATTTTTGTCTATAACCTGATAGGAAAGAAGGCATTCTACAGCGTCTTTTGATTTTGATTGGACGATATCTGCTCTTTTTTCTAAGTTATTTTTGACGAGAAAATTGTTTAAGTTTTCTTTATTCTTTAGTGGCTTGTTTTTAACAATTGCCAAATACGATTTCTGAACTTTCCGACTACTAAACAGCGTATTAAATTCCACAAGAATGCTTTTTTTCTTGGCAAAAATCATGACCCCACTGGTCACGCGATCTAGTCTATGGATGACTCCAACATAAGGCTTTTGTTTGTTTTTTAGGAGGTGATTAAACACCTGATCCTCAACTGTGGACTCCTCGTAAGGATTTTTTTCACTTATGAGTCCAGCCATTTTATTGACGACGATATAATCGTTGTTCTCATGTACAATTTCAAGATTTGGCATTTGCGGTTTTTTTTAAATTTCAAAAGACTGTGAATAGGTTCAAGAAGCAGTTACAAGGGGCTTAGATTTCTTCAACAAATTGTAAAAAGACTTTTTTATGGAGCTCAAGATCCAAATTGGGAGAAAGCGAGGCACGTACAATATAATCTTTGTCGCCTTCTTTAGTGGTGCCTTGAGTAGAGGTTGCGGGGATGGTCCAATAACACCCTTTTAACTGCCCATAACTCACACAGAACTTGCTTTCATTAGGAATTTCTGAAATCATTAAATTGATCAATTTCAAATTCAACGCCCGTTTATACGTTTCTCTTTCTTCATCTGTATGTCCTTTTGTGGGCAGATCTAATGAAAACACAGAAGGGGTGAACCCTTCGTCAGCCAATTCTTCTGAAACAAAATTAATTTTTGCGGCCGGTAAAGTGTCGTGGATGAAGTCTACAAACTCACGCGTATTTTTATAAGCATCAATGATCCGTTGATTCATTGAAGGCAATTGCTTGGCCAAAATTTCATATTGCAGCGCTGTTGCCTCATTGTCGCAAAGCGCTAGATGCTTTTCTATTTTTTCCATCAACGCTTCTGCTTTATTATTTCCAACACAGTAGCCAGCAGTACATTGTCCGCCACTTGGAAATTTTGATCCACTAGCATATGAAATGGCTCTCATTGTTGAGAGTATTTCTCCATCACCTAAAAAGTGGACATTAGGACAAAATGTTTGATCTAAAATGAAAACGGGATCGATAGCCATTTCGCCTTTACTCGTTTTACGTTCCTTTGTAAGAACGGCCTTCAATTTTAAGAGATTGGGAACTTCAACTCTAGGGTTTGTTGGAATTTCAGCGATGATATATGGCACTGCATCTTCACTAGCAATGTCATCTAAAATTCTATCAATGCTTTGCACCATTTCGTTATCGCCATCTACTGGTAAATCCACCACTTCAACAGTATCAAGGCACGCAGCAACCCGTCTGGCTTGGTCATTAGTTCCGCCATAACAATTGGGAGGAACAATAAATTTGATAGTTTTTCCTTTATGATTTTCTAAAGCATCGTGAATGAGCCCCATCATAATGGCATATTGAATCGATAATCCGCTGGAAGCAACTAGAGGCATTGTAGTGGTGCCGGTAATCTCTTTAATCGATGTTGACACGCTTGATTTGTTTGCCTCAAGATTTTTGCGTTCATTCTCTACTGAAGATTGCGTTACTAACAATTTTAGTGCAGCAAGGCAATCGGCTGGTGTCATGGCGATGGTCTCTCTTCGCCTAACGTGTTGAATTTCTGAGATGTAATTTTTATTCTGTTCACCATTGACGACTAAAATACTTCCAAGGTGCCCAAGAAGGCTGACGGAAAAGTCAATCGTTGGGCTGAGTTCAATAGCACTGATGTCTTCATGTTTTGAAATGAAGATTGTGGTGCCGTTAAATTCAGGAATAGCTGTGGTCTTTTCAACCTTCTTCAATTCAAACGTGTAGCCGTAAACACGCCTTACTATGTCAGCATCAAAAAAAGCTGGCAAGTCACCGTTATAAATAATTTGAGTGTTTTTATGATCTAATAAATTTTTTCTCAGAACGGCCAAAATAGGAGTCGTTTGAGATGAAAAACTTATAACGTTATCTGGGTGGAGCTTATTGATATGGGCAATTCCCCATTCTAAAATGCAAGATAGGGGATGACCTAACCGAATATAGTCATAAGCTGTAGGTAATTTATCTAGTGCTGAGGTTTCGGAGTTATTGGCCTTATACAAGGTTTCAAACTGTTTTAAGAATTCAGTTTTGGCCTGTGATTCATCATAAATATCTAGGCGATGCGTGGTTAGATTTAACCAATCACTTGGCATATGGTCTAATACATCTTTAATAAAATTCAGCATGTTGATCTCTTTCATAAGTTCTCTTTTAAATAGGCCTGCAAGATACCACAATTAGATTTTTTAGAAAAAGGGATTCACAATGTTTTGTGACAACTTTGGATGACCTGTAGTTTAATTAGACAAACTTCTGACTAGCATGGATTGTGACCATTCCGAGGTTTAGGAAAGAAAATTTGATTGTAAAGCAAGACTTAATGATAGCGAGAATCATGCATCTTTTCTCTTTAAGCAGCGTCCTCTTGGCTCATCACTTTCATGGAGGACAACTTCCGAATGTAAAAACTGTGCAGCGGCTGCTGAATCTTTCACTTTGGAGGCACTGCGTTTTAACATTTCTGCTTCAAAGGCAGTTAATACACTTTTTCTTATGCCAACTGCTCTCCATTGAGATAAGGGTTTGCATCCTCTTGTAATCTCCCGAGCCAGCACCAACGCATCCAATAAAGCTTGATTGGCTCCTTGTCCTTTAAATGGGCTCATGGGGTGAGCCGCATCACCGATGAGCGTGACTGGCCCAGCTTTCTCTAATAATTCTGACTTGAGTAATTCTCGGTCATACACGGGATAGCCAGAAATTTGCGTTTCTAGGGTAGCCGCTACAATTTGAGGAATGGGAGTGTGCCACTGCGTTCTACGACATGCTTCTTCTTTGAGTTGTTGAGGTCCTTGGGCACTCAACGCTTGAGCCTCTTGTTCTGGCATTGGGAAGCTCAATTGCCACATCACCGAGTCTGAGTCATAGGGCATCACGTAGATGCGCTCATGGCCATTCGCAGTCTGAAAAACCGTGGCCGAGTCTAGCAAAGAACTGTCATGACCTTCGAGAGCCTCCAAAGGACAAATTCCCAATATCACCATGCAGTTCAGGTAACGCAAAGGGGTACTTTCTTCACCAATCAGCAAGCTTCGCACCGTACTGCGAATCCCATCGGCCCCAACCACAAGATCTGCTTTGACGCTCTTCATCTTCCCATTCACTTGAAAATTAAGAGCCACTCCTTCATCCTTACAGTCTTGAAAATCCACCAATTGGTGTCCCCACTGCACCGCATCATGTCCGCCGAGTTGCTCCAACAGCGCTAAGCGCAGAGACTGTCGTGCAATATGCACATTGGTACGCTTTGTGAATGGTGTCGATTCTTGCTCCATCCATTTTCTCATTCCCCATTCCCCAATCACTTTACCATCGGTCGTATGGACCACATGCCGTGTTGAAATCACCCCTTCTTCTAAAGAGAAAATACCGAAACCCTCAATTGCCTTACTAGCTTGTTGCAATGTGAGGCCATAGCCTTGAGATCGCACATCAAAACTGCTATCACGTTCATAAATGGTAAAAGGAACCCCGCGGTGCAAGCAAGCCACAGCCAGCGCCACGCCTCCTAAACCACCTCCAATAATAGCAATGTGTGGGTAGTTTACTGAATCCGCTAAAGGCGGACTACTAGAAGGAACCAACCCAGATCCGGAACAGTTCAAGCAGGAATCTAAGTGCCTCTTAGGACGCATCGGGGCCGTCCCTTCGCCATTTGATTTTTCAAATTGTTCTAATGTCTTCTGGTAATTAAGTCGGACTTTCTTACGGAGCCTACGGCTTTTTTTGCCGTGTCCATGACATTCGGGGCACACAGTCCAGCTCGCCTTTTCATTTTTGACCTTTGTCACTTTTTCTTTGTTTATTTTGATGTAGGTTCCCACTATGTGAAATAAGTAGCCAACATACCTGTATTGTGCCAAATTGTATAATAGGAATGACGTTCATTAGTGTTATACAATTTGACGTGGCAAATTTATAGTTTTCTAGATAGCCCATACGAGATGTTATCCAGTCTTTTTCCCAGAGGACCTATTTAAGAATTATATGCAAAACTTTTTGAAGATGTACATTGATAGTTACTATAGAGTTTTGTCTTTCCGTTTATTGTTTAGCGATTTTTATGCAACACTTATTTATCAATAGCGTCAAAGCTAATTTTCACTGATCAGGTAACCTAAACAAGCGTATTATTTTTTTATTATTTTCATAACACTTTTAGAGTTTTTAACTTTAATATGGGCAATATAAAACCCTTTATTAAGATGTTCTAATGAAAGTTCTTCTACAAAATGCTGTTTTGTAATTCTTCTTCCAGATAAATCATAAATACTTATTTCATCTACTCTTTCACTTAATTTCAATATTTTGTCAAATGGATTTGGGTAACAGTTTACAGCAAAATCTGAAGCGAGATCTGGAACAGTCAAGGCTATTGCATCAGTGTCAATATCGATGATCCATAATTTTGCAGGAAAAGATATTGTTATTGGCCCAACAGAAGCGACAAATTTCTCATTTGAAAGATATAAACGATGCTTGGTTGTTGTAATTTCAAAAAGTGCAATAGCTTCTACTTGGTTGCCTAATGGAACTATATTTGATATTTTATCTGAGACTGTGCCAGAAAATATATCTAAGCTATTGTTTGGGATATTATGAATTGTAAACATAAATGGGGCATCGGTACTGCTATATCCCGTAACAAAAATCACATTACTATCAGCAGAGGTGTCCGCTCCAGTTATAAGTCCGTTTGTGTTGTAGCTGCTTACTAAAATTGCACGATGTGCTTGACCACTAGTTTTTGGAATTGCGTAAACATTAACCGTGTTGTCTACCCAGTTCTTAGAAAATATCAGGAGGTTATCATCATAGGAAATAAGTCCCTCAGCATCCCAATTATTAGTATTTAAATTTGGGGTAAAATCTGCCTGATTTGCATAAGCATATGAAATAATTTCCGGTGTAGCTGTATTGTCCGCATCCTTATAATCATCTTTTGAAATTTTATATATTTTTAAATCTGTTCTACTTCCACTGTTATTTCCAATATCAGCAATATAGATATAAGAAGCATCTTGTGCGATATCTTCCCAATCAACATTGGTAGCATTTTTTATTGTAACCGTCCTTTCTATAGCACCTGAGCTCGTATTAATTTCATATAAATTTGCGTCACCGCCACTATCATTATGAGTAATTAGCTTATTATTATAAAAAATAAGACCAGAGGTTTCGTTTAAGGTAGGTGCTTGTAGGTTTGTGATATCAGTTGCTGTTTGAGCGCTTATTTGTAATAAACCAAATAAGAGGAACATTATAGTTGATGCTTTTTTCATTTAAATGTGTATTTATTATTGCCTGATCTATTGAGATTTTAAAAATAATTTTATTGGTTTGTAGTATTTTGTTTTGCCTTTGAGTTTTGTCCAGCTATTTTATAAGGTGTTCCTGTAAGGTGTTGTTGCATAGCAACTAAGATAGCAAAAAGTGATGAACCAAAGGTTTATGTGCGAGGATTTTGAGAAAGGATAGTCAGATGATTTCGTTGAGAAGCACAGATTTTATTATTTTCTCCTGAAATACGTTATGAATGCCAATACTAAAATTATAAATCCGATTATTCCAAATACATAATACAAAGAATTCTTTTCTGATTTGAAACTACTTGCTAAAATGGAAAAAGCACAGGAAATTAAGTATAAATCGACTGGTTTTATTTTATGTATAATACTGATATAGGTTGACCTTTTTTGGGTTTATAATTAGACGGAACATTAATAACTTTTTCAAAAAAAATTCCCTTCGGCTTTTTAAAAAAGTAGCCAACATTCCTAGGCCGTTCTCCGTTTATAAGATCTGTACTTTATCGAGTCATATTCTCAAAGAAATATTTATTGAGGACACCTCTACCGTATGATCCCTAGAGAAGTACTTTGGTGAGAGATGAATGCATTTATACTTGTTTTTTATCACAGTACTATATTGTGTTTAGTGCTTTTTCTTCAATATTCTTAAAAGTTCATTTAAAATTTCGTCTTCATCGTCTAACAAATGGTCTTTGATTTCAATATCTGGAATAACACCTCTTAAATCTTCATTTCCATTGGGCCTAATAATATAGCCCTTTGGAACTTTAACTACTACTCCGGTATTAGGCAGAGAGTATGAAAATTGGGATGCATATAATGTTGGAAAATCTCCTGTTTCTTCGCCTACGATTTTGGCAAATCCATAATCTTGTATTTCAGCAGCAGCAACAGCAGACATTGAATATGATTGCCTATTAATTAAAACATATACCTTCCCTGCAAATCTCTTTTTTGAATCTACAGGTTGGTACATTTCATATTTATACTCATAAATTTTTCCGTTAGTTTCATTAAGAATTGTCTGAGAATAAAAAGTTGTAGTATCGTTGTTTTTTCGGGTATGTTGCTTCAATAAACTACTACTTTTTAACGTAAATTTTGAATGCCATTTAAAAGGTTTATCAGCAATATACGATATGAGAAAATCGCTATATTCATTATCTCCACCAGAGTTGTTACGCAAATCTATAATTAAAGTATCAATATCATTTTCTTTCAAATCGTTAAAACTGGAATCGATAAATCTTTTGTACAAATCAATTTTTTCATCGGCATTGCTACTAAACGGACCTGGATTTATGTAACCAATACCGTCTTTTAAAGAAAACTTCCGCTCTTGATTTAAAATCTCTCCTTTTCTTCTACTTTCATAATCGCCTACACTTATTGGCTTTATTGAATATTCGGAAATTTTATCCAATTCCTTAACTTCAATTTTAAAAGATTTTTGTTCTCCAAAAATCTGCCAATAAAGTCGTGGAAATGACCAAAATTCAAGTTTTGCATTCTTGAAATATTTTCTTTCGGCAGATAATTGTAAATATAACTTTTCAATAATTTTGTTTATGTCAATCCCATTAATGCTGATTAATTGCATTCCGACTTTGAGCTGATTATCGTTTGATAGATTATTTCGTATGTAAGCGTTATCATTTTCTAATGCAATTTCGATTGGAAAAAGGGTTCCATCTCTTTGTGCGTATTGGATATAGGATTGTACAGGAAAATCTATTTCAGCGTGCCCTGTATTTGCTCTTGAAATAATTTTTTGAAAAGCGTTAGTTGCCTCTAAAAGATTTAGCGAATCATTCGTTATGGTTTTTTTTATATTATCTGCATTTTCTAAAAACTCATTTCTGTTGGTAAATGCATATAAATTATAATGCGTTTGTTCTAAAGTTTTTTTTAAATAATCTATGTCATCTAAAATCTGTTGTTTTGAAAATGAAGTTTCATTCTGTCCATTCGCAGTAATTGAAATCCCTAAATACATAATAAAAGAGATAATGAGAAAGTTGTTTTTATTCATTTCTAAATTTTGACAGTTTAAATTACAGACGACTATGTTTTTTAATTGTTACTTTTTTTTTGCATTAACACAATGGTTTTGTATAAGGGCAATAAGGGAAAAATAGGGGATAATTTTCCGTTTATTACTGAACTTGGCTGAAAGGTATTAACTTTTGGGTCAAACACAATGCCCCTATAAGTTATTGCCCACAGGCTTTCCCACGTTTTGTTTTTCAGATTATCTTCTTTCTCGTTTGTCCGGATTCGTACGTTGGCAAGACATCCTATTTTGATCCCGAAGTTTCGGGATTGCTGGCGTGGTGGCTTTAGGGAATTGCAAATGTGTATGGCATTGAGCACAGGCTTATTTTGGCCCTATTTTTAAATCAAGGTCAATAAATATCCTATTACTGCTCCTCCTAAAACTATAAATGCACTATTCATTTTTTTGAAAACAAACACCACAATCAAACTTGCAACAGCAATTAAAATTGTACGCCAATCTGTTAGCGTGTCTTTTGCCATTTCCACACTAACTGCAATTATCAATGCAATCGCTGCAACATTTACTGCGTCCAAAATTGCTCCTAAGATTTCTGATTGCCGCATTTTCGGTATCAACGGATTTAATATTAGCACGAAAAGAAATGAAGGAAGAAAAATACCTATTGTTGCAGCAAGTGCACCTGTAATTCCGTTCATTTGCCAACCTATGAATGTTGCAGTAGACAAAACTGGTCCTGGCGTTATTTGTCCAATAGCAACTGCGTCAATTAATGCTTGTCTTGTTAGCCATCCGTTTGCAACTAATTCTGTATCGAGAAATGCAAATAGAACATAACCGCTACCGTAAAGAATTGCGCCAACTTTTAAGAACGTTAAGAATATTTTCAGAACACCAATTTTTGAAGGGTCGACAAGCTGAAAGAGTAATAGAGGAAAAAAGCTTGTTAAATTTCCTGTATTTTTTTTGAAGAAGTAAATACCCAAGCCAAGCAAACCGCAACCAAAAAGAGCGATTATTTCGTTCAACCCGAATAAACAGGCAACTAAAGTAATAATACCTAAAATTGCAAGTTCCGTGTTTTTACCGCTTTTTTTCCAAGTCGGAAACCCGCCATTATGATTATTGCAATAACTGCTGGTTTAATTCCGTAAATGAAAGGCTCAACTTTTGGTAATTGACCATATTGTTGATAAAGCCAAGCAAAAACAGAAGTTATAACGACCGCAGGAAAAATGAAACAAAATCCTGCAACGAAGAGCCCTTTCCAACCTGCGCGTTCGTGTCCACAATGCATTGTCATTTCAGTTGAATTCGGACCCGGAATTAAATTGGTTGCACCAACAAGGTCGAGAAAGTGTTCTTGTGTCATCCACTTTCTTTTTTTGACAACTTCATCTTCCATCATTGCGATGTGAGCTGCTGGTCCACCAAAAGCAATGCTCCCAAGCTTAAAAAACAATTTTGCAATTTCTATGAGTTCTTTGTTATTTGGCATATTGGTAAGTTTGGAATAACAATGGTGTTTTGTAAGTAAAAACAAAGCAACAAAATATAAAAATTTTTATTGTGCTATGTTACATGATCAATAAATAAAATGCCCCCTACAAAGTATATGTAGAGGGCATCTCTTTGGAACAAATAAAAGTGTGACTAATTCAAATCTATTGTACCGTTACATTAAATGTTGCTGCTATATCTGTTTCTCCACCAGCATCGCTAAGACCTGTATTTGGTTTTTTAGGTTCGTGACGTAGTGTAAACGTCAATGATCCTGAACTTGCCGCACCTGCTGTAAGCGTAAACTGTGTTCCTAAGGGATTTCCATCCCCGTCAACATTGGAATACTCAGTTGTGACATTGAGCCCACTACCAATCGTGTAAAAAAATTGGTGTTCGTCGTCAAGCTCTTCCACTTCCTCCGTAATGTTTTCTGGTGGGTTCACGGTTTCATTGAGTAGTACGATGCGACCATTGTAGGTAACTCCAGTTGCC
Source organism: Gelidibacter algens (assembly GCF_001678675.1). Lineage (GTDB taxonomy): Bacteria > Bacteroidota > Bacteroidia > Flavobacteriales > Flavobacteriaceae > Gelidibacter > Gelidibacter algens. The sequence goes on from NZ_LZRN01000043.1 coordinate 29,378, forward strand.
AAGGTTCCGGAAGTAACCACAGGTGTATTGGGACCATCGCCGTCCAAATCGCGCGTTTGTAAAGTTACCGGCGTTCCGTTGCCGTTTGGTGTAAGTGTTACTGTCATAGTGGTAATTACTTCTTGTTCAACTACTGGATCTGGAGCATCATCGTCATTTGAACACGATACAAAGAATACAGTTGCAAAAATTGCAGTTGCTAAAAATTTTAAATTTCTCATAGTTTCTGATTTTAATAATTAATAATTGATTTTAAGGTTTAATAAAAAATTTCTACCCAAATCGTCTGCATAGTAGCGTAGGCGGTTTAGGTAATTTCTGTACGAGGTGTTTAATACATTGGTAATTCCAAAACCTACCGTAAGTGTTGATGTTTGGGTGGTTTTAAAATCGATGCTCGAATTAAAATTTATCAAATGGTAGGCATCGGGCGGTGTGCTTACGTCCACAGTTTCCATTGTTTCAGTTTCTGGGATAAACACTTCAAAATTATTATCAGGAAATTCATTTTGACGAAAGACATATTCGCTTTGCAATGCCAACCTTAGATTTTTGAATTCTGGATTTTGATAGACAATTTCGTTTTTGGTATTTACGGGCGGCATATTTATCAAGGGTTCATCCTGTGAACTGTCATAACCTTTTACGAGTGAGAACTGATGATTAAAACGGAAATTTTCAGCAAGAGCATAAGAGGCATCAAAATCCACTCCCAACAGTTGTGCATCGGTCTGTCTGTATTCCCAAACTTGAAAATTACCTCTTACTGTTTGCTGGATTTCTGTAGGCTCTATTACGATAAAGTCGTTAATGGTGTTTATAAACGGACTTACTGAAAAGCTGAAATTTTCGTTATCACGCTGAAGTGTCAATGACACTTTATGTCCCACTTCTGAATTGAAACGCAAATCACCCAATTCGATACGGGAAGCAGAATGGTGAAGGCCTTCGCTAAAAAGTTCGGAAGGATTTGGTGCTCGCGATGCTAATGAATAATTTAAAAACAGTTTGTACTCTTCGTTAAAATTATATGTAGCTCCAAATGTGGCCGAAGGGTTATAAAAATTGAGTTGTGGGTTGGTCAAAATCTGATTGTCTAATTCTTCCACTACTATTTCAGGGAAAAGTTCGTCATAATTACGGGATTCCCAAAAAGAGGTGCGATAGAATTTAAAAACGTCCATAAACGTATAATCAAATCGCCCACCTGCTTCCAAAAACAGATTGTCATTCAAGCGGTAATCTACTATGGTATATATTCCCAAATCGTATTTATCATAATCTGGTATCAATCTGCGCACTCCGGTATTTGGGTCTGCAAAGTTGTTTTGAAATCGGGCCATTATACCAGTCTTTAGGCTTACTGCATCGGTCAAATGCGAATCCAAGTCGAGCATTAAGGTGTGTGTGTTAAGTTCTAAATCCAACGAGGCCTTATCCCTATCTGCACCACGCCTGATATCAAATTCCAAGCGGTTGTTACGTTGAAAGTCGTATTGCAGGCTCATTTTCCCGAAGCCATCAAACCTTTTAAATCCTTTTATCCGTGCCAAATGGTGGGTGACATCTTGTTTGGGCGCGTTGATGTCGTAGGTAAAATCTTTAATGATTAGTGGTCTATCACTATTTATGGCTCTAATTTGATCCTGTGCGCCGCCTAAATGCGATGCCCTTAAAATGCCGATTTCATTTTTAAAAAGTGAATAATAGGCCTCGATGCCATAATCAAACCGATTGAAACCCGCGTGCAAAGACGCGTTACGTTCAAAAATCCCCGTATTGCTCAACACGTATTCTGGTGCTTCAAAATCGCCAAATCGTTTTAATGTTCCTTGCACGGTTGCATACCAACCACTTTGATAGCTTTTTGTCAATTGGGAAGTCAGCGAAGTACCTCGACCATTGCTTGCTCCTGTCAATAAGGTTTTTCCGTAAAGACTATCTTTAACTGGAACTTTTGAAGCTTCGGCAACAATGACACCACCCACAGCATCGCCACCGTATTGCAATACGCCTGCACCTTTTATCAAGGTAAGATTTCCTGCGGAATTGATATCAACATTTGGGGCGTGTTCTGCTCCCCACTCTTGGTCTTCCATCCGCACGCCATTGTTTATAATGACAACACGACTGCTGTGAAGACCATTAATCAACGGTTTTACAACGGTGTTTCCAGTATTGAGTGAAGAAACTCCGCTCAAACTGTTGAGGGCATCGCCCAACGTACCGCTGCTAAAGCGTTCCAATTCTTCTTTAGAAATAGTATTTTCGAGTATTGTTTTCGACTTAATGCTATAGGCCTTCCCCTCAACGGTAATTTGGTTAAGTTCTTCCAAATGGTGTTCCAATTTAAAGTTCTTGGTCGTGTTACCAGATACTTTAATGGTAAATCCTTTGGTCAGACAGAATGGATGCGATACCTGTATGGAATAGGTATCATCGCATAAATTTTTAAGAGTAAATTTACCATCGAGGTCTGTCACTACAGCTCGTTCAGAACCTGCAACTATAAGTGTTGCTCCTGCAAGTAATGACCCGTCGTGAAGGTCTGTTACTGTACCAGAAAGTGTGTTTTCACAATTTTGTGATATAGATGGAATACTGCTCAATAGCAGTATCAATAGTGCATACTTGCGCATAAAAATTCTTAATTGACAAAATGAATAAATGTTTGTTTATTAAGAAAAAATAGGCGGTGCGCGGAGTTGTGTATTGGTTATTTTAAAGGAATGTAAACGTAGGGAAGCTAAGTTTGCTTCAAACTTTAAAGGTATATTTGCTAGTACTAAGTTAGGGTATTCGGCAATATCGTAGTTGAACGATGCCAAATGGAAATCACAAATATGGCAATCAGGAACATCTTGATGAATGTGTGTAGTAACGTCCTTGCAAGAAATATGTTCGTGCCCTTCAAACATATGAACAAACTGAACGGCAGTAGGCAACATTAAAGCTACGAAGAGCAATAATGCGGCTATGTTTTTGCCAAGCTGTTTTTCAAAATCCATTGTTTGCATTATATCGAAAACGCAAAAATAAAGAATAATTGTTGGATTAGGGTAAAAATATTGTAGGAATAGATATGAGATAGAATTTTACGTACTCGATTTCAATTTATTTTGATGATTTGAGCGTTGGCAAAAGACAGCTCCTTATTATTTTGGTGCGTTGGCTTTTTGCGGTGGGAAAGAATGACAGTGCCGTTTTAGCGGTGGCGTTTTTCATAAGAATTTTTGATGTAGTTTGGGTTTTTTGTCAGTCTCGCACACGAACCATTAAAAGTACAAAACTCTGTTGGAAAATTCCCAAGCCCCGAGGCTTCGGGGTCCAGATAGTCACAGACCCAGCAATGGTCTATACACGGCTTGTAAAACGTACTTTTATCATACTTCAATTGAAATATTAACTTTTCCGCCAAGTCCTTTTTCTACAATATCAAATAATGTTTTTAAAGTCAGATTACTGCCATTATTTTCCACGCGCGAAATGTAAGTCCGCTTTTTGTCAATCAGTTCGCCCAGTTGTTCTTGAGTCAGATTTTTTTCTTCTCGTGCATTTCGTAAAAGCAAACCGATTTTGAATGATTCAAAATCTCTATCAAGTTCATCTCTGCGTTCAGTTCCTTTTTTTCCGTAAACTGTGTTCTTTATTTCTTTCCAACTTTTAGTTTCCATTGCCTTTGTTTTTTTCTTCGTAATACTCTTTCATTAATCGGACCGCTTTATCGATTTCTTTTTGTGGTGTTTTCTGCGTCTTTTTAGTAAATCCGTTCAAGAGTATAACTAACTTACCTTTGTCGAAGAAGCAAAAAACTCGCCAAATATTCGAACCTAATTTTATTCGAGCCTCAAATAGTCCTTTGTGCGTTTTCATTGGTGCCAAATATGTTTTCGGCACGTGCTGATAGGTTTCTATTAATTCAACATCTGCTCAATGAATGCCAACGTTTGGTATATGAGCTGTGGCGTGATTTAGCACGAACTTCTCCAAATAAAAACTGGCTTTGGAAAATCCGAAGATTTTCCAAATGGGCACAGACCAAGCCATAGCTTATATACAGTGTTGCCCATAGTGCTTTCCGCAATGTAGTTCAATAATCTTGTATCAAAACTTCAGTCGGAATGTTCAATTTGGCGTTTAGTTTTCTAATCATTTCCAAAGTCAGTTTGCGCTTTTTGTTCATTATTTCGCTCACTCGACTTTTAAAACCAATCATATCGACCAAATCTTTTTGTTTTAAGCCCATTTGTTCCATTCTAAAATTAATGGCTGAAATTGGGTCTGGCATTCCGATAGGAAAATTCTCGTTTTCGTAGTTGTCAATTACGATTGCAAGAATTTCTAATTCGTCGCCTTCATTAGTTCCTTTTTTGGCATCAAAGATTATTTCTAAATGCTCAAGTGCTTTTTTGTAATCCGCCTCGTTTCTAATCGGTTTAATATTCATCCTAAATTTCGTTTGCGTTAATTTTGTCATATTCGGCGTGTGTTCCTATAAATCGTATCCACGCAAGTTGGTACTCAAAATTAAATTTTACAATCAGTCGGTAATCGTTGCCTTTAATATTAAAGACAATCCGATTATCTTTCAAAATACTTGCGTTTGGGTATTCCGATTTGAGGTCGTTAATAGATGACCAATTTGAATTTTCGGTTTCACGATACCACGTTTTCAATTGAAGTTCGCAATTACCGTGCGTTTTCCAAAAATCTCGTAGTGTTCCTCTCGAAAATATTTTCACATTAATGTATTTGAAGCAAATATAATAAAAAAAGTTACCAAAATGATAACTTCTGTATTTTTTTTCAGCATTATGGGCAACGTTTATGTGTATGGACCGTTGCGTGTCTCACACACGAACCAATCCAAATATAGATAAACTTTGGGATTTTCCATTAATGTTCCAAAAAAAGCACTGACCCAGCAATGGTCTATACACGGTGTTAGCACACGGTTTATTCTTTCCTTCGCTATTATTTTTTAACTACAGAATAAAATCCGAGATAATTTTGTTTAAAATTCCAGGTTAATTATTTCCTTATAAATTCCGTTGCCATTATTCGCAATGAGTTTTAAAATAATTTTTTCAGATTGTAAGGAAGGAAAAAGTTTCGGTTTCGCACTTAAAAAACCAAAAAAAATTTCGGTTCCTTCTCCGCAGTTTTTTTCCGTTAGATTTGATTTCCGCGTATACTTTCTAATAAAATTTTGCCGAAACTTTGGTCAAGCACTGGTTTTTCAAGTGATGGGATTTATTATTGGAAGGCCAAGAAATAAATTTTCACAAGAGTAATAATTCCGCCGTTTTGGTTTTTCCGTATCTATTATAATTTCGGTGTGGTTTTTCAGTTTCTGCTCTTAAAAATCAGAAGATTTTGTTGTTTATCTGTGTTTTCTGGAGCAGACAACTGTGTGCT
>NZ_LZRN01000044.1 GCF_001678675.1 Gelidibacter algens
AAATCATTAATGTCCGATAAAAATTAAACCGGCTTGATTTTATTTTTTATCTATATGATTTTCAGTGCTTTGATTTATATCTTTCGTTTTTTTTGAAAAACAGGTCACAGATTAAATACTAGTTGTTCTGATTCAGCTTTGTCAATTATCCAATCCTTTTCGGGGTTTTCCAGAAATCTCATCAAATTGATGTAATTGAAAAGGTGGATTTTGCAGAAGCTGACCAAATTTGAAAATGCCCAACTGCGCTTCAATCTCTTTTTAACCACTGCCAATAGCAGATTGACTATCAGAACACAATAAATTTGTATTTTAATTGCATTTTCATTATCTCCCAAGAAATATTTCAATGGAAAATTCTGTTTCAGCTGTTTAAACAGTATTTCTATTTGCCATCTTATTTTGTACAGGGCAGCAATTAAATCGGCGCGCAAGTCAAACAAATTAGTTAAAAATTCAAATTCTCGTTTGTTTACGCGGTCATAAAACGTCACTTTCCTCAATCTTAATTTCGATATTTCCTTGCCTTTTTTTACATCAACTTCAATAATTTCATCTTCTAAAACTCCGTTATGGATCCGTTCCCCAATATCTAATTTTTCGATACTTAGATACGATGCGTTGTCTTTTATGCGAGTTACAAATCCTGTTTTATGGGCTGTAAAATGCTCAAAAGCCTTGTAATCATTATATGCCTTATCAAAAACATAAATGGTGTTCTCATCGCATTTTAGCTTTTCTAAAAATTTATGATCGTGTGTTTTGGCTTCACTGAACCAGACCAAGCTCGGTACGATTTCATCTGCGTTGATAACAGAATGTACTTTTATTCCCCCTTTTCTTTTTCCGCTTTTTGGATTTCTGCCAACGCAACCCATAATGTCCCTAAAAAGGCTAATTGTTGAACTGTCGAAAATTTTGACCTGCTTTATTATGACATCTTTAATGCGGCTGTCCGATAAGAAACCACCATACTGTTTGAGCAATTGATGATAGATATTTTCAAAGACCAAAACATCCCTTTTCTTGTTTGCATCAGATAAAGTACTCCTTTTGGGAATATGGTTTAGCTGAAAACTACTCGTTTTTCCCGATAGACCCAGCATTGCTCCAGATATTTCACGCAATGACGTGCACTTTGAGAACGAACAGAAAAGCATACTTATCAAATGGTCCTTTGTGGTAAATCGCTTGGTGTAACGGTCTGAATCACATTTCTTGACCTCTCTTCTTATCAAAGAATCATCTATTAAAGAAATCAGCTGTCCGAAAACAGATTTACTGGAAAAATAATTACTTTTACTCATCGTATTTTAGTTTTTTGCAACTCCAAATTACGATTTTTTAAGAAGCCATTCATTTGGCTTCTTTTTTTATCGGACAACAATGAATAAAAATATAAAATATGTTATGGCATTTTCAAATAATAATTCTAACAAGTTAATTGAAGAAAATATTCAGAAAATAAAATCAAGCATTGCAAAATTCTCTGTAATTCAAACATCTAGTGAAATGAGACAAAATTATTTCGAATTATTATTTGCACAAATTGAACATTAATTACCCGTTAGATCTCGCGTCTCCCCCCGCTAGCGCTCGTTTGTAACGAGTGCCCGCAAAGTGTCCATAATAAAAATCAAACATCAAAACCAAAACATTTATACAGTTCCAATCAATACCAACAAGTTGTATTTTAGTGCTATGAGCCGAAACTATAAATTGCATAGTAAAGCAAAACTTTTTCAGCTTAATCCACAACGCTCATCCATAAAAAATTTCCATTGGATACTTCGGTTCGATTTGTGCCAGTGATTTCGGTTTCATAGTGCCAGGCATTTCGGTTCAAACTGTGCCACTTTTGCCTGTGTGGTAAAAGTCTATATCGGTTCGATTTGTGCCACAGTTCGACCTCGCTCACCGCCCCGCTAGCGCTCGTTTGCAACGAGTGCCCGCAAAGTGTCCATAATAAAAATCAAACATCAAAACCAAAACATTTATAAAGTTCCAATCAAAACCAACAATTTGTATTTTAGTGCTATGAGCAGAACGTAAAAATTTAATAATGAAGCAGGTCTCTATTTTGTGACACATCAATAGTGTGCGTAAGCTGTGAGAAAATATATTTACCAATTTGAAAAACATGAAAATAGTTAAAGTATTTATTTATTTTATCATATGTATTTTAACAACTAGCTGTGCCACTGGTAAAGCCGTAAAATATCTTAAAGAAGGAAAAACAGCTGAAGAAAACTTTAAAGTTACTTTACCCTTCGAGATAAAAAATGGATACATCATCGTAGAAGTAAAAATAAAAAACAAGAATTATAATTTTATTCTAGACACAGGAGCACCAAATGTGGTATCAAAAGAACTTGCTGAACGTTTAAATTTAAAAGTTATTGATTCTGTAAATGTCTCTGATGTCTTTGATCAATCAAAAAATACTAAATATACAAGACTAGAAACAATTGAAATTGGAACACTAAATTTTATTGGAACAGTAGCTTTAATCACCGATTTTAACTCCATACCAGTGTGGTCTTCTCTTAATGTTGACGGATTTATTGGATCAAATTTAATGCAACACGCTATTTGGGACTTTGATTTCAATAAAAAACAAATTACTATAACTGACAATGAATCAAAATTAAGCTTACCTGAAGACATAATTGAGAATAAGTTGTTTATTGGTTATGCAGGAATACCTGCTATCGCCTGTAAAATAAATGGAAAAAAAGTTTGGAATTTTACTGTGGATTTTGGTTATAATGGAGGAATCGTCATACCATTTTCTGAATTTGAAAAGCAAAAAGAAGATGGGAAAATTTCAGATTTCACAAAATCTGAAACGCACGGTGTTATCGGAATTTATGGAAAACAAGATATCACAAGGGAATCATATAAAGGAATAATTAATGACATAGCATTCGGGAATTCTACTCTAAAAAAGGAAAAGGTATATTCAGAGCAATATTTTAATCAATTGTTTGGCTTAGATTTTTTTTAGAAATTATCGGGTCATCCTAAATTGGAAAAGTAAAAAGATCAAGCTGATAGCAAATAATGAAAACGCAAATTTGAAATATAAAGCCTACGCACAACACGCTATACTTTATTGCCACAATCTAACCTATTAATCGTGTAAATAATGCCAAAATTAAAGTTAAAATGAAATACACTGAATTTAATATTGACGCAAATAAAATAGAATTCTTAAATTCTAAATTCGGATTAGAACGTGTGTTAATAAACGGAAAGAAAATATCAAGTAAGTTTTCAATAACTGGAATTGCGCACAAATTCAAACTGAACTCAAAAGATTACATTCTAAAATCTAAGTATACATTATTTGGGACCAGAGTGATTAATATTCAACTCTCTGAAAATGGAAAGCTAATCGATACGAAAGCTATCGAAATAAATAAAAAGCAACACATCTATTGGATGGCTTTTGGAATATGTGTTGGTTTGCTTGGGTTTGAATTAGGAAAACTTCTGCTAGAAAATATCGGTTGATAAAAATGAATTTAGAAGCTCCCCCGCTAGCGCTAGTTTGCAACGTGTGCCCACAAAAATTAGCAAACACATTTGAAACCCCTAACATTTAGAGCGTTCCAAACAAGACCAACAATTTGTGTTTTAGTGCTATGAGCCGAAACTATAAATTGCATAGTAAAGCAAGACTTTTCAGCTTAATCCACAACGCTCATCCATAAAAAATTTCCATGGCAAAACCACAATTCCACCACCTCCACATCATTTAATCTCCCTTTAACAACTATTAATTCTGTTTTACTTATTTTTAAGTTTTGTACATCCGTGCGCACAATGGGTAGGATCAAAATGACGTTGAATGGAAAAAGATATCGAAAGCGAAAAACCAAAGGCAATTAAAGAAACTAAAGGCACTCTCATAGCCGATATGTATTATATGGTTGAAGACTGGATGCGTCCTTCTCCTAAACGCCCAAAATTTTTACAAGTGATTCTTTTCATAATTAAACTGCCTGCATTAGTTGTTCTTTTGGCGGTTTCCCCTATCCTGCTGTTGTTCATGTTTATTACTTTGATTGTAGCGTTATGAAATGGCAGGAAGCGACTTTCGGTTTAGGGCTCATTTCGAGTTTGTTATTTGTTTTGCATCAATATCTTCAATTCATAGCGCAAATTAGTATGCCTTTCTTTGACAAGTATTTGGACCCAGCGTTGATGATGCCAATATTGTTGCACTTACTTGTTTGGGAACGCAGGCTGATCTTTCGCGATACATCCAGTCGTTTGCCGGAAAGTTATATTTTCGGTTACTTTTTGTTGGCCGTGATTTTCGGGGAATTGGTGTTCCCCTATTTAAGCGACAAGTTTATAGCGGATTATTGGGACATTCTTTCCTATGCTTTGGGAAGCTATGCTTATGCTATTGCACAACGAATTTCCAATTCGCAAAGCAGAATGCTCTGAACAAATTCTTTAGTAAACCGAACATCAACGCGAGATAATACTAAAATCCCCCGCTAGCACTAGTTTGCAACCAGTGCCCACAAAAATTAGCAAACACATCTAAAATCCCTAACATTTAGAGCATTACAAACAAGACCAACAAGTTGTATTTTAGTGCTATGAGCAGAAAATCTAAATTTCATAATAATCCAGGCATAAGTGGTTTGGTGACCAACCCGATCCATTACCACTATTCAAGTACCAAAAAGTATCAGGACAACCAGTCTGCTCTAAAATTGACGATCCTGGGTTTATGGGATGGCCTTTAATTAATGACACATGTATTGGGCACTCGTTACAAACGAGCGCTAGCAGAGGAACTTTTTTTTAAAAAAGTTCTCAATGTTCCGTAAAGAAAAACGATATTTATAAATGAAACCTTTAACCCAGAAAGGTCAACCTATTTCAGGACAAGACAAAAAATAGAACTATGAATAAAGCAAGAGTTTTAGGAATACTATTATTTATTTTAGGATTTTATTTAATGTATAAAAGTCATAACTCAGAATCTGGTTTCCTTATTAATGCCTTGATTGGAGCTCTTACTGCAGCAGGATTTTTTTTTAGCTGCTTTTGGAAATTTGAAGTTCAGAAATTAAATTCAAATATTTTGACAAATTACAATTTGACTTTCACCCGCTAGCGCTCGTTTACAACGTGTGACCACAAAGATTGTCAACCATATAAAACCAAACAATCTACCCCGCTAAAATAATTACGACCAACATAGACAATTTGCATTTTAGTGCTATGAGTAGCAAATATGAATTCCAAAATGAAGTAGGTCTTTATATTGTTTCATTCGCCACCGTATATTGGATAGAAATATTAATAAGAGAGGTTTGTGCTCATCTTTAAAATGATGTCACCAGATCGTTTTATTCGCCCACTTAATTGTTTTAAGAGCTCATGATGTGCTTCGCAGTTGCTCATATACTGCAAAGTTTCACGTAAATTTGCACTTGGAAGGGTTAGGGCTTTAGTACGCACTGCGCCACACACAAAAACGGTACTGATAATTGTAAAAAATCATGAGTAAAAACAATCATTACGAGAGTAACGAATTAATTGACAGGTTACCAAAACATTTAAAACAATTTATTAAGCCTCAAAACTATGACCATTACACGCCTATCAATCAAGCGGTATGGCGTTATGTGATGAAAAAGTGTGTGGATTATCTGGCTGATGTGGCACATGAATCTTATTTGCATGGACTGGAACAGACCGGAGTTAGTGTTGAACGAATTCCAAGTATGTACGGAATGAATCGTATCCTTAAAGAAATCGGGTGGGCAACCGTAGCGGTAGATGGGTTTATCCCTCCAAATGCGTTCATGGAATTTCAGGCGAACAAAATACTGGTTATAGCTTCTGATATAAGGCAATTGGAACATATTGAATATACGCCCGCACCTGATATTATTCACGAATCTGCGGGTCATGCACCAATTATTGCCAACCCAGATTATGCCGAATACTTGAGACGTTTAGGAGCTATTGGAGCTAAAGCCATTCTTTCCAAGCACGATATGGACATATATGAAGCGGTAAGAGAATTATCAATTCTAAAAGAAGCCGTAGGAATTAGCCAAGAAAAAATTGCTATTGCAGAAGCCAAGGTCAATGAACTCCAAAATATGAAAGTGGAGCTTTCTGAAATGGGTCAGATAAGAAATTTACAATGGTGGACGGTTGAGTATGGTTTAATTGGAGATATTGACGATCCTAAAATTTATGGCGCTGGATTATTATCGTCTATTGGAGAAAGCAAATCATGTCTTAGTAATAGTGTGAAGAAAATTCCGTATTCTATTGCAGCAGCTTATCAAGAATTTGATATCACCAAATCGCAACCACAATTATATGTTACTCCTGACTTCTCTTATTTAATGCTTGTATTAGAACAGTTTTCTAATACCTTAAGTATCCGAAAAGGAGGACGTAAAGGCTTACAAAAACTCATTGATTCCCAATTGATAGGAACTATAGAGTTAAGTACAGGTTTGCAAGTGTCTGGTAAATTTTCAAAAGCCTTATTTAATGACGATAATGAAGTCATCTTCTTTAAAACAGAAGGACCTACTGCTTTGGCATTTCGGGAAAAAGAATTGATAGGTCATGGCATTGACTCTCATAGTCATGGATTTAGTTCACCGCTTGGGAAATTGAAAAACATCAATCTGGCAATTGAAGATATGGGACCTGTAGATTTGAAAGCCTACAACTTTTATGATGGGAAATGGCTATCATTTGAGTTTGAAAGTGGCATAAAAGTCGAAGGACTCAATGTGACCGGCATTAGAAATGTATATGGAAAATTGATGCTTATCCAATTAAATGACTGTACAGTAACCTATAAAGAGGAGGTATTATTCTTACCTGAATATGGTTTGTTTGATATGGTTATCGGAAAAGAAATTATAGCTGCATTTTCAGGTACTGCTGATAGTAACTCGTTCCCTAATTTGTATGAAGTATCTCCTATTAAAACCATAAAACAAATAGAAACTGAATCTCAGCGACATTTAGAGGAACAGTATGCTATAGTAGCAGAAATGAGAACGAATGGATTAGAAGATGACACGGTTTTAGCAGAATTGTTTAACCTACTAAAAGATAACTATCCAAAAGAATGGTTGCTACACCTTGAAATTTTGGAAATTACGAACGATGAGAATTTAGCACTTTCAATTCACTCACATTTAGCAAAAACAATAGAGAAATTCCCCAATCTAAACCTATTGATTACTGATGGGATACAAATTATCAAAAAAACAATCACCAACAAAACTTAAACTGAACTAAAGCGCAGTTTAGCAAAACCATTATATAAAACAGGTACATCTGCTAAAGAAAATAAGCATTTCAAAAAAGAAGAAACAGCGCATCTCAGATCTATTGTATAAAAACTCAAAAAGCGAAACTTGGTTTAATTGAACTAGGATAATGTTTCGAAAGATCGGCACTCGTTGCAAACGAGCGCTAGCCCTATTTTGCAAATGTTAAGTGCCAAGCACCCTAGCGTCCAAATCCAACAATCCTTTCCGAATAACCTTGATATCTGCAAACCGTTCGTGGTTTGGATTGATAAGGATATTATTCTCATGAGGCAAGACTGCGGAAGGCATCCTTATGGCCAAATCACTTCTGGATAGCAACCAACTCGAACCAAAATCCTGCGTGGCGACCAAAGGTGGGTTGTGACGCCAATCCTGTCTTAAAATGGTATTTGAAGACTTTGTAGCAATCAATTCGTCAGGTACTTCCAATTCGATGAAGCCAAAATCCTGATTGATAAATTTGAAATCCATATGCACTAAAAGTTCCAGAACACACAAAGACAAAAACTGCGAGCAATACAGCATATTGTAACCTTTTTTATTCCAGCGACCACCATAAAGTCGTGCTCCTTCTCCACTCAAATCGGATAAGTAATCGTTTTTGGCAATGCGAAAAATCCTCATAACCCCTTATGAATAAACCCCTTGCTCAATACGCCCCAAAGCATCTTTGATTAGCGTAGTGCCAAAACTCGTATCGAGATAATCGATCGGTTTTTGATAATCGAGATGTCTCACTTCTGAATGTAGCCAAGATGTAAATGCATCGAGCGAACCCAACACATCAATACCTCGTGAAATGACTTCGGCAATTTCCAAAACCTGCTCTGTGGAATTGATGTTTAGCAAATCGGAATCGTTTTTTCGCTGAATAGTACGATGTGAGATGTGTAATAACTGACTCATTTTTTCCATAGAAATGGACAAAATGGTACTCAAAGTTTGAATGATCGATTTTGGCAAACCTTTACGTGATATCTCAATGAGATCGATATCATTATTAATTGTATAACCAACAGCAACACTGCCTCCCAAAACACTGACCATGCGTTGGTATTTATTTTGAAGACCACAAAAAGCTTCGGGCTCTTGAGCCAAATTTTGAATGATAACTTCGGATGTTGATTTCATATTCACGACATTTGACATAAATATAGGTATTTTTGTCATATCATAAAAGTAAATTTATTTATTTAACTCAAAATTTTGAACATATCAGCTAAAAAGCGTGATAAGCATTTGACGTCCTATAGGACAAGCTAATCACACAAGTGAGAAATGGAATCGTTAGTTTAATGACATGAGATAAACTTCATAAGATCCCGCTAAAAAGCGGGATAAGCCCTTCGACTACGCCCAGGACAGGCTAATCACACAAGTTTTGAGAAATGCAATCATTAGTTTAATGACATTGAGATAAACTTAAAAAGATCCCTCGACATGCTCGGGATAAGCGACTCACACAAGTTTCGCGAAAAGCGAAACTTGGTTCGCTGCTTACATATTTCTCCTATACTGCCCACCAACCTCAAATAACGCCTCCGTAATTTCACCTAAAGAGCACACCTTACAAACCTCCATCAAGGCCTCAAAAATATTCTCGTTATGAATGGCTCTTTGCTGCAAATCTTTTAACAAGGCAGTAGTGTCATTTGCTTTATGAAGATTCTCCAAGGTTTTAATTTGAAATTTTTTCTCTTCCTCAGTGGCACGAATGACTTCTTTTGGTTGTATCGTCGGCGATCCTGTACTACTTAAAAAGGTGTTTACCCCAATGATTGGAAATTCGCCGTTGTGCTTTAACGTCTCATAATACAAGCTTTCTTCCTGGATTTTACTACGTTGGTACATGGTTTCCATCGCGCCAAGCACGCCACCTCTTTCGGTAATGCGGTCAAACTCCAACAACACGGCTTCTTCCACCAAATCGGTCAGTTCTTCAATGATGAAGGAGCCTTGGATTGGGTTTTCATTCTTGGCCAAGCCTAATTCTTTATTGATGATCAACTGAATGGCCATGGCACGACGCACAGATTCTTCCGTAGGCGTTGTGATGGCTTCATCATATGCGTTTGTATGCAAGGAGTTACAATTGTCATAAATAGCATACAGCGCTTGCAGCGTGGTACGGATATCATTAAAATCAATCTCTTGGGCATGCAAACTACGCCCAGAGGTTTGGATATGGTACTTCAACATTTGCGCTCTCGGATCAGCACCATATTTATTTTTCATCGCTTTGGCCCATATTTTACGAGCCACCCGACCGATAACCGCATATTCTGGATCAATCCCGTTGGAGAAAAAGAACGACAGGTTGGGACCGAATTTGTTGATGTCCATCCCTCTACTTAAATAATACTCCACATAGGTAAAGCCGTTAGACAAAGTCAAGGCCAATTGGGTAATTGGATTGGCTCCAGCCTCCGCAATATGATAGCCAGAAATAGACACTGAGTAGAAATTACGGACATTATTTTCAATGAAATATTCCTGTACA
The DNA here is from genome assembly GCF_001678675.1 of Gelidibacter algens. GTDB lineage: Bacteria > Bacteroidota > Bacteroidia > Flavobacteriales > Flavobacteriaceae > Gelidibacter > Gelidibacter algens. The sequence continues at coordinate 9,841 of NZ_LZRN01000044.1, forward strand.
TCGCCCATCAATCGCAAGGCAAATTCCGTAGAAAAAATACAGGTGTTTTGGGCTTGATCTTCTTTTAAAATATCCGCTTGCACGGTACCACGCACTTGGGCAATCGTTTTGGTTTTGATGTCTTGGTAAACGGCGTCTGGCAATACTAGATCGCCAGTAACGCCTAAAAGCATTAGACCAAGGCCATCATTACTCTCTGGCAACTCGCCTTTATAGCTTGGTCGCTCAACAGCCTTATCTTTATAAATTTTGGCAATCTTGTCCTCCACCTCTTTTTCCAATCCGTTTTCCTTGATGTACAATTCACACTGCTGATCAATGGCGGCATTCATAAAGAAGCCCAGCAACATTGGCGCAGGACCATTGATGGTCATACTGACCGAGGTCATGGCGTGCGACAAGTTAAAGCCGGAATACAGCTTTTTGGCATCATCCAAACAGCAGATGCTTACCCCTGCATTTCCGATTTTCCCATAAATATCAGGTCGGAGATGAGGATCGTTTCCGTAAAGTGTGACGCTATCAAAAGCGGTCGACAAACGTTTGGCAGGCAAACCGGCACTCACATAATGAAAACGTCGGTTGGTTCTTTCCGGCCCACCTTCACCAGCAAACATACGTGCAGGATCTTCACCAGTTCTTTTAAAAGGATATAATCCGGCAGTAAACGGGAATTCGCCAGGTACATTTTCTTGAAGCACCCATCTTAAAATATCACCCCAAGCTTGGTACTTTGGCAGCGCTATTTTTGGGATTTGGGTATGGGAAAGCGACTCGGTATGGGTTTCTATCTTAATTTCCTTATCTCTAACTTTAAAGGAATAGATCGGATCTTTATAGGTGTTGACTTTTACGTCCCAGCCGGTGATCACTTCCCAATTATAAGGGTCGAGGTTTAACTTGACACGGTCGAATTCGCCCACCAATAATTTTATAAAATCTTTATTTTCGTCGTTCTCTGAACTGACAGATTTGCTTTCTATCCCTGCTTTGTCTAATTCTGGCGTGTGCCCGATAACCGATTCGATAGTTTTGTAAATACCGTAGAGCTTTTGTGCCACCTCCACTTGGTCATCAGCGGTTTTATCGTAGGCACGGTTGCTTTCTGCAATTTCAGAAAGGTAACGTGTTCTTGAGGGCGGAATGACAAAAATCTTTTCACTCATTTCTTCTGAAATGGTAAAGGTGGATTTTAAATCGGCATCCGTTTTTTTAACAACTTCGTCCATGATCGCCTTGTAAAGCGTGTTCATTCCTGGATCATTAAATTGTGAGGCAATGGTTCCAAAAACTGGCAGATCACTCTGATCAACGTCCCACAATTGGTGGTTGCGCATGTATTGTTTTTTGACATCGCGCAAGGCATCCAAAGCACCGCGTTTGTCAAATTTGTTGATGGATACCAAATCCGCAAAATCGAGCATATCGATTTTTTCCAACTGGGTGGCGGCACCAAACTCCGGCGTCATCACATACAGAGCCACATCAGAATGTTCAACAATTTCAGTATCCGATTGACCAATTCCGGAGGTTTCCAAAATGATTAAATCGTATTCGGCAGCTTTCAACACCTGAATGGCTTCATTGACATATTTGGAAAGTGCCAGATTAGATTGGCGCGTGGCCAAACTTCGCATATACACCCGCGGACTATTGATGGCATTCATCCGGATCCGATCACCCAAAAGAGCACCACCTGTTTTACGTTTTGAAGGATCTACCGAAATCAAGCCCACGGTTTTTTCAGGAAAGTCAATTAAGAATCGGCGTACCAACTCATCTACTAGAGATGATTTTCCAGAACCTCCAGTACCCGTTATTCCGAGAACTGGAGCCTCCTTGCCCTTTGGGCTTTTCTCCACAGAAGAAAAAAGATTCTCAAAGGTATCATGTGCGTTTTCTGCAAAGGAAATCAATCTTGCAATTGTAGTGACGTCTTTATCTTTTAACGACTCCTCAATTCCCTTCCCTTTGGGAAGGATTAGGGATGGGCTTTCATAATCAGAGGTTTTTACCAAATCATTGATCATGCCTTGCAAACCAAGTTCCCTACCATCATCTGGTGCATAAATTCTAGTAATTCCATAATCCATCAACTCCTTGATTTCTTCTGGAAGAATGACACCACCACCACCACCAAAAATCTTGATGTGGCCGGCACCTTTCTCCTTCAACAAATCATACATATATTTAAAATACTCGTTATGCCCACCTTGGTAGGATGTCAAAGCAATAGCATTTGCGTCTTCTTGAATGGCCGTGTTGACCACTTCTTCCACGCTCCTGTCATGACCCAAATGGATCACTTCAACGCCCGTGGATTGAATGATGCGACGCATGATATTGATAGCAGCGTCATGGCCGTCAAAAAGAGACGCCGCAGTGACTATTCTAACTTTATGTTTTGGTTTGTATGGTGTTACTTGTATCATTTATAAAAATTGTAGTTATACCTCTTGCAAATTTACAGATTTTATAAAAGAAGTTCGCCAATATTATGATTAGTTTAAATGAGCGAGCGGGTTGCAGCAACATCAGATGCTATGCAATTATGCACATTTATAAACATACTTAGTTCTTCCCAATCGGGAAACAGATAAATCACAAAACTCAGATTGCACTTCAAAACCTTGACCGAAAACTCATTATTAGAACTATTTGATTTATTTTTGGGCTCACTAAAAAAAATTCTATGAAAAAGTCGCTATTTGTGTTGTTTGCTATATTTACCTTACATTCTTGTGCAGAATTGCAGGAGGTGGTTAATTCTCTACCCCAACAAGGCGGCGTTTTAAGTAATGCTGATATTGCCTCTGGTTTAAGACAGGCGCTTGATTTAGGAATTGAGAAACAAGTTACCAAACTGACCCAAACGGACGGTTTTTATAAAAATGAGCTCGTTAAAATCCTTTTGCCTGCCGAGTTGCAGAAAGTAGATAAAGGCTTGCGCGATATCGGGTTGGGCAATTTGGCAGATGAAGGTCTGAAAGTACTCAATAGAGCTGCTGAGGATGCGGTTAAAGAAGCAACTCCAATATTTGTGAATGCCGTTAAGGAGATCACTTTTGCTGATGCTAAAAACATTCTTTTAGGAACAGACGATGCCGCAACACAATATCTGACCTCTAAAACGAAAACGTCTTTATATGATAAATTTCATCCTGTAATCAACACGTCCTTTGCGAAGGTTGGCGCGGACCAAATTTGGCAAAATTTGATCAATAGATATAATGCAATTCCATTTACAAGCAATGTCAATCCAGATTTGACGGATTACGTAACCGAAGAAGCCCTAAAAGGTGTGTATACGATGATTGCTGTGGAAGAAAAAGAAATCAGAAATAAAGTAGGCTCAAGAACAACAGAGTTGTTGCGAAAAGTGTTTGCGCTACAAGATTAATTTATAAGTTAATCCATTGCTAATACTTACATAACATACGTGTTTAAAATTAGGTTTAGATTTGTGTAACCAAATTAAAGAGTGCGCTGTTAACTTTATTTTGGCAATTGAGAGAGTTAGTTAGTAAGTCGGTTGATTAATCCAATCGACTTTTTTTTTACCCCATTACAATTTTAACTTGTTGCCTTCCAATATTTTAGATATATTGACCTTTCTAATTGTTGTAGTCATGAAAACTTTAATGCAGATTAAAACGCACCAACTCAAACTACAATTGCGGTATAAGCAACTTATTGAACAAGCCTACAACCTTCGTCAAACAGATCACGCTCTAAGTGACATCTCAGAGTATAAAGCTATAAAGCTTTTAAACAAATTGAACCGTTTGAAATATTTAAGCCGCGATTCAACACGTCAAAGGTTAACTTGAAAAATTACCAAATAATTAACGTTACCAACCCATCCTTAGGCAGTTATTGACCGTATATATAGTTCAAATCATGAACCTATGAATAGACAATTTTGCAAAGTCGGAAAAATCAAGTTTAGCCTCGATGAAGTTTTGAACTTGAAAGAAGTTGAAAATAATTATTTGAAGTTTACTGAAGAAGCTTATAATTCTCTACAGACAGATGCCAGCCTAAGCGACTTTTTATACCATGAAGCTTCCAAATTAAGAAAAATTATACTGAATTTAAAAAATTCCAAAAACGATGCTATTGATGCAGCGTTTTAAAATAATCAAACGCTTTCAATAATCGAGAACCATACCAAGAGAACATTTCGCCATCAACTATGAGTATGGTAGCCTTGGGGAAATAGGACTGAAGTGTTGGTCTGTGTTTTTCCGTGAATGGAAATGGCTCACTTGATAGTAGTACTAATTCTGCTCTTTCTGGCTGTACTTTTGTGAGTTTGACTTCCGGATAACGTTCCAAGTTTCCATAATAATTCTCAAAACCACTTACGCGCAGCATCTCGTCTATAAAAGTCTCCTTACCCACTACCATCCAGGGTTTTTTCCAGATAAAGTATGCTGTACTTTTTTTAGGCTTACTTCTTATAAACTCCGCAAATTCCAGTCTTTTCTCAGAGATACCTTTAACGATGCTATCGGCGTTCTGTTGTTTCGAAAACAACTCTCCGTAGCGCTTTATGAGTTCTAAAGCATCATCCAGGGTATTGACATCACTAATATGGACAGTGGCTATTTTTTCGAGCTCCTGAATCATTTCTTCTGTATTCTCTTCTTTGTTGCACAAAATAATGTCAGGTTGCAGCGCTTTTATCTTATCAAAATGGACTTGCTTTGTACCACCAACGACAACTTTTTTATCCTTGAGATGACGGGGATGGACGCAGAATTTAGTGATGCCCACAAGCGCATCTTCAAGATCCAAATCGACTAAAAGTTCGGTTTGTGAAGGCACTAAGGAGACAATCCGCGCTGGAGTTTTATCTATGGTGATAGGTCTGTTGAGTTGATCTTTAAATTCCATTATGAGATTGTCAAGTCGGTCCTCTTCGCAAAGACATTAATTATTCAATATTACGGCCATTTCCTGTTGTAATTCCTTTGCTTTTTCAGCAGCAGCTTCAGCAAAATTCTCATCATTTGAAGCGTAAATAATACCTCTTGAAGAATTGACCAACAAACCAACAGCAGCATTCATTCCGTATTTACATACTTCTTTTAAGTCACCTCCCTGCGCTCCTACGCCCGGCACCAACAAGAAACTGTTTGGGATAATTTTTCTGATGTCTGCAAAATACGCTGCCTTCGTAGCTCCCACAACATACATGAGGTTCTCAGAATTTTTCCATGATTTTGAGGTTTCCAACACCTGTTTATAGAGTTCTCTACCGTCTACAGCTTTTGTTTGAAAATCGAAAGCGCCTTCATTGGACGTCAACGCCAAAAGAATGGTGTGTTTATCCTTAAATTCTAAAAACGGTTCTACAGAATCCTTGCCCATATAGGGCGCCACAGTAACACTGTCAAAACCTAAATCTTCAAGAAATGCTTTGGCGTACATGCGGCTTGTATTGCCAATATCGCCACGTTTGGCATCTGCTATCGTAAAAATTTCAGGATGGTTGGTATTGAGATATTGAATGGTTTTTTCGAGAGATTTCCATCCCTTTAGTCCGTAGGCTTCGTAAAACGCTGTATTGGGCTTGTAAGCCACACATAAGTGGTGGGTAGCATCAATGATTGCCTTATTAAAAGCAAAAATCGGATCCTCTTGAGTCAGTAAATGCGGCGGAATCTTTGTTAAGTCAACATCCAATCCAATACAAAGAAAGGAGTTCTTCTTTTTTATTTGTGCAGTGAGTTGTTGTGTTGTCATGAATTTCCTCCTTAATCCTTCCTCCTTAATCCTCCGAAGGAGGAAACTGTTGTGTGATTACTCTTATTCCTCCTTAATCCTCCGAAGGAGGAAACTGTTATGTGATTACTTTATTCCTCCTTAATCCTCCGAAGGAGGAAACTGTTGTGTGATTACTCTTATGTGATTACTCATAGTAAAATATTAATAAGCCCCCATTTGAGTGTCCTTTCCTTCGGAAAGGAGTCAGGATAGGATCAAATCACATCCGTATTAGCCTTTAACTTTTGAGTGTTTTCAGCCAATTGAAGTTCATCAATAATACGCTGTATATCGCCATTGACAATATTACCCAAATCATAAAGCGTTAGACCCACTCTATGGTCTGTAACACGACCTTGTGAATAATTATAGGTTCTGATCTTAGCACTTCTATCTCCGGAAGACACCATAGAGCCACGTTTTTCAGCATCTTCAGCATTTTTCTTGGCAAGCTCCATATCATATAAGCGCGAACGCAATACTTTAAATGCTTTCTCTTTATTCTTGTGCTGTGATTTTTGATCCTGACATTGTGCCACCAATCCTGTAGGAAGGTGAGTCAAACGCACTGCAGAATAGGTCGTATTTACCGATTGCCCACCTGGACCCGAAGAACAGAAAAAATCAATCCGTACCTCCTTTGGATTTATTTCCACATCAAACTCTTCAGCTTCAGGAAAAACCATCACTGTGGCCGCACTGGTGTGCACGCGCCCTTGAGTTTCCGTTTGTGGCACACGTTGCACGCGGTGAACGCCTGCTTCAAACTTCATGGTGCCATAAACATCATCTCCCAAAACCTCAAACTGGATTTCCTTATAGCCGCCATTGGTACCTTCACTATAGTCTACAACATCAACCTTCCATCCTTTGCTTTCGCAATATTTGCTATACATTCTGAATAAATCTCCAGCAAAAATACTGGCCTCATCACCCCCTGTACCTGCACGAAGTTCCATCACTGCATTTTTAGTATCCTCAGGATCTCTAGGAATCAATAAAAAGCGGATATCATCTTCAAGCTTTGGAATACCTACTTTAGCGTCTTCATATTGTAACTTGGCCATTTCTACCATTTCTGGATCGCTACCACCCGCTAAAATTTCTTCGGCTTCAGCCAAATTGTTAGTCAATTCTAAATATTCCTCACGCTTGTCCATCAACTTGCGCAAATCTTTATATTCTTTATTCAGTTCTACATAACGCGTTTGATCTTTCATGATATCTGGCTGGATAATCAAATCGCTGACCTCATCAAAACGCTGCTTTACTATTTGTAACTTGTCTAACATGTATGGTTTAATTGTGATGCAAAAGTACGATAATTTCTTAATTGTGAATAGGGTATTTTTACTACAGCTTAAAGAAATTTGGCGTAGAATACAGAATTATTGTCGTTAAAAAAATAAAAATTTTAAATACTTCGTTTCGATATTATGATGCAGCGCTTAGGAGCCATATTTTTATTCTACAAACCATTTTTTTTATGGTCTATGGCTATCAATATTCTAATCCTCTTTGCCAATCCCTATATTTTACCAACTATTATCACCAAACTTCTCCTCACTTTTTTCGTTTGGTATTTAGTACATGAAACCAGCGCCAACCGTAAATTGATTTTCTATAAGAATTTAGAAATTTCTACATGGCGCCTATTTTCAACACTTTTTTTAATTGATATCGCAATAACCATTACCTTTCTGCTCCTAATGAAAGCCTTTGTATGATTATTGAATTGGACAGTGTTGAGTTGTATTTCGACAAACGTCGGATTTTAAATGGCATCTATCTAAAAGCTGAAACTGGAAAAATTACAGGGCTTTTAGGACGCAACGGCTGCGGGAAGAGTTGTTTGCTTCAAATACTTTTCGGGTCGTTACACCCAAAATATAAGTTTATTAAGATTGATGGCAAACCAATGCTAAAGCCACTCTATTCTCAACAGAATTCAGCGTACTTACCACAACATCATCTAGCACCAGACCATTTAAAAATCAAAACCCTTTTTCAACTTTTACTGCTGGATTGGAAAGCATTTATAAGCCATTTTGAGAGTTTTTCACCGTACTACAATTCTAAATTGAATCAGATTTCCGGTGGCGAACGCCGCGTTATTGAAACCTATGCGGTGTTAAAACAAGCGGGTGATATCATTTTGCTGGACGAACCCTTCTCCAATATTGCGCCGTTGTATGTGGAAACAATAAAACAACTCATAAGCGCTGAAAAAGCACAGAAAGCCATCATTATCACCGATCATTATTATAGGGATGTCATTGACATTTGCGATGAACTCTATCTCTTAAGTAATGGATGTACTAAAAAAATTGAAAATTTGGAAGAACTTGAAGATTACAATTATCTCAATCTTGGTAGTTTATAAACGCAAAAAAGGAGGCTAAAAGCCTCCTTTCTATATAGGTATTAAAATGTTATCCACACTTTGAAGAACCACAGTCCTTACAGGTCAAACAGCCTTCTTGATAGATAAGATTTTCAGATTTACAGCTGCTGCAAACTTGTCCTTTAACTTGTGTCCCATCTTCAACATAGCGTTTTAAAGCTCTTACCACACCGTTCTTCCAGGTATTGATAGACTCGGTATCAAGCTGCAAACTATTGATCAAGTCTACAATTTTATCAATTGGCATGCCGTGACGCAATGTGCTTGAGATCAACTTGGCATAGTTCCAATATTCAGGGTCAAATTTATGCGAGAGTCCTTCAATAGTGGTCTTATATCCTCTGATATTTTTATATTGGAAGTCGTAGCGTGAGCTGCCATCTTCATTTCTATTCTTGATAATCACGCCTTCATTTGCCCAACGCGGAATCATAATACCGTCTTCATCATCAGCCAATCCGGTGAAAATTTCATAAGGTTTTCCATTGATCAATCCGATAAATGCAATCCATTTTTCTTTGTTATTCTGGAATCTGACCACATCAGCTTCCAAAACTTGCGGACGTTTTGTCGGGAATGTTGTCAAGGTTTCTTGATCCTCATCCTTTTTCTCCTCATTTGAGATCAACACTCCAGAACGTGAGCCATCTCTATATACAGTAACGCCTTTACAGCCTGCTTCCCATGCTTCCATATAGAGTTTTCCTACCAAATCTTCAGTAGCATCATTAGGCAAGTTTATGGTGACACTAATGGAGTGGTCTACCCATTTTTGAACGGCCCCTTGCATAGACACTTTACTCATCCAATCCACATCATTGGAGGTTGCTTTATAATACGGTGATTTTTTAATTAAGACATCCAAGTCCTTTTGAGGATAATTCTTAGAAGTATCGTAACCGTTGACTTCCATCCATTGTTTGAATCTGTGATGAAAAACCACATATTCTTCCCATGAATCTCCAACCTCATCTACAAAATCTACCCGCGCGTCCTTATCATTAGGATTCACCTTACGGCGTCTTTTATAAACAGGCATAAATACAGGCTCAATACCAGAAGAGGTTTGCGTCATCAAACTTGTGGTGCCCGTTGGAGCAATAGTCAATAATGCAATGTTACGACGACCAAATTCGGTCATGTCATAATATAGTTTTTCATCAGCAGCTTTTAAACGCTGAATGAATGGGTTGTTTTTTTCACGCTCTACATCAAAAAATGCAAAAGCACCACGTTCTCTAGCCAAATCAACTGAAGCACGATAGGCGGCAAGCGCCAAAGTTTTGTGAACTTCTACAGAAAACTCATTTCCTTTTTTACTTCCGTATTGAATGCCCAAACCAGCAAGCATATCCCCTTCTGCAGTAATGCCCACGCCAGTTCTTCTACCTTCTTTTGCTTTTGTTCTGATATTTACCCATAAATTTCTTTCGGTTGCTTTAACCTCATCAACTTCAGGATCAGCATCAATTTTCTTTAAAATGACATCAATTTTTTCCAATTCCAAATCGATGATGTCATCCATAATGCGTTGTGCAAATGCGACGTGTTTTTTGAAAAGCTCAAAGTTGAACGTAGCTTCTTTTGTAAAAGGCTGCTCAACATAAGAGAATAAATTAATGGCCAATAATCTACAAGAGTCATAAGGACAGAGCGGAATTTCGCCACATGGATTTGTAGAGACCGTTTTATACCCTAAATCAGCATAACAATCTGGGACAGATTCATTGATGATGGTATCCCAAAACAAAATTCCAGGTTCAGCAGATTTCCATGCGTTATGGACAATTTTTTTCCAGATCCCGTTGGCCTCAATAGTTTTTGAAAACTTAGGGGCCTCACTAAAAATAGGATATTTTTGAGTGTATTGGCTATTAGATTTTACAGCCTTCATAAAATCGTCATCGATTCTTACAGAAACGTTGGCACCTGTAACTTTACCTTGTTCTAATTTGGCATCAATAAAATCTTCAGCATCTGGATGATTGATAGAAACTGAAAGCATTAAGGCGCCTCTGCGGCCATCTTGAGCAACTTCTCTAGTGGAGTTTGAATAACGTTCCATAAACGGAACAATACCCGTGGAAGTTAAAGCTGAATTCTTAACTGGCGAACTTTTTGGACGGATGTGAGATAAATCATGGCCCACCCCACCGCGACGCTTCATCAATTGCACCTGCTCCTGATCAATCTTCATAATCCCACCATAGGAATCAGAATCGCCTGAATTGCCAATAACGAAACAATTGGAAAGAGAAGCAATTTGAAATGGGTTACCGATGCCTGCCATTGGGCTACCTTGTGGCACAATATATTTGAAGTCTTTGATGAGATCAAAAACCTCTTGTTCTGACAGTGGATTTTGATATTTTGATTCAACGCGTGCAATTTCTTTTGCGATTCTCGTGTGCATAGCGTCTGGTGTTAATTCGTAAATATGGCCTTGAGAATCTTTGAGCGCATATTTGTTCAACCAAACTCTTGCCGCTAAATCATCATTCTTAAAATAATTTAGGGCAGCTTTAAAAGCTTCTTCTTGAGTGTAGATGGTGGTTGGAGTGATGAGGGTGTCAACTTTCATTTAATTTAATGCTTTTATGGATTGGAAAAATATCTTTTGAAAGGTTAAAGTAACAAAAAATAAACAACCTACAACATGATTAAAATCACAAAGTTTACACGAAGTACATGCTAAATTATTGTATTATAGATAGTTAACAATTTATCAACAGTAGAAAGTTGACAAATTCTCAAAACAAGGGTAGATATTTAAAATTTAGAAATCAATGGCAACACCAACGCCCAAAATTTGCTTCCATTGCACCTTGGCACCATTTTCAGCATAGGTATCTTTGATGTCAGTAGGAGTCAAAATCTTGATATCATCATCATATTTCAAATGAGATCCTAACGATGCTTTTACGTATTGGTTCACCTTAAAATTGAAATTGACCAACCAATCGACGTCCACGTTACCAAAACTGTTGATATAATCCGTATACAAACTGATCTTGCTGGAAACATTGATATTCTCAAACATTTCAGTCTCAAAATAATTGGTAATCAAAATTCCTAATTCATTTCTTATCATTCTACCATCTCTGATCTTATTGCCCGCATCATCATATACTGCAGGCTCCACACCAAAAGCACCCTTATCAGCCAAACCACGATCTAAAACATAGGTTGTTTTAACTGTCAATGGAGAAAAATAAAAAGAAAATTTTTCCATATTTTTTCCATACTCAGCACCCCCTCCAACAAACAAATATCCAGGGGCCATAAATTTTGATATTGCCCGTTCTCGGTTTGGATAATTATACCCATTGGTAAACTGCGTCCTGAAATTAAATTGTGCGGAGAAAAACCAATTGGTCAATGAATCTTTTCTATAACCCATATTAGAGTCAAACTCGATTATATCTTCAGTTTTTCTCAATTCTTGGTCCTCTTGCTTGTTGACACCGTAACGTATCTTTCCTCTGGTTCCCCAATAAAGGTTTTCATATTTATAATTGAGCGAAGAATCTAGACCCAACAACGCAGAAATAGAATTACTCCCTCCGGAGTTCCAATTGACAAAGGTCACTTCACTAATATCAACACCAGCTCTATTTTTTTGAACCCATTTTGGTTTCACTAAAGCAGCGATAGAATCAGCCTTATAAGCCGCAATAATTTGAGCCTTTGCTACTGCCAGGTCAATTGCTAAGGTGTTCGTCTTTTCAGCAGCTATCAACATAGCCTTTGCTATAACCAAGGAATCTGCCTTTGCAACCGCAACGGAATCCTTCTCTTTGCCAGTTGTTTGACCGTTTGAAAATTGGCACAGCAATACCATGCACATCATAAAAATCTTTCTCATTAAGTAGGTGATTAATGTTTAGACCAGCTTTTAATACTTAAAGACTCCAAATTCGCTTTCAATGGTCAACTGCTTTTTAGCGGCATTTTCCACCCTACCCACTATTTGCGCCTCCACATTAAAAGATCTTGAGATCGCAATCAGATCATCAGCAATGGCTGGCGACACATACAGCTCCATACGGTGACCGCAGTTGAACACTTGATACATTTCCTTCCAATTGGTATTGGACTGTTCTTGAATCAATCTGAATAACGGAGGAATTGGAAATAAATTATCTTTTATGATATGAAGGGTATTGACAAAATGAAGAATTTTGGTCTGAGCTCCACCACTGCAGTGGACCATGCCATGAATATCATTCGAATTATATTTTGATAAAATCTTACTAATTATTGGCGCATAAGTACGCGTTGGAGAAAGAACGAGCTTACCTGCATTTAAAGGCGAACCATCAACAGCATCAGTCAATTTTACGTTTCCAGAATACACCAAATCCTCTGGTACGGAGACATCAAAACTTTCAGGAAACTTTTCAGCCAGATACTTATGAAAAACATCGTGGCGTGCAGAAGTAAGCCCATTGCTACCCATACCGCCATTATATTCGTGCTCATAGCTTGCTTGCCCTGACGAGGACAGCCCAACAATAACATCTCCAGCTTTAATATTGGCATTATCGATTACGTCAGTACGCTTCATACGTGCTGTAACTGTAGAATCGACGATAATGGTGCGCACCAAATCACCCACATCTGCAGTTTCACCGCCTGTAGAATGAATAGTTACCCCAAATGTTTTCAATTCAGCTATTAATTCTTCAGTACCATTTATGATAGCCGAAATGACTTCACCTGGAATTAAATTTTTATTTCTTCCAATTGTAGAAGAGAGCATAATATTATCTGTAGCACCCACACACAATAGATCATCAATATTCATGATCAACGCATCTTGCGCAATGCCTTTCCAAACAGAAATATCGCCAGTTTCCTTCCAGTACATATAGGCCAATGATGATTTTGTACCTGCACCATCAGCGTGCATGATCAAACAATACGCTTCGTCATTAGTGAGGTAATCAGGAACGATTTTACAAAATGCCTGAGGGAACAGACCCTTATCAATGTTTTTGATCGCATTGTGTACGTCTTCTTTAGAAGCGGAAACACCTCTTTGCGCATATCTTTTACTTATGTCTTGACTCATAGCTTTTATTGCAAACGCAAAAATAGGGATTGTATTTTAGTTTTCCCCGATAATCGAATTTGAATTACTGGTGGTGATACAAAATGAAGACTTTAAATTCTTTAGCAGAACTCAATTAGTTCAATACTCTACAGCAGCGAAATCAAAATGGAGTTGCCATGTTCAATTGTGTTATGATTTCACAGCTCAATCAAGTCACAAAATCTCATTGTATAAAAAAACGTGCAATTCAACAAGCCTTTTTAATGATTCCATAAAATGTTATTATGTTGTGAAGAGATTCGCAAAAACGAAAAAAGGACAACTAATTTTAGAAATTAGTTGTCCTTTTCCGTCTTCTATATGTGATTTAAAAATGAACCTTCTTCAAAAGAATCTTTGCTTAAAATGCAAGTTTCGTATCGTTTTGTAATCCATCTTTGATAATCACTACAGAATCTTGCTTCACCTCCGGAGCATCATTCGCGTCATCTTGAGAGAACAAGAAGGTCGCAAATGCTAGAGCCGCGAGGCTTAGAATAAGTTTTTTCATCTTAATAATTATTGATTAATAGCATTACAAATCTATGAAATAAGACACTGATTCTAAAGGTTTAAGAGCCTTATTATCTTAGTTCTTCAATAATTTCGATTAGATGCATTTTATCAAGGTGAAATACATTCTTACAAGGATAGCGATACGTAAACCTACGTATGAATCTTTTTATTTACGACTAATGCAATGAAAAAAACCTCTAACTAAAGAGGTTTTTGACAATTATATCCTAATAATGCATTATAAATTAATTTGTAAATAGCAATTCACGATACTTTGTCATTGGCCAAAGTTCATCATCTACCAACAATTCCAATTTATCACAGTGGTAACGAATACTATCAAAAAGTGGCTTTACCTTAAAACAATAATCATGTGCTTTCTTTTCAAAATCCTCTATAAGGTTGGCTGTTCTTCTTTCATCTGTCATTCTGGTAACATCAGAATTAATTGAAGAAATATGACCCGAAATATCCTCGATCAAATTCAATTGCTCTTGCGCAAATTTCTTGAATTCAGAGCCGTAAATTTCTTTTAACCCTTTCACATTTTCTATCAGTATATTCTGATATCTCACCGCAACCGGAACAATATGGTTGCGCGCAATATCACCAAGAACACGGCCTTCAATCTGAATACGCAAAACGTATTCTTCCATTTCAATTTCGTAGCGCGCCTCAGACTCTATCTTGTTCATGACGCCCATATCTTCAAAAAGCTTTATGGATTTTTCAGACACTTTTACTTTTAAAGCTTCAGGAGTAGTTCTATGGTTGCTTAAGCCTCGCTTTTTGGCTTCCTTTTCCCAAGCGTCGCCGTAACCATTGCCTTCAAAGAGGATGTTTTTGGATTTTTTGATATATTCTCTCAATACATTGAAAATGGCGTCATCCTTTTTCATTTCTTTTTTCTTGATCAATTTATCCACTTCCGCTTTAAAATCAATCAATTGTTTTGCTACAATGGTATTTAGAACAGTCATCGGGTTTGCACAGTTTGCAGTAGATCCGACAGCCCTAAACTCAAATTTATTTCCCGTGAAGGCAAAAGGAGAAGTTCTGTTTCTATCTGTATTATCCAATAGCACATCTGGAATTTTCCCTACGACGTTCAATTTAAGATCGGTTTTTTCCTCTGGAGATAATTTGCCATCGGTTACATTTTCCAATTCATTCAGCACATTTGTCAATTGCTCTCCAATAAAAACAGACATGATTGCTGGTGGTGCCTCATTGGCTCCCAAACGGTGATCGTTACTTGCTGAGGCTATTGCAGCCCTTAGCAACTCTTCATTGTCATTTACCGCTTTGATGGTATTTATAAAGAAGGTTAGGAACTGTAAATTGCTCATTGGTGTTTTACCCGGGCCTAACAAATTAATGCCAGTATCAGTGGTTAAACTCCAATTGTTATGTTTTCCGGAGCCGTTGACACCAGCAAATGGCTTTTCATGGAACAACACTTTAAAATTATGACGGTCTGCAATCTTATCCATAACATCCATCAATAACGAATTATGATCTACCGCCAAATTGGCTTCTTCATAAATAGGCGCCAACTCAAACTGGTTTGGTGCGACTTCATTATGTCTTGTTTTAACCGGAATGCCCAACAGCATAGATTCAATTTCCAAATCGCGCATATACGCTAAGGCTCTTGCAGGAATCGAACCAAAATAATGGTCATCCAACTGCTGTCCTTTTGCTGCCGTGTGGCCCAATAAAGTCCTTCCCGTCAATACAATATCGGGTCTTGACGCCGCTAAAGCACTGTCAATCAAAAAGTATTCTTGCTCCCAACCTAATGAGGAATTTACCTTTTTTACATTCTTGTCAAAATATTTACAAACGGCAACCGCAGCATTGTCCATAGCATATAGTGCTCTTAACAATGGCGTTTTATAATCTAAAGCCTCTCCCGTATAAGCCACAAATACCGTTGGAATACATAATGTCGTACCATATATATAAGCAGGAGAAGTTGGGTCCCATGCTGTGTAGCCGCGAGCTTCAAACGTATTTCTAATACCTCCGTTAGGAAAACTTGACGCATCAGGCTCTTGTTGGACCAACTGTGTGCCTCCAAACTTTTCAATAGCCAATCCATTTCCAATAGTCTCAAAGAAAGCATCGTGTTTTTCAGCAGTAGACCCCGTTAATGGCTGAAACCAATGCGTATAATGCGTCGCCCCTTTTGAAATAGCCCATTCCTTCATTCCTGTAGAAATGTGATCAGCCACAGAACGGTCTATCTTTGAACCATTGTCAATAGCAGACATCACACTGTTGAAAGCTTCTTTGGTAAGAAACTGTCGCATGGTGGATTCGTTAAAAACATTGGCACCAAAAATTGCAGAGCGGCGTTCAGTTTCCTCAATAACAACGGGTTTGCGGTCGAGAGTTTGTTTAATTGCGTAAAAACGTAGAGTTGACATAATTTATATATTTGGTTAAAATTATGCCACAAAAATAAAAAAAAATGATTACAAATGAGATTACGCCCTAAAATAAATAGGGTCTCAGAGTAAAAATCGCACAAACAGCGATAACCAACCTCCTATTTTTCGATATAGAACGCCAGAAATAGAAATATAAGATAGGAAGCAAGTAAAATAAAACCCTTTAACCTTCCCAATTCAAGTTTTTTCGGTAAAAAAATCATCGGAATCAGAACAAATGCAAATGCAATCATCCATAGCATGTCGCTGCCCAAAATTTGAGGGTTGTCTACTGTTATTGGCTGAATCATGGCCGTAAGACCAAGTACTGAAGCAATATTGAAGATATTGGAACCAATTAAATTACCCAGAGAAATAGCTTTCTCCTTCTTTAAGGCCGCAATGACAGAGGCCGCCAATTCTGGAACGCTAGTACCAATGGCTACCATGGTTACTGAGATTACACGTTCACTAACACCAAAAGAGATAGCCATCTCCTTTGCTCCAAAAACCAACCATTCACTCCCAAAATAAAGTGCCGCGCCACCAATAAGCAACCAAATAGTAATTTTAAAACCTGAGGTAATTTGTAAGGTTTCATCAAGGTCTTCAATTTGAATGTCAGGTACTCTCCGTGATCGTCTAATCAATACAACAAGAAAAATAATAAGAGAAAGCATCAAGGCACCACCTTCCCACCTGTCTAAAACATTGCCACTATCCAAAAGAAAATAGAGCACCACAGATAGCAACATCATCATGGGCCAATTGAGTTTGTAAAAATTCTTGTCAACATCCAATGGGGAGATCAGCGCTGTAATTCCCAATACCAAACCTATATTGGCAATATTGGAACCTATCACGTTGCCTAACGAAATGTCTGAAGACCCATCCAAAGCCGCCTGTAAACTGACCAAAAGTTCTGGTGCTGATGTGGCGAAAGACACCACCGTCATCCCTATGACCAATTTGGATATATTAAATTTAAACGAAAGGGCTACTGAAGAACGAACTAAAAATTCACCACCTACAACCAAGAGAATTAAACCTAAAATTACCCAAACAATACTCATAATTTTTTTTTGCGAAGATACTATATTCGGATTATTTGAAAAGCATTGCCGATTATGAATCTCAAAAATATACTAAGAAGCTACAAAAAAAATGAAAAGAACAATTCGGCAAATGTCACATAACTAATCAAAACTAACTTTTCAGTTATATAACGAATTAAATAGTTGTATAACTAAAAAAATAGTTATATTTGACTTCTCGGTTTAATGTACCGATTTACGCAAACGAAATAAAATTAATTTTTATGCAAAAGCTCACCAATAAAGAAGAGGAAATCATGCACATTATATGGAAGCTCGAAAAAGCTTTTGTAAAAGATGTGCTTGCAGAAATCACGGCAGATCAACCACACTACAACACCCTTTCTACCATTGTTAGAAATTTGGAAGATAAAGGCTATGTGAGTTATCAAGCCTATGGAAAAACACATCAGTACTTCCCAATTGTGAGCAAAGAGGCTTACAAAAAACGGTTTATGAGTACCGCCATTGAGAACTATTTCAATAATTCATATAAAAATGTAGTCTCGTTTTTTGCGAAGGAAGAAAAAATAAGCATTGATGAACTCAAAGAAATCATTGCGCTTATTGAGACCAAAAATAACGAAGAAGCCGAGTCCAAGAAATCCCAAACGCTTTAATTATGGAATACTTATTGAAAGCCAGCGCACTACTCACTATCTTTTATGGATGCTACATCTTGTTTTTGCAGCGAGTAAACTTTTTTTGACTCTAACCGATGGTTTTTAGTATTGGGTTTACTAACCTCGGTACTATTTCCACTTTTCGTCATTCCCCTTTATGTGGACATGCCTGCACCAAGCAACGATAGTTTCAAATTAGTAGCCACAACCATCCAAATAGCTCCAGAGACATTTGACCTGACCTCTTTATTTATTTGGTTCTATGCCACTGTTGCAAGTTTCTTTTTGGGCAGACTAATCATCCAACTCTTTTCTTTAAGTGTGCTGATCAGAAAACACGACAAGAAAAAAATAGGTGCTTATATTTTTGTGGAAACTGAACAAAACACGACACCTTTTTCATTTTTTAGATGGATCGTTTACAATCCGGAACACTTTAATCAGCAAGAACTCCAACTCATTCTACAACATGAAAAAGTGCATGCCAAACAAATGCATAGTTTGGATGTGTTACTCACAGATATCGCCAGCGCATTATTTTGGTTCAATCCCTTTATATGGCTATACAGAAAAGCACTAAAGCAAAACTTGGAATTTATTGCTGATTACAACACCCAAAAAACAACAGACTGCGAGGAACGCTATCAAAAATTACTATTGAAAACCAGCTTGCCTCAAGAAAATTTAATTTTCATCAATACTTTTTATAATTCAACAATCAAAAAACGAATCGTTATGTTACACAAATCAAAATCAAAACTTATGAACACTTGGAAATTCAGTATTATCATTCCTTTATTAGTGATTTTCGCTATGACTTTTAATACTAAAACTATTGCACAGACGTCTGATCGGGTTTCAGAATCGGCTTCGAGTGACCAACAAAATATCTTAAAATTTGTGGTGACCAAAGACACTAAGGATAAGCAACTGGATTTTATAAAAAATAAACTCGCCGACAAAGGCGCTACTATAAATTTCAACAATGTGAAACGGAATTCGAAAAATCAGATCACCGGGATCAAGATAGAATATGAAAATAAAAATGCAAACGGGAGTATTTTTGCCAATTCCTCAGAACCTATCAGTCCTATAGAGATTTCCATGAATCCATCTAATGGTACGATCATCTTAGGCCAGCAATCGTCTGAACTGAGTCAAACTTTTGATGTGGACACTGCAGAAGATGGAGAGATTGAGCTTAAGAAAACAACTTCCAAAAAAATTATTTTGACTTCCGAAAACAAATTGAATGCAAAATCGGAAGACGTTGAAGATGTTGAAATCACTGTTATAAAAAAAGAGAATGACACTAATGTCCAACTTTTTGAGAATGATAAAGCTTCACCTTTAGTATTGTTAGATGGCACAGAAATTTCTAAAGAACAAATGGAAGCAACGGATCCAGATATTATTGGAAGTGTTACCGTTCTAAAAGAAGAAAGTGCCACTACAAAATATGGAGAAAAAGGTAAAAATGGCGTCATCCTTATCACTAGCAAAAAAGGTAACTTTTTCAAAACTGATGCTGGAGATTTGATCTCAATTGGTAAAGATAACAAACAAGAAGAAAATACGCTGTCACATAGTGGTAAACAACCTTTATACATTTTAGGTGATAAAGAAATCACTATAGAACAGATGGAAGCCATCAATCCAAACACCATCGACGTTGTGAATGTGTTGAAAGATGAAAAAGCTACAAAAAAATATGGCAAAAAAGGGAAAAATGGTGTGATCATTATCACACTAAAAAAGAATAACTTTGATTTTAGACCTAAAAAGGAAGCCCAAATCTCTGACAGATTTTGGGCTTTTATTTTTATGAAAACCTTAATCTTACTCCACTACAACTTTCTTGATCATAGATTTTCCTCGGCAGTTTAACCTCAACACATAAATGCCTTTCGACAATCCGTAATCAGAAGAAAGATAAAAATCCCTATCGCCATTCAACTGTTGCAACAGCAGGTTACGACCATCCATTGTAAACACTTCCATTTTGGTGTCGCTCTTTATTCCCGTTATGTAAAGTCTATCTTTGGTAGGGTTTGGGTGAATTTTTATATTCACGGCATCGGCATCAATTGTACTCAATTCCTGATCCCAAACTTGTCCAACTTTATTTCCCCAAATAAACTCAATCAATTCCGGCTGGTCTATAAATGGATTTCTATTGATTTGCCAGGTGTAGATGATATTGTTTCGGTTCATTTCAAAATCGTCAGGCGGATCTTCTCTATGCCACTTCAGTAAGATCGACAAATCTCCAAGCTCACCTACCGTTCCTTCTGGGAAACCATTGACAATCTCTAGGCCTTTGTACCTAGCTGCCATATAAAATACACTTCGTGCCACATCGCCTTTAAATTTCCCCAAAGTACCCTTCGGACCATTATATTGTCCGTAATGCAAATTATTGCGTCTGCTATTTTCGCGAGAATCAACAGCCCTCAACGCATGGGCGTCGCTATAACCATGACGGAGAGAATCTGCATTGGTATTCCAGAACATCTCTTTCCCATCAAAAATTTCATCTAAATCAATACCATAAAATCTACCCCGACTTCGTGGATAAGTATGCTCCCGGTTCCATGTTCCAAAATTTTCTGAACCATATTGATAATCCAATTTAGGTCGTCCTTTTTCTATATAAACCAACCATACTTCATTACTGTGTTCTGGATTTTGATCGGCTTCTTTTAACATCTCAATAACCTCAGCATACGCCTGCGCCCTGACCACCCCCTCTTTTGCAATGATATCTTGAATGGCTTGTCTTAATGCTGTATCTGCCATACCATGCAAACTGTTATAATAGCCGTCGGGCTGTGTGCTGTTGACTCTTCCAAAGGTTGGGTTGATTGGCGTACCAAAATCGGCCTGAGTGAAATCATTATCAATTATTCTTATTTGCAAATTATTATTAAGTACCACAAATGTTGGTGGCAATCCTGAAACCCTAACTTTGATGACCTCATCGCCTTCGTCATTACTATCATCAATCACGGTTATAGTGGTGGATACAGTATTTGCCCCGATTGGTATGGTCAACACCGTTTCACCTATATAATCATCAGCATTAAAGCCATAATTACTCAAGCTTAAGGTAAATGACAACCCATCAGCCACATTCTGTTCAGTAGTAAATGAAATGGTGAACGTATCTCCTTCATGATACTGTTTCTCAGCTATCGAAATTAAAACCCCATTGAGCACCACCCCAGAACCATCATTTAGCTGCCTTGGCGTAGGAGTGGCTGACCTGTAATTCACCACGCCGTCATCTACAAAACGCTGAATGGAATTGGTGTTATTATTCGAACCTTCATTGAGTTGTTGGAGGTTTTGATCAAAAGCTCTAAAAATATCCAGTAAGCCAGTGGCTTCAGCATCATTGGTGCCATAGACCATGACATCTATCAACGTATCATCAACATATGCTAAGGTAAATTCAGGAAAGTCGAGATCATTTGCCCGATAGAGCGCAATGGCATCAGGACCATTTTGAATCACGGAAACAGGTATTACGTATTGTGGCGTTGGTGTTACGGAATTGCTACCTATAAGCAGCACCCCATTGATGTCAGTTTCATAACCGTCTAAATTTAACGCCAAATAGCTCTGATTGCCTCCCGTAGCCGACCCGTTAAAAAAGACAAGAACATACCCATCTAAAGGATAATTTGGGGTTTCTGAGAGAAGTTCAACAAATTCTTTTGTGTCTGTGCTAGGCGTGTCACTATCCAATTCATTGATGACTACCTGACCTAAAACAATACCAGAGAAGCCCATAAAAACAAAAAATGTAGCGAGATATTTCATAAGTATACTTTTACATAAAGATATGCAAATGGTCAGATTTTCAATGCTTTAAGTTTCAATCGATGGACAAAGGGAAAAGATTCAAACTTTTGTAAAATCAAAATAGAGAATCGCAACAAATGATAGAATCTTCAGAAACCTCGGTTTTTTAGGATGGAAAAACATTTCGTATTTTTTAGTATGAAGGAAATCTTAATTGCAACTCAGTTCTAACATGAGTTTTGACCTTAGTTTTTGAGCAATTACCATTGGTTTTAACAATTTAAAGCGTTAAATTTTTATCTTTGTTGTTAACGCATTTCAGGATCTCCATGAAAAAAAGCTTCTTTAAATTTTTGGCAAAGATCAATAAAGCAGTTCTTCCGAGCTATTCAAAAAAAGGCCTCGACCTTGCAAAAGCCTCCAAAGTACAAATGGCCATAATTGGATGGCGCGTTTTTGTTACAAAAAATGCGATCGATTAAAACCCAAACCCTATCTACATTTTGCCACTATATTTTCCGCTATCTTTGCCAAAAATAATTAAGAATGTCATTTAAGGACTTACAGCTCAACAAGCCCATTTTAAAAGCAGTAGCCGAATCTGGTTACGACTCTCCAACTTTAGTACAAGAACAGACCATCCCGTTGGTGTTGGCTGGAAAAGACGTCATTGCGTCTGCCCAAACAGGTACCGGAAAAACGGCTGCGTTTGCATTACCTATTTTACAACTCCTTTTTGACAAGCAAGATTCTGTAAAAAAAGGCAAAAAAATAAGGGCGTTGGTGATTAGTCCGACGAGAGAATTGGCCATTCAAATTGCCCAGAACTTCAAAACCTACAGCGCCCACACCAATTTAGAAACGATGGTTATTTTTGGTGGTGCTTCTATTGAACCACAAATTGATCTTCTTAAAAAAGGTGTGGACATTGTTATTGCTACCCCTGGACGTTTGCTCGATTTGCACAAGCAGGACCAAATCAATTTAGATTATATCGAGACCTTAGTATTGGATGAAGCCGATTTGATGTTGGACATGGGTTTTATTGATGATGTGACAAAAATTGAACGCTTGTGTCCTAAAGAGAAACAAACGCTATTGTTTTCAGCAACCATGCCTTTTAAGGTGGAGCAATTGGCAAGTACCATTTTGAAATCTCCAGAACGTGTTGAAGTTACCCCTACCTCATCTGCTGCCAACAATGTGAGCCAAGTGTTGTACTATGTGCCTAAACGCAACAAGATTGAATTATGCCTTCATCTTTTAAGAACTACTATCAAGGGTAATATTTTGATATTTAGGCGAACGAAATATGGTGTTGACAAACTAGAGCAAACTTTAATCAAAAACGGTTTTAAGGTAGAAAGTTTTCACGGTGACAAAACGCAGAGTGACAGACAATCGGCTTTAAATAAATTCAAGCATGGCGAAGCCAACATACTGATTGCTACTGATGTTGCGGCTAGAGGTATTGATATTGATGAATTGGATGCCGTGGTCAATTTTGATATGCCAAACGTACCTGAAACCTATGTGCACCGTATAGGTAGAACAGGACGTGCTGAACATTTTGGCAGCTCCTATTCCTTTTGCTCTGCAGATGAAAAAGCGTATATCAAAACCATACAGCAACTGATCAATACTCAAATTCCGGTGGAAGACGACCACCCTTACCCTCTAGATCCGCACGCAAAACCTATTATACATACGTCTAAAAAAACAGGAAGCAAGCATAAAAAAGGACGCAAAGGTCAGGGCTCTAAAAGCAAAAAGAAACGTTGGTACTAAAAAGGGTTGGAAGCTAGAAGTTTGAAGAATCGTGTGGCTCGCAGAGGCGCAAAGCCGCAAGGTTCAAATTGGATTTATTTTGTTCCAAAATAGAATAAAGAA
>NZ_LZRN01000045.1 GCF_001678675.1 Gelidibacter algens
TNTTNTTTTTTTATGTTCCTTTAGGAACTACATATCGGTAGGATGTATGTTTCAAAAAGCCCCTGTGCCGTAGGGTACAGAATATGCGTGTTCATATTTCGTACCTAAAGGCACGAGCCCTCCGTTAAATAATTCCATCTACCAGTATTTTTTCCCTAACGGGACGATAATGACAAGAATTTCATTTAATTCTTAAATATTCATAGCTAAAAGCAAATTATAGACCCATACACGTAATGGTAGTACCTATAAACTTGGGCACTCAATATTAATTTTATAATTACCTAAAATTTAAGGTTTTATTCTTAAAATGCAACATAATTTATAGCCTTTAAATTATGTGTAAAACGTTTCAAAAAATACTTTAAATCAATTACATCATGACTGTTAAGTGAGGCTTCTGTTTACACACCACCTTTGCTTCATCAATAAGTATTAATCTTTAAAAACCTTAAGTCATGAAAAATTTAGTAATTGGTTTATTCGTATTAGGTCTTACCAGCCTAGGGTTCTCACAAAACAAAAAGGGTGAGATAAAGGAAGTAAAATTAAATGATGTTGTAATAACTAATGTTAACTTTAGTTATCTCGAAAAAGTACAGGACAGAACAACGGCTGATTTTGTCCAAGTATTAGAAACAGAAGCTTCAAGGTATAATGTTATGGAGTCACCTAAATTTGATGGTCGTAATGAACCTTTTAAAATTGTCTTTCGGGGATCTAAAGGTCATATTATTGCTACTTACGATAACAACGGAAAAATTTTAAAAACGAAAGAGCAGTATAAGGACATTAAACTTCCCAAACATCTGATGAAGTCAGTATTAAGTCAATATCCAAACAGCGGCTTGTTAAAAGTGGTTTATACTGTAAATTACAATGATCAGAAGGAGGTTGAGAAAACCTATGAAATTCAAATTATGAATAATAATATAAAAAAGAACTTGAAAATCAGTTCAGGTGAAAAGTTAAATAAAGCCGTCACTTTGAACATAGATAATTAATTAAGAGTCAAAAATACAATGATTTCCAGAAAAATCCCGCTTATGGTGGGATTTTTTTTATGGAATATAATTTAGTCCAATGAGCTCTCTGACTTTATCCAAAGTTTCAATAAGATTCCTACTAAATTCATAGGTCATGATTGGGCTTTCTGTTTTTCCCTGGCGAATTAATTCGTTAAAGTGAATGACTTCAAAATTGTATCCAATAGTGTTATACCCAAAATCGTGAGTGGTTTCTATTCCCTTATGAGTCACAGTAACTGTGGACGGTTGATGAAATCTGGTATTGATTTTAATGATGCCCCGTTCACAATGAAAAACAGCCTCTGTTGGTGTTTGTTCCAATAGTGTGCTTTTTAAAAAGGCTTTGACACCATTATTATAATTGAATATCATATCAGAGGAAGAATCGACTCCATTTTCGAAAAAAGTGGCTTTGGCATCAATATCTACTGGGTTTCCTAAAGTTGATAGCGCAGCGAAAATAGGGTAGATGCCAATATCCAACAGACTGCCGCCACCAAGTGATTTTTTAAAAACTCGAGAATCCATATCTATTTTGGGCTGAAACCCGAAATCAGCCTCCAATTTTGTG
The DNA here is from genome assembly GCF_001678675.1 of Gelidibacter algens. Taxonomy (GTDB): domain Bacteria; phylum Bacteroidota; class Bacteroidia; order Flavobacteriales; family Flavobacteriaceae; genus Gelidibacter; species Gelidibacter algens. Next base: position 1,600 of record NZ_LZRN01000045.1, read on the forward strand.
ATATCACCGTATTTACCGGATTTCAATTGGCTTAACACAAATTGATAATGTGGCAAAAAGTAGGTCCATAAAGCTTCCATAAACAGCACATTATTGACTTTGGCCGCCACAATCATTTCTTCCACCTCCATAATATTCATAGCCAATGGCTTCTCACACAACACCGCTTTTTTATGGTTCATACATAAAATTGAATGCGCTTTATGAAAACTGTGTGGCGTGGCGATGTAAACCGCGTCAATGTCAGGATCAGCAGCCAAGGCTTCATAAGAATCGTATGCGTTTACGGCATTGTATTGTTTTGCAAAAGAAGTCGCTTTTTCCTGATGTCTTGAAGCCACGGCATAGAGTTGGCAATTCTCAACGGTTTGAATGTCCTTGGCAAATTTATTTGCAATTTTACCGAGGCCGATAATACCCCAACGGATGGTTTTAGGCGTGTTCATCTTGTAGTGAATTTATGATTTGAATAATAAAAGCAATGCCCATAACAAGGGCGCAACCAAATACATTGAGCCACAAATAAGGCATCCAATCATACCACCAGCCAGCAATTACAATGGCTTGTGTGATTAAAGCGGCAACAAAAACGGCATTCCCTTTTATGTACTTGAAAAAGAATGCCAAAAGGAAAATCCCCAAAACATTGCCATAAAAAATGGAGCCGATGATATTGACCAATTGAATCAAATTGTCCGCCAAATAAGCCACACAAGCAATCAGTATAGCCAAAATTCCCCAAGCTAACGTAAACCATTTTGAGGCTTTTAAATAATGGTTTTCATTTTTGTTCTGCACAAAGCTGCGTTTGTATAAATCCATGGTGGTTGTGGATGAAAGGGCATTAAGTTCACTTGCGGTGCTTGACATGGCAGCACTTAAAATAACCGCTAATAACAAACCAATCAATCCGCGTGGCAGGTTGTTTAAGATAAAGTGGATAAACACATAATCTTTGTCATTGGTTTCTACAGATAGGACGCGCTCTTTATTGGCTTTACTGATCAGGTCTTTGGCAGCGTTTCTGTTGGCTCTATCCCCATCATTATAGTTTGCTATTTGACTGGCAATGGCTTCCGTTTTAGTATCGGCATAGGCTGTCATCAACTCTTTTTTCTTTAGAAAAATTTCATCCTGCTGATTTTGTAATTGCTCGTATTCTTCAGCATAGGAGGAGTTCATCACCGTTTTGGTGGCGGTAGGATTGAAATTTATGGGCGAAGAGTTGAATTGATAAAAAACAAAAACCATCACCCCCACCAATAAGATAAAAAACTGCATCGGTACTTTTAAGAGTCCATTAAAGATTAAGCCCATTTGCATTTCTTTTACAGACTTGCCTGAGAGGTAGCGCTGAACCTGACTTTGATCGGTTCCAAAATAAGAAAGTGCCAAAAATGTACCGCCTATAATGCCGCTCCAAAACGTGTAACGATTATTAAAATCGAATGAAAAATCAAGGATATCCATTTTTCCACTAGCGCCAGCAATATCGAGTGCTTTTGTAAACGTGATATTTTCTGGAAGATAACTCACAATTAAAAAGAACGCAATAAACATGCCCGTGAAAATAACAGCCATTTGTTGTTTTTGCGTGATGCTTACTGCTTTTGTGCCTCCAGACACCGTATAAATAATCACGAGAATTCCGATAATAATGATCAGCAAATTCAGATTCCACCCCAAAACAGCAGAGAGAATAATGGCAGGCGCGTAAATAGTGATGCCAGCTGCCAATCCGCGTTGTATCAAGAATAAAATGGCAGTCAGACTTCTGGTTTTTAAATCAAACCGATTCTCCAAAAACTCATAGGCTGTATAAACTTTGAGACGGTAATACAACGGAATAAATACCAAGCAGATGATGATCATGGCAATTGGCAATCCGAAGTAAAATTGCACAAATCCCATTCCATCGTGGAACGCCTGACCTGGTGTGGATAAAAACGTGATGGCACTGGCTTGGGTTGCCATAACGCTCAACCCGATGGTCCACCATTTGGCCTCATTGCCACCTTTGATATAGTCTTCAACGTTTTTGCTACCTCTAGTTTTCCAAGTGCCATAAGCAACAATAGAAACAAGGGTTCCTATAAGTACAACCCAATCTAATGTTTGCATATTAGAAGGATTTCATGATAAAATAAAACAAGACAATGTAAATGGCGTTGGCAACCAAGACCAAAGTATATGATTTTTTCCAGCGCTCTTTTGGTGGTTGTTGTTGCATAGTTTTTCTTCTTAATAAAAATCTTTTGACTCATAAATCCCCAAGTTTTGGGACTGCAAGGTTTGAGATTTAATCATTTAATTTTTCATCGGACTTGACGGATTCTTTACCAATAGAAAGCATATTTGCAAACAATCTAAACGAACCTGCAACACCTTCTGGAAATTCCCTAAAAAAGCTCAAACCTGTATAAATATAATGTCCTTTTCCATATTTAGCCACCAATAAGCTGCCTTTTTTTGGAGACTCGCCTTTATCATGCATTGATAACAGTGGCGTAAACTCTTTTGACCATGTATCTGGAAAATAAAGCCCGCGTTCTTGCGTCCAGCCTTCAAAATCTTTTTCGGTAATTTTGTTGGGATAGTTGAGCAGTTCGTGGTTGGGATACAGTAATTTCACATCTGCATTTTCATCGGTCACACGATCGCGGGACAATTCCAACGGGTAAGGAGCCAAATCATCTACAACAATATCGCCATTTGTATTGTACTGCACAATCAAATTCCCACCTTGCGCTACAAAATCAAATAATTGTTTTTGCTTGAATTTTAGGGCGTCAACCGTGTTGTATGCTCTAATGCCAACTACAATCGCATCAAAACGATTAAGATTTTCAGCACTGATATCTTCAGGTTTTATAGTGGCTACATGATACCCAATTTGTCTCAAACTTTCAGGGACCACATCTCCTGCGCCTTCAATATAACCGATATTCTCGCCCTTTTTCTTGATGTCCAAACGTACAACCTTGCTCTCGCTTGGCAGTAAGACCAGTTGAAACGGGATGTGGTCATAATTAATTTCAACAAGCTTTTTGGTGTACATGTTTTTGCCAACATGCACCACTGGTGTCATTAGCCCTTCACTTTGGTTGTTGGGAGGAATGACTGTGAACACTAGGGTTTGCTCTTGGCCTTTATGAAGAATGGCCACATTTTGCTTCTCAGGAAACACCTTCCAACCTTCCGGAGAATCCAACTGCACAAACCCTTCTAAATTTTCACGATTGGCTTTCACGACAACCTGAATATCCTTTTGATGATCATCAGCAAAAATAATGACCGGTTCAGAAATGTGCGCTGAGACTTCAGGAACGATTTCAAAAGGTTTGTAGACTTCACCCTTTACAGCATCATTGGTTTTGTAAATAACTGGCCTTGTGTACGCAATTACTTCGCCGTTGATAGAAATATTAAATGTTGCTGTAATGGTTCTGGGCGTTTCTGGCAACCCAATTAAGTGTTGATCCTCTACCTTGTACATGCCCAAAGTGCCTTTGGTGTCCAACCAATAGGGTGTAGAATATGACGTGTTTGAAGGGATGTTGATTTGAGCTTTGAAACGCTGGGACTCATTATCCTTCAAATCTATATTTTTTTCGATCTTGGTTCCATCAGATAAAAGTACTGAGGTCAGTGTTATGTTTTGGGCGCTTCGGTTGATGGCTTCCAGATTGAGCTTTACCTGGCTATTTCGTGTGGCTGTATTGGATTCAGCAACAACTTCAAGATATAAGCCTGCACACGCGGCAATGACGTTTTTGATATCTTCAGACTTGACAGCCTTCCAATGTTTGTTTTCTAATTTTTGAATCAACTGATACGCTTCTATCAATTTTGGAATAGAAGCTGACGGATTATTGAAATTGTAATTTTCCTGAATATTTTTCAGCAATTGGCCAATGGCATTTCCACCTTTTACGCGGTTCCAACTGGTGTCAATACCTTCAAAAATATTGTTTTTATCTTTTGGCAAGTCGCCTTTTACAAGTTCTAGATATTCAATTTCGCCACCACGGGCACCTGTATTTCCGAAACCTTGTGATTTGTGTGAACTTCTGCTCAAGGCTGCAATTTCTGAATTTGAAAGTCCGAGGGCAGGGTAGAAGTCGCCAACCTCCAATCCGAAAAGGTTTGTTTTATCTGCAGCATCAAATTTTTCTTGACTGCCATAAAACCACCACGAGGTATTAAAAAACTCGCGTTTTGGTTGCCAAACATCGACATCTTTGAGCTGGGTTGGATATTTTGACGGATCTGCAGCAGCATCAAATGCTTCTACGCTCAACATGGCAGAACTGGTGTGGTGACCATGCGTAGCTCCTGCACTGCGGTGATCAAACCGATTGATGATAATGTCTGGTTGAAATTTACGAATAGCCCAAACCACATCACTCATCACTTCATCTTTATTCCAAATGGCTAAGGTTTCATCAGGATGCTTTGAGTAGCCAAAATCATTGGCTCGTGTAAAACGTTGTTCGCCACCATCAATCTTGCGTGCTGCCACCAATTCTTGAGTTCTGATGATCCCCAAAAGTTCTCTGATTTCAGGTCCTATAAGATTTTGTCCGCCATCGCCACGTGTTAGAGAAAGATAGGCTGTTCTTGCTTTTACAGCATTGGCCATATGCGAGATAAGTCGTGTATTCTCATCATCAGGATGTGCAGCAACATAGAGTACAGACCCTAGAAAATTCAGTTTTTCTATGGCTTCATAAATCTCTGAGCTCGTCGGTTTTTTTGGTTGTTGTGCTTGTAATGTAAAGCAATAAAATAAGGTGATTAGGGGTACTAAATAACGTTTGAACATTTCTTGGACATTAGCTTGAACTTCAAATATAAAAAAGAAGCAGCGTAATTTTCGATTTTAGTTTTTATTTAACTCAAAAATACAAGCTGATGTGACCACTAGTGAGCTCTTTAAGAATGTGCCATTTTTAGAACGTAATAGTATTTGAAAGAAATATTCTCAATTTTACGGATCAAATTAAGTCCGTTCCGTCCTCAAAATATTCATCAATGGCGTCTTTTTGGATTAAGGTCACCGCTTTTTGGAACATTAAATTGTTGGGATAGGTTACTAAATCGCCATTTTCAATACGCAAATGCAGTTGGAAGGCTCTAATATCTTCAATAATCCCTTCAATGGGAAAATCTTTATCGTGAATTTGAATTTTATCACCTACTTTATAAGGAAACGAGAAAAACATGATGATGCCAGAAGTGATATTGCTCAAAATAGACCATATAGCGAACAACCCGATGCCTATCACTGCAAACACAGATGAAAAAAGCAACACCAAATCTTTAGCTTGCGTTCCAAAAATAAAAGGAATAATTAAAAGACTGATAATAAAGAGCGCCACACTGACATACCTTTGCATTAGGTGGATACGTGCTATGTTGATCCCGTTTTTTCTTGAAATTTTACCAATGACTTTATTGATGAAAAATCTAATAATCAGTAAAACGATAAGGACAAAACCTGTATAAATGAATTCATGCTGATAGTTCTGAAAAAACATAAGTATTTTAAATATAAAATGAGAGGCAAAGATACACAGAAAACAATAAAAGCTATTCTAAACCAAGGCTTTCTCTCAAGGCAGAATCGGCGTTTGTGTTTCTGTTCCAATAGTCAGATTTGATAGTTTTTATCCTCGTGGCTTTAGTTTTCAATTCTTGCGCCTTGTCTCCAAAACCGCTAACAAAAGTTTCTTCCCAAGAGATGATTTCAAAAGGAAATTGCGGGTTAAATGTGATGCTCAGACTTCTGTTCAAATCAGGATAGGTAAGGGTGTATGTTTCCGACGTCAATTCTGCGGAAGCGTTATACGCCTTTAAAGGCAAATGTTTTAAGCGTAAAAACTCAAAAGAGGGAATGATCTCCACGTTGCCGGTAGGTAAACTTTTAGGGTTGATGCGCAATTGCGTCCAGAGTTCATTTTCGAGGATGCTTTTGTTTAAACTGAAATCTTCATCGGCCTCACCTTCAAAATAGGAATGGGACCGCACTTCAAACTCTGAGCGGTTGTTGAGTTGCGTATAGGCATGTCCGCACCATTCTTGAACCGAGCATGAAATTTTTAAAGCGTGTTGATTATTGGCAAGTGGGTAAAAGACACTCTGCATAATACTATACGGATAGATGCCAGTATTGAAATTTTTGGTGGCGTTGAGCTTTAAAACAGTAATATTTGAGGCAGCCGGTTGATCAGCTTTCACTTGTGCTGTCTGTAAAAAGGGTTCTGTTACAAAAACCAATACAGCATTGCCATTTCGGATCTCACCATAACGGGCCTGTTCCAAACTATAGGAGGTAATTTCAGCCTCACCCTGATACCAATAAGATTTAAACTCTTCAGATAAGGGCTGTGGATTTTGTAAATTTTCAACAGGGGAAGCTGGAGCCTTGGCTTCAGTTTGTTCCTGAACGTTCCCTTCGTTTTTGCAAGAAAATGTCATCAGGAATAAAGCAGTAAAAAAGAATACAAGTGGTGATTTCATAGCGGAAAATTTGTACTAAAATACAACGCTAAACGGTTTTGGCCATGTCATTTAACGTTTGATAAACAAGATGTGTGGGCAATCCCATCACGTTAAAATACGAGCCTTCAATTTTGGTAACGCCAATTTGGCCAATCCATTCCTGAATGCCGTAAGCGCCAGCTTTATCGAAGGGTTGGAAGGTGCTAATGTAGTACTTTATTTCATCATCGGTCAAGTTTTTAAAGGTCACTTTTGTAACTGAATTTACCGTTCTTTCATCTGAGATTGATGTAAAACAGACTGATGTAATGACTTCATGAGTAGTATTGCTTAACGATTTTATAAGTTCAAAAGCCTCAGCGGCATCTCTTGGTTTGCCCAAAGCTTTTTTGTTGTGCCACACAATGGTATCACTTGTTATAAGAATGTCGTTGGGTTGAAGTTCTTTTTTATAAGGTAAGGCTTTTAACTGCGCTAGATAATCGCTAATTTCAAAATGGGTCAATCGCTGTGGATATTCTTCTAGTACAGGTTTTAAACGGATTTCAAAATCCAAACCCAGATCTTTGAAAAATTGTTGCCGCCTTGGAGATGCAGAGGCTAGGATGATATTGTGGTGTTTTAGGGTCTCGTTGATCATTTTATTTAGTGTTTTCAGTGTTCCCGCCCCTGTCTGCAAATAAGCAGGTTCGCAAAAGCTAAGGACGGGCAAGCAGTGTTCAGTCAGCAGTTGGTAATTTTTGATAATCAATTTTTAAAATTTCAGCATAGCTAATTGATCTTTATACTTCCTTCTTATAAAATAAATAATTACTTAATTACAGTCAACAGTCAACAGTCAACAGACAACAACCCGAACTTATAATAAGGCATATCTAGGTAGATCAACACTCACAATTTGCTTTGCGCCCTTAAGTCTCTGCGAGCAATTTATTTCAGAACAATCGGATACAATAGTAAAGACAGCATTCCTAAAAGCATTACTAATTTAAGCATATTGCTGATATGATGGTAGTGTTTTTTGGATTTTGCGCTAAACGTCCTTATCGCGATATAAATGAGAGGTGCAATAATAGCGACAAGAAAATAGCCAATAAAAATTTCATAGGTAAACAAATAGGTAGCGACATAATAAATGGATCCAAAAAGAGGTACGAGGGCGAGAACAAAAGCGACTTTTGAAGCTCTCTCGCGTCCTATGACGATGGGAATCGTGTTCATGCTGGCCTTATAATCGCCATCCACATCTTCCAGATCCTTGATAATTTCCCGCACCAAATTGATTAAAAATGCAAACAATGCATAGTCCAATAAAATTTTAAAAAAGGTCAATTGTGTGGCCTGATTTTGTGTTGTGATCACTGGGATCAGTTCAAAAATTCCTACAATTAAGATACTTAACGCTACCATAACCGAAACAACAATGTTGCCCAATAAGAGTGTCTGTTTTAAATAAGAAGTATACACATAAAGTAACGCAGAAATACCGACGAAAATGGCAAAAAATCCGCTTCTGCCTACCAAATGGGATAAGTAGAACCCAAGAAGCACGCCAATAACATTAAAAATAATAAATAGGGTGTAGGCGGTTTTTTCAGAAATGCTTGTACCAACAATCACTTTTGAAGGCCTGTTGATTACATCTGTTTCGATATCATAAATATCATTGATGATATTTCCGGCAGCGGCAATGCAAAGGGTTGAAAGCATTAATAAGCCAAAGCCAAAGTCGTTGAGCGTTGTGGTCAGTGCTGTCGTATTTAGGAAAGGCTCAAATAGCGCGTATTTTATGAGTAATTGCACAAAAGCAATCATCAATAGGTTTTTCCAGCGGATTAAATTTAGAATGTTCAATAGGTAGGTTGGTTAGTTGGTTGTTTTTAAGTTTTTAAGCCACGAATACACGACTGATTTTTTTATCGCTTTTGGCCTATATTATCGAGCATTCCGAATTCTTTCGGCCTATTCTCCATACTTACGTCTTTTTATTTAAGTGCATAAGATTTAAACGCAATGGACGCAAAGTTGAGCGCAACGGTCGCAATGAAATTTTACATATTGAAGTCCAAGCCTCAGGCTTCAGTCATCAGTCATCAGTCTACAGTCTTCGGTCATCGGTCATCCGTCTTCCGTCTTCAGTCTTCATTCAACGGTCATCGGTCATCCGTCTTCAGTCTTCAGTCTTCAGTCTTCAGTTTTCGGTCACCGCTCATCGGTCTTCATTCATCGGTCATCGGTCATCACTCATCGGTCACCGGTCATCGGTCATCCGTCTTCCAACTTCCACCTTCCAGCTTCTAGCTTCCACAGCTTCTGTCTTCCACCTCAATCATACTTCGCATCAAAATTCCCGTTCCATTTTTCCTGCACTTTTAAGACTTGTTCAATCACATCTCTAACGCAGCCTTGGCCACCATTTTTATGGGAAATATATTTTGAAATCGCCTTTATTTCCGGCACGGCATCTTGCGGACAGGTAGGTAAGCCAACACGTTTCATCACTGGATAATCGGGAATGTCGTCACCCATAAAAAGAACATTTTCATGTTTGATGTGATGCATGGCCATATATTCGTCCAACTGTTCAATTTTATTGTGAGCGCCTAAATAGATATCGGTAACTCCCAAGCCTTTTAAACGCTGGCGCACACCTTCATTGCTGCCTCCAGAGATGATACAAACATTAAACCCTGCAAGCAAAGCTGTTTTTATCGCAAACCCATCTTTTGTGTGCATGGTGCGCAGCATTTCGCCAGTGGTGGTCAATGAAATTGTGCCATCAGTGAGCACGCCATCGACGTCAAAAATAAAGGTGGTAATATGTTCAAGGTATTCTTTATAGTTTTTTTCTTCCATGTGTTTTTTGGATGCTTGCTGTCAGGAGTTCATAAATGGCTTTATGTTGCTCACTTTTCAACAATTGTAAATGGTTTGTTATTGTTTTTTTATCGTTGCGTTTTGCAGGACCTGTCTGTGCCATATAAGGCGAAATATCTTGTACTTTTTTGGCGGTCTCTAATAGTAAAGGCTTTAAAATGTCAAATTCTACACCTTCGGCTTCGGTGATTTCATGTGCCACACGGTACAATTGGTTGGTAAAATTATTCACAAAAACAGCCGCTAAATGTAGAGCTTTTCGCTGGTCGGTATTGACTTTATGAGTGTCACATCCTACAACTTTTGCCAAGGTTTTCAGGGTCTTGAGATCAGCTTTGTCCAACACTTCTAAACAAATGGGAACATGGGAGAAATTTAGGTTTGCTGCTTTGCTAAATGTTTGTAAGGGATAAAAGACACCGCGTCTGTTCTTCTTGTCCAAATCATGCACGTTGACAGACCCTGAGGTGTGCACGACCAATCTATTTTCAAAGGGTAATTTAGTAGATAACTTGGCAACGGCGTCATCACTCACGGCAATGATATAGACGTCAGCTTCCTTTAATTGAGAGAGATCGTCTGTTATATCAACCCTGTTTTTGTAAGGTTGGATACTTTTGATGGTTCTATTAAACCATTGTTTGACAGTCACCTGTTCCGCTGTGTCAAAAGCGTTGAATAAATGGGTCGCAACATTGCCCGCACCAAGAATAATCACTGAAATCATGCCGCTAAATTAATGAAGAAATAAGACATAAGAATTAAGAAATGGAAATTTTCACTCTGAGCGCTGACTTCTGATGTGTTTTTTGCTCGTGAAGCATGTGATTTTTTAAATTACCACTTTTCGGTCAATAATGGCTAAGGCTTTCGATTTTTCGAGCTTTTTGATGGCCCTGATCACCGTTTCAACCCGTAATCCTGTCAATTCTGAAATCTGCTGACGGGTCAAGGGCACTTCGAAGTCCACCTCAATTTTGGCGTTAGCCTTAAGATGGTGCAATAAGGTTAGGATGCGATGTTCAGGTGGGTAGATGGAGACTTCCCTGGCTATTTTTGCTTTATAGATCATGCGTTTACAGATCATTTTGGTGAATTTCAAATGAATGTCTGGATGCGCTTTCAAAAGCTTCAAGAATTTCGACTTTGGGAGGACATAAACTTCAGAAACAGCTAAGGTCAATGCCGTTGCCGGATACTTAAAAGCGCCAAATAAAGGTGGTTCTCCAAAAGAATTTCCGTTTTCAAAAAACCCTTGTACAAATTCTTTTCCATCTTCAGTAAGGTTGAACATTTTCACATGCCCGGTTTTGATCTGATAGTAAAAATCAGCATGCGCCCCTTCATTAAAAATGGCGTGATCTTTAGAATAATTTTTCAGAGTTCCCTCAAAATCTTGAATCAGCTGTTCTGGGATCATAGTCTTATGATTTGAATCATAAAAATACAAATAAAGGTTTTGGAACTTTGTATCCACATTAAAAATGAGAGATTATGACACTTTATAACAAAGGACTGGCCGATTTTAGAGAACATCTGACACTGTACGTTCCGTTGAGCATTATATTTCAGAGTTGTATAGGCTCTATTGCCGCCATGTTTATCCTGAAAAACAGCAATCCGACATTTCATTTTTTAGATTTGACCTTGGTAGTTATTTTCGCCATGGCTTACAATGGTTCGTTATATGCCCAAATGAAGCCAAAGCTAATTTTCAATTTGTTTATTGCAACAGTATTGATTCATGTTACATTTATTATCATTAATTTGCTACGCTTGGCATAAGATAGAATGGAAAAAAAAGATATTCACAATAGAGACGACGTTTTTTTACTGGTTTCAGAATTTTACAAGAAAGTTAAAAAAGATGACGTTTTAGGTCCCTTTTTTGACCGCGTGATCAAAGATTGGGATGCGCATATTGAGCGTTTGACCACGTTTTGGGAAAGCAGTTTGTTTATGTCCAAAAAATTGGAGCACAGGTACGTTGGGAATCCATTGGAGGTGCATATTAAAGTAGATCAGGAAAACAACAATGCCATTACACAGGAGCATTTTGGATTATGGCTCAATCTCTGGTTTGAAACCTTGGATGAGCTTTTTGAAGGCGAATACGCTCAAAATGCAAAAAATCGTGCTCGTAAAATGGGGACTTTTATGTTCATGAATATTTATCAAGCAAGACAAGCATAACATATTAAGAAAAGAGCGTTAAATTGTTTGCTTCTGTCCTTTATCCGGAAATTATGAATGCCTTGTTTTTCTTAGGCTATATGATTTGTTTTTCTTGGAGTCATTCCGGTTTTTGAAACTATCTGTGGCAACTCAATAATTCTTTTGTTATAAATAGATTTAAGCCTTCAAAATATCTCAACTTTAACATCTTTAAATTCTTACACAATCAACAAAATGGCTAAATTTGCATTGCTTAAAGGAAAGCTCAAAAAAACGTCCTTATACCATGCAAAAAAGACTCGCTAACATTCTTTTCTCCACCCGTTTAACCGCCACTTTATTTGTTGTTTTTGCCATAGCTATGGCAGTCGGAACATTTTTAGATGCCAATGAAGAGACTTCGCCAACCCCCTACACAAGACATTTGATATATAATGCGTGGTGGTTTGAGGGCATCATGTTGATTTTTATGATCAATTTTATAGGTAACATGTTTCGCTACCGGTTACTGCGATGGAAAAAATGGGCCACCTTAACCATACATTTATCATTCATTCTTATCATTTTTGGAGCATTTATAACAAGATATATCGGATTTGAAGGCATGATGGCCATTAGAGAAGGCGAATCTGAAAATCAATTCTTATCACAAAAAACATTCGTGACAGCGTATATAGATGGTGATTTTATGGTGGATGGTATGGCGCAACGCAAAATTATTGAGCGTGAGGTCGATTTCTCATACCGTTTGGACAACGAATTTAAGGTAGAAGCTGATTATAACAATGTACCAGTGACCATTGAACTTGAAAAATTCATCAAGGGTGCTGAAACTGATGTCATTCCTGATGAATCTGGAGAATCCTACTTAAAATTGGTAGAAGCGGGAGAAGGCCAGCCTCACAATCACTTTTTAAAATCTGGCGAAGTACAGAATTTACATAACGTTTTAGTTGCTTTGGATAAACCAACACCTGGTGCCATCAATATTACCAGCACTCCAGGCGGGTTGACTATTGAGTCTCCTTATGAAGGCACTTACATGACCATGGCTACAAGGGCCACTGGTACTTTGGTAAAGGACAGTATACAGCCTTTGGTGTTGCGTTCCCGTTACGTTATAGGCAATATGGCTATGGTATTCCCTAAGCCAATGGTGAAAGGTGTTTTTGATGTGGTAAAAAAATCAGAAATACTTAAAGGTGATGAAGATGGTGTGGTTATGAAGGTGACCGTCAATGGCGAAACAAAGCGTGTCAACATCTTGGGTGGACCTTATAAAAACAATCCATTTGAACAGGTGCAATTCGGGAATTTGGAAATAGCCATTAAGTATGGTTCTAAATTGATTGAACTGCCTTTTGAGGTGAAACTCAACGATTTTATCGCCCAAAAGTTTCCAGGAACTGAAAAAAGCTATTCGTCTTACGAAAGTAAGGTGACTGTTTTAGATAAAGAGCAAGGTGATTTTGATTACCATATCTATATGAATAACATCTTGGACCATAGAGGCTACCGCTTTTTTCAGGCTAGTTTTGATCCTGATGAGAAAGGAACCATATTATCTATAAATCATGATTTCTGGGGGACTTGGGTCACCTATATTGGCTATTTTTTGCTTTATTTAGCACTGATGGCTATTCTGTTTGACAGAAACACGCGTTTTGCAGACTTGAATCGCATGCTCGAAAAAGTGAAAAAGCAAAAAAGTAAGGTCATCACCATTCTGTTTTTGGCATTCACCACTATTGGTTTTTCACAAACAGAGACACATTCACAAGACGATGGACATGGTCACGATCGCCCATCAAAAACGCAAATAGACTCTGTGCTGAGGGCCAATATCACCCCAAAAGAGCATGCTGATAAATTTGGACGTCTTGTCGTTCAGGATTATAGTGGCCGAATGATGCCAATGGATACCTATGCCTCAGAAATTTTACGTAAGCTGAGCAAGCATGATACTTATGAAGAATTTGACGCCAACCAGATCATGCTGTCCATTCAAGAAAGTCCGTTGCTATGGTACAATGTTCCAATCATTTATTTAGCCCCTAAAAAGGCCGATACCATCAGGAGCATTATTGGAGCGCCATTGGATAAAAAATATGTAGCTTTTATTGATTTTTTTACAGAAAATGGTACTTATAAATTAGAGCCTTATCTCAACGAAGCGTATAGAGCTCAGGTGCCTAATGGGTCTCAAAAGGAATTTAAGGAAGCTGATCAGCGGGTCAATTTACTGCACAACGCACTTGAGGGGCTTGCCATGAAAATTTTTCCTGTGCCTAATGATGACAATAACAAATGGATTTCTTCAAAGGAATTTAGAGAAGGCAATTATAGAGAAAAGATGGAGGATTCTCTTTTGGCCAATTTTGTCAACAATGGGTTTAGTGCCTATTTGCTGACTCTAAATAAGGCGAAACAGGATGGCGATTTTTCACAAGCCGAGAATGTATTGAACGGCATCAAGAAGACCCAAGAGAAATATGGCAGCGAGGTGATGCTTTCAGATAAAAAGATCACCACAGAAATTGCCTATAACAAATACGACATTTTTAAAAACTTATTCAGTTGGTATATGTATGCTGGGACGTTGATGTTTATTTTATTGATCATACAAATCTTCAACGGTAAATATAAATTTATAAACGTAAGTGTAAAGGTTTTTGCATTTGTCATTTTAGGACTCTTCATCGTACACACCGCAGGCTTGGGTGTACGCTGGTATCTTTCAGGGCATGCGCCATGGAGTGATGCTTATGAATCAATGATTTATGTGGCGTGGGCAACCATGTTTTTCGGATTGGCCTTTGGAAGAAAAAGTGATTTGACACTTGCCTCAACAGCGTTTGTGACCTCAATAATTTTGATGGTAGCCCATTGGAATTGGATGGATCCTGCTATTTCAACATTGCAGCCCGTTTTGGACAGTTATTGGTTAATGATCCATGTGGCTGTTATTGTCATGAGTTATGGTCCATTTGCGCTCGGGCTGATTTTAGGGACGGTATCCTTGATTTTGATGGTCTGTACCACCAAAAACAATAAAGATAAGATGTTGCTCAGCATTAAAGAGCTGACCCTTATCAATGAAATGGCGCTTACCGTCGGTTTGGTATTATTAACTATTGGTAACTTTTTGGGAGGTATGTGGGCCAATGAGAGCTGGGGGCGTTATTGGGGTTGGGACCCTAAAGAAACTTGGGCTTTGATCAGTATTATGGTGTACGCATTTGTTATTCACATGAGATTGGTACCGGGACTTCGTGGCCGTTTTGGTTTTAACTTGGCTTCAATTATTGCATTTGCCAGCATTATGATGACCTATTTTGGTGTGAATTTCTATCTTTCAGGACTTCATGCTTACGCTAGTGGTGATCAAATAGTGAGCTTGCAGTTTATTGCTATAACTGTAGGGGTTGTTGCCATCTTAGGCTTTTTCGCTTACCGTAAATATGCTGTCTATTATAAAAAATAAAAACTAGATTTGTCAATACAGTATTGCAGCCATAAACACTTTGTTTGTGGCTGTTGCAATTTAGACCGACAGAAAACAATGTTATCATTCAACAAGTAAACCTTAAAGAGATGGGGATTTTTAAAGAATTTAAAGAATTTGCCGTAAGAGGAAATATGATGGATATGGCCATTGGCATCATCATTGGGGCGTCCTTTAATAAAGTCATTGATGTTTTGGTTAAAAAAGTTTTGATGCCACCGTTGTCGTTAATGACTGATGGTTTAAAATTCCAGGATAAGCGTTTTATTTTGAGAGAGAGAATGACAGATGCGGCTGACCAATTGATTGCCGATGAAGTAGCTATTGGTTATGGGGAACTTTTTGAAGCGTCCATGGATTTTTTGATTATCGGGTTTACCGTGTTTATAGTGGTCAGATTCTTGAACAGTATCAAAAACAAAGCACAGGATCCAAAAGATAAATCCGTTAAGACACCAAAGGATATTGAATTACTATCACAACTTACAGAGTTGATGGAAGAGCAAAATCAACTTTTGAAAAAGCAGAAGCAATAAAAGGTAATATTTTTCTTGGGTTTGAGTTAAGGATGAAATTGATTTGATGTCCAATTCAGAAAATATAGGAACAAACAAAAGGAGCATTTCACTTAAAGCAGTATATTGATGAAGCGATATTTATGATGAAGAAACTCTGAGGAATCTCAAGCAGGTTTGATTTGATGAGCAATGAAACTGGTTTTGAGGTTAAGATACTTTCTCCATATTATTGTATGCCATCCAAGATTTTAGTCGTGCTACATGAAACATTTTGAGATAATTTTCGGTTAAAAAGATATTTGACCAATCAAATCGTTGTGCTTGGACGCCCATATAAAAAACATAAACGGCCAATCCTGCTTTAGGAATCAAATTCAATTCATGAGATGATAAAGGTCTGACAGTGTGATATCCTTCTAAAAAATGGTTCACTTTTAATTCGTATTCGTGCTTGTCAGGTTCGATGTGAAATAATTGTTTGCAAAAATACCCAACATCTAATATTTGTGCACCATTCCCACAAAAATCAAAGTCGAAAAGTGTAATGTCATTCTCATCGGTCACAGCCATGTTATCATACCAAATATCCATATGGACAACCCCAATCCTGGTGTTTTCAAAATCACTTTTTTGAAAGAACGCACCAATCTCTTTTATGAATTCCATTTCTGGCAATTTCTCTGAAAAGTATGGTTGGAGATGATGATAAGGCAATTCTATGAGTGTTTCTCTGTCATAAGAAATTCGGTTGATCGTTTTGTTTGAAGTTGCCTTATGAAAATTTGCCATAAAAGAACCAATAGAAAAGCAAGTCTCCTTGTCCATAAATCTGATTTTTTCTCCTTCTGCAAAAGAAAAAACGACGAGATGTCTGATCCCTTCTGGAGCATTCATCTCTTGAATGAATTCTCCATTTATATCTTGAATAGGATACGAAACATTTAAGTTAGTATCCTTTAACAAATTTAAAAGCTTGATTTCTTCTGTAATTTCAGATTTTGACCTCCAGTCGTGGCTATAAACTCTTATAACGTATGCCTTTTCAGTGTTAGAAATAAAATAGGTGTGGTTCATTCCCGTCCTGAATAATTTGCAGACGTAATTGGAGGTAAGTCCGTATTGTGCTATAACAAACTCGCCCAATTCAGTTTGTGATAGAATTGAAGCTGTTACTTGAAAAGTTGACATTGGGTTAATTATTTTTCAAAAGGGAATGTATAATACCTGTTACTTGTCTGCAAGAACAGGATTAAAGTGTTCTGAAATGCTGTGATATGCAAGGTCCTTAAAATGACTTACTACCAAATCAGCGTGTTTATAATCTTGATCTTGAGAATGCAGACTGTCATATCCTACGCAAAAAATCCCGGCATCTATGGCGGCTTTAATGCCATTTGTAGAGTCTTCAATAACCATACATTCATGACGCTCATGGCCTGAAGCCAAAGCGGCTTTCTCAAAAATTTCAGGATGTGGCTTGGAGGCTTTTAAATCGGCACCACTCAGTTTCGCCACAAAATAAGAGTCCAAATTGAAACGTTCAAAAATGTTGTTGATATTGTCCATTGAGGCGGAAGAGGCCAACACCAAGGTCAACCCGTTGTTATGGTAATCTTTGATCAGGTCTAAAACACCCGGCAAAAGATCTAAGGCATCATCGTTTTCAAACAAGTATTTAAAATGGTCTCGTTTAAGCTCTACTAAAGTGTGAGGCCCCAGTGGTAACTTAAAATGATCCACTAAAATTTCACAAATAGCTCTGGTGGATTGTCCTGTAAAAGACGCATAGAGTGTTTCTGAAACGTCAATATTAACGTCATCAAACATGAGGTGGTAGGCTTTGCGATGTAAGGGTTCAGTGTTCACGATAACACCGTCCATATCGAATAATACGGCTTTGAGCATTTGGAAAGTAATTTGTTAATAGCAGCACGAATATAAGGGAAATGGCCTAAAATCCCTAAAATAGGATTTAAAGTTTTACTTATTTTTTAAGCTTACGTCTTTTTTATGAGGCGCTTGCAGTGTCATGCAGGTTTTCTAAACTTGAAGCGCGTGTTACAATAATTTCCTTTTGAAACTCACCCTCTTATTTTTTCTTTAAAAAGCAGGCTTTAATTCGTCTAATGTATAATCAATTATTTGTAATTTTAAACCGTACTAAATGTCAGCTATCATGTCAAAAACAAAATACGGATTAAATACCATTTGCACCCATGTTGGTGAAATCAAGGATGAACAGTTTAAAGGCGCGGTGTCGCCTATTTATATGTCAACTTCTTATGAGTTTGATGGGGTTGATGTCAAACGGTATCCACGCTATTTCAATACGCCGAATCAAGAGTATTTATCAAAAAAAATTGCAGCGCTTGAGCATGCTGAGGCAGGAATGATTTTTGGAAGCGGTATGGCGGCAATCAGTACCGTATTTCTGGCTTTTTTAAAACATGGCGACCATATTGTGGTCCAAAATACACTATACGGAGGCACCAGTAACTTTATCAGAGAAGAGTTTCCGAAGTATGGTATTGAGTTTACATTTACAAATGGGTATGAGGTGGCTGATTTTGAAGCTGCCATCCGTCCCAATACCAAACTGATCCATATAGAAACGCCTTCCAATCCTTTATTGACCATTACGGATATTAAAGGTGTGGCCGATTTGGCAAAATCAAAAAACGTGATCACTACTATTGATAATACGTTCGCAAGTCCTATAAATCAAAACCCAATCGATTTCGGGATTGATATTGTCATGCATTCTGCCACAAAATATTTGGGAGGGCACTCTGATATTTTAGCAGGAGCGGTAGCTTGCAACCATGAACATATGCATACTATCTGGAATGTGGCTAAGAATTTAGGCGGTAGCTTAAGTGACATGACCGTTTGGATGTTGGAACGCAGTATGAAAACCTTGGCCTTACGTGTCAAGGCGCAAAATAGAAATGCGAAAAAAATAGCCAAATTTTTAGCAGGTCATGAAGATGTCAAAAACGTGTTTTATCCAGGACTTAAAACCCATCCGCAATATGATTTGGCAAAATCGCAGATGAAAGGTTTTGGGGGAATGATGTCCTTTGAATTGGCTGACGGATTGGATGCCATGAAATTTCAAAAGGAATTAAAATTGATCAAATCTTCAATGAGTTTGGCAGGTGTTGAGAGTACTGTATTATCTCCTCATAAAACATCCCATTCCTTACTGACGCAACAAGAGCGTGATGCTATCGGCGTAACTGATAATTTGATCCGTTTTTCTGTAGGTATTGAAACCAAGCAGGATTTAATAGATGATATTGAGCAGGCCATAAGTAAAGTGAAAGATAAAAAGCTTCAGGCTCAAAATTAAAGCTTGAAACCAAAAACAATAGAAACTTTAGAAACCTCCATAATTTGCATAAAAACTCCCTTCATAATAAAAAGTATGATTTTGATGCGCTCATAACTAACTATGATGCCTTAAAACCATTCGTATTTATAAATGATTTTCAGACCCAAACCATAGATTTTTCAAATCCTGAGGCAGTAAAGGCCTTAAACACAGCATTATTATTTACACATTACAAGGTTAAATTCTGGGAGTTTCCTGATGAGAATTTATGTCCGCCTATTCCAAGTCGCGCAGATTATATGCACCATTTAGCTGATTTACTAAGACGAAGCCATCTTGAAACAGATGTCAATGTGTTGGATGTGGGAACAGGGGCTTCTTGTATCTACCCATTACTCGGCCATGCCATTTATAACTGGAATTTTGTAGGTACAGATATCGATGAAAAATCATTGCAAATAGCCCAAAAAATAATAGATAAAAACAATTTGGGCAATGCCATTACAGTGCGCTTTCAAAATGATTACCAGCATATTTTAAAAGGAATTCTTAAACCTTCAGACAAATTTACGGCGGCTGTGTGCAATCCGCCATTTTTTAAAAGTCAAACCGATGCTCTTGAAGCTACCAAAACAAAACTGAAAGGTTTGGGGAGACAAAGCGATAACGTGGTGCGAAACTTCAGCGGGACACCAACAGAGTTGTGCTATGCAGGTGGAGAGAAAGCCTTTTTGCACAATTATTTATATGAAAGTTCACACTACAAGAAACAGTGCTTTTGGTTTACAAGTTTGGTGTCTAATGTCAGCCATGTAAAATCTATGGACGCATCCTTAAAAAAATTGGGAGCTACGGATTTTCAAGTTTTAGATATGATCCAAGGCAACAAAGTAAGTAGAGTAGTGGCTTGGACATTTTTAACCAAGGCAGAACAAGGGGACTGGACAAAAAATTAAACAGATGAAATTAGATATATTGGTGATAGGTGCCCATCCTGATGACATAGAGCTAGGTTGTGGTGCTACTATTGCAAAGGAGGTACACAATGGCAAGAAAGTGGGCATTATTGATCTCACCCGTGGGGAATTGGGTACACGAGGTACTGTAGAAACTAGAAAATCAGAAGCGGAAGAAGGTGCCAAAATATTAGGCGTTGCTGTGAGGGAAAATATGGGGTTTGCTGATGGGTTTTTCTTAAATGATAAAGCACATCAACTGCAGCTTATTGCAATGATCAGAAAATACCAACCTGAAATGGTGCTGTGCAATGCTATTGACGATCGGCATATTGATCATGGCAAAGGCAGCCAATTGGTAAGCGATGCGTGTTTTTTGAGCGGACTGCTGAAA
This sequence comes from Gelidibacter algens, assembly GCF_001678675.1. GTDB lineage: Bacteria > Bacteroidota > Bacteroidia > Flavobacteriales > Flavobacteriaceae > Gelidibacter > Gelidibacter algens. The sequence continues at coordinate 21,863 of NZ_LZRN01000045.1, forward strand.
ATTGAAACCGAATTGGACGGCAAAGTGCAAGTGCAATGGCGTCCAAAGTTTGTGTACCATTTTATCCAATGGAAAAATATTGAGCCAGACATCGTAGTAGATGTTACTGGATTTATAGATAAGAAGATTGAAGCTGTTAGGGCCTATAAAACGCAATTCTTTGACCCTGAGAGCAAAGCGCCAGAAACGCCAATCAGCAGCAAAAACTTTACAGATAGTATCGATTACAGGGCCCGAGATTTAGGCCGATTGATAGGAACTGAACATGCTGAGGGTTTTACGGTAGAGCGTTACCCTGCAGTGAAAAGTTTATTTGATTTGGTGTAATTTTTTTATGAAAACGCTTTGTAAAAAGTAGTAAATAAATTACATTTGCAATCGCATTTAAGGATGCGGCTACATGGTGGTTGTAGCTCAGTTGGTTAGAGCATCGGTTTGTGGTACCGAGGGTCGCCGGTTCGAGCCCGGTCTTCCACCCAGAAATACAAGCCTTCAAAGAAATTTGAGGGCTTTTTTTGTACACAGTGGGTGGTTTTATTCCAAAAAAAAAGATTTAAATGCACACTTCATTTTGAAATAACCCTCCCTTTTTGATGCACTCTATGATGATATATAAACAATTGGCCGACCGTTCGCCAATAAGATTACCGCAATTAGTATAACCCTCTTAAATAAAGAAGATGAAAGATAAAATTGAAAAAGTCAGTAGTGCATTTGAATTGAAGGATAAGAACAAACCAAAGATTTATACTTTGTTATTTGGTTTGATTTTGGGTGCAGCAATTGGTGCTACTGCATTTTATGTATAATTAGACATACTTGTAATTTAAGATAAGATCTAATCGTGCTTAATTATATGATTGATAATTGGTGCAGTCATGCCAAAAATTATTACTGGATTAGTTTAGCATCTTCAGAAGTATCAATTTTCAAGGAATGAAAAATAATAAAGAAACCATCAAATTTTCATAAAAATCTCAGACTTTAACACAGCTAGAATATAAGCACTCTCAATTTTTTATTCGAGTTAATTATCAGAGTGTTTATTGGTGAAATTGCAGCTCTGAATTTACTTAGTATTTAAAATTATAAAAAGATCATTTTAGCGCTTTCTATTCTGTTTGATGGATAAGAAGATTCAAAATAACTCATTCAAAACCTTCGCTAATCTAATGCCTGCAATTTGCATTTGTGTGCGTGCGGTTTCTAAATATTTATAAGAATATTCGTAACGTAAATTTTCACCAGGTGTCACAGAGTCATAAATAATTTCAGTCAGATTTTGGGTGTCATTGACCCAATCAATAACAGAGCCTTGTTGAAGGGCCTTGACTTGCGATTTTGTGATATATGTTGCGTTTTCGGCCAATTCGCTATAACTCATCCCAAAAGAATCAATCATTTGACTGTCCCACACCTTATGGAGATTGGAATCTTTAAACTGCCATTTTACTGTAATATCGTTGCCCCCACGATCTTCCTCAAGACCGATGTGCATAGGCTGGTGCAAATCACCCACCAAATGAATCAGCATTTTCAAATAAAAGGCTTTGTCCTCATCTGAAGCATTATCATCTTTAATGATGCGTACGCATTTCTCAATGCCGCTCACCAAATCGCCACTCGGATTTTTTTTGGAGGTTTCATAAGTCTCATCAAATGGCATATTGACATAATGCCAAACCCCAAATTCTTTAAAGCGTGGGTCTGATTTTATTTCATCACTAAAAGTAGAAACGAACGCCAAGGATTGATGGTTCAATAATTTTTTGAGATGACGTTTGGTTTTGTTGCTTGTATATTGATCTGCAATAGCGCCTACCACACGATGCCCCGTGGCACCCCATTTTTTAGCAGAATAACTGTGTGTATTGAAAAGTAACGCGGTAATTAAAAAGAGTAATGCAATTGGTCTCATAATGCTAAAATGCTATTATTTTTTGTTTCTTTTATTATAGTTTTTATCGCCTCTAGTCAACGGCTTTTTGTATTTTTTGACAATCTCCCGTCGGTAGGAACCACCTAAGTTTTCCTTTTGATTTTTCTCTTTTTTCTCGTGGAAGGCAGGTCCTGGCGCATCTTCATCACGTCGTTTGTTGGGATTGTTCCGTTCTTTATACTGCGGGCGCTCTTCTTCAATAAGTTCTGTGGAGAGTTGCACGCCTTCGGGAATTTCTTTTAGCGGAATTTCCATCTGCATTAACTCCTCGATATCAGTTACAAGTTCTTGTTCAGCTTGCGTAGAAAAAAGTAGTGCCTGCCCTTCACGCTCTGCACGACCTGTACGTCCAATACGGTGCATGTAGTTTTCAGGAAAGTTGGGTGTGTCAAAATTGATCACGTGAGTGATATGATCAATATCGAGTCCGCGCGCCATCACATCAGTAGCAATTAAAATGCGATTGGTACCTTCCCTAAATTGCTCAATACTGCGGAGTCTGTAATTTTGTGTTTTGTTGGAATGGATCACGCAGGTCTCGTCGTGAAAGTGTTCCTCTATCTTCTCAAACAGCAAATCGGCCATTTTTTTATAGGCAACAAAAATCAATACTTTATTAAAATTTTCTTTATCTGAGAGCAAATGCTTCAAAACATTTACTTTAGAATAAAAATTAGGCACATTATAACGCTCTTGACTAATATTTTCTAAAGGTGTCCCAGAAACGGCAATCGTTACTTTTTCTGGTTTTACGAAAAAATTGGTGATCAGTTCATCCACATCTTCAGTCATGGTTGCTGAAAACATAATGTTTTGACGACGCTCAGGAAGAATGTCAAAAATATTTAAAAGTTGATGTCTAAAACCCAAATCGAGCATCACATCTACTTCATCAATCACCATTTTTTGAATGGATTTCAGCTGCAACACGTGGCTCATTGCCAAATCAAATAAGCGACCAGGAGTAGCTACTACAATATCCAAACCTTGTGCGACCGCTTGTTTTTGGGTGTTGATGTTGACCCCACCATAAACACCAAGCACTCTTACATTAATATATTTGGTAAGCTTCTCAATTTCATCCACCACCTGCACTACCAATTCACGGGTTGGTACCAACACCAAAACCCTAGGGTTTTCCTGATTGGAAAAAGCCAGATTTTTTAGAATTGGCAACATATAGGCATAGGTTTTACCTGTACCTGTTTGTGCTATTCCAACCATATCTTTACCAGATGCCACCACATTAAAGGCTTGTTCCTGAATAGGGGTAGGAGAAGTGAACCCTAAATCATCTAAGGCGTTGTATAAAGGTGTGTTTAAATTCAGGTTTTTAAAGCTCAAGGTGTGTTTGTTATAGGTTAGATAATAGATGTTAGATAATAGATGTTAGACAATAGATATTAGACGTTAGAAAATAGATGTAAAGATGTTTTCAGTTATCAGTTTTAAGTTATCAGTTGTCTGTCCTCTGTCATCTGTCATCTGTCATCTGTCCTCTGTCATCTGTCATCTGTCATCTTACAACTCACAACTCACAACTCACAACTCACAACTCACAACTCACAACTCACAACTCACAACTCACAACTCACAACTATTTTCACATTCAAGCCGCAAAGTTAAAGCTAATTATCAACTTATGCTATATGTCTTTTGTGTATTTCAATGCTGTATGAGGCGCTGTAGGCCTTATTGTTGGCTAAAGCTACAATCCCTTCTTTGTCTTTTAGAATTTGGGTGCTATTCTCGGAATCAGCCACACCTTGCCAAGGTTCTATACATACAAAGTGAGCTTTTGGTTTTGCCCAAATGCCCAAGAACGGAAAATCTTCAAAATAAACACTTACAATGTCACCATGATTCTTACTGTTTAACGTCACATGGTTTGATTTTAAATCTTTAAAAACAAGCGCATCCTTATCAAATATATGATCATGTAATGCTATGGCTTTTGGGATTTTAAACACTGGTTCTGTCTGTAGATTTAGCAGACCGGTTTTAAGGTTGAGCAGGTGTGTTTCTGAATTTTCATGCCGTTCAAAACGTAATGTGTAGTCACTATATGTTTCATCCGGAAAGAGAGGACACTTGAACGCCGGATGCCCGCCTACCGAAAAATAAATAGTTTTATCGTCACTATTGTTTACGGTGTAGGTGATTTTGATTTGGTTTTCCACCAATTCGTAAGTCACCAGAAATTCAAATTTGAATGGATAATTTTGAAGTGTTTCTTCAGAGGCACTCAATTTTAAAGTCAGACGATTGTCACTTTTTTCAGTGATAGTAAAGGCATCGCTATGTCTCGCAAATCCATGTCGGCCTAGATTATAGGAGGTGTTGTTATAAAGAAACAAGTCTTCTTTTAAGGAACCAACAATGGGAAACAAATTGGGCGCATGGCTATTCCAAAATTCAGGATTGCCATCCCACATAAATTCCAAGCCATTCTTTACTGCTGAAATTTTTTGTAATTCGGCGCCGGTAGGATGAATGGCGATTTCCAAAAGGTCATTTTTTAAGGTGAACATGATGTTGAAATTTTCAACTAAAATACAAACTTCTTAATAAGTTTGCAGAATGTCATTAACTTTACTTCGGAAAATTGAACCTTGAGAACACAGCACACTTTTACAACCCACAACCCGAATTTTAAGGCGCAACTGTTGCAGTGGAGCCAGCAATTTGAAGAGATTGTTTGGTTGGACTCCAACAATCATCATCAAAACTATAGCACCTACGATGCAGTTTTGGCTGTAGATGCGTTTACCTGTATTTCAACAGATAGCCATCATGCTTTTGATCAACTGCAAGAATACCAAACCGTAACTAAGGACTGGATTTTTGGATACCTGACCTACGATTTAAAAAATGATCTTGAACATCTCAAATCTGAACATTTTGACGGGTTAGAATTTCCTGAACTGTTTTTTTTTCAGCCCAAAAAGCTTTTTTTAATAAAGGGTGATGTGGTTGAAATGCATTATTTAAAAATGGTGGATGATGAATTTGAATCTGACTTAGCGGACATCTATGGGTTTTCAAGTGTTCAAAAAGAAACAGTTTTAAAACCTATCAAACTCGATTTAAGGTTGACGAAAGAACGTTATGTTGAGAAAGTCAATTCCATGCTGGCACACATCCACAGAGGGGATATTTATGAGGCCAATTTTTGCCAAGAATTTTATGCTGAAAACGCTCATATTGATCCGTTGGAAACTTATAAAAAACTGAATGCGATATCCAAGGCGCCATTCGCAACGTATTTTAAGAATCATAAAAAGTATGCATTATCCGCGTCGCCAGAGCGTTATTTAAAGAAAATGGATGATTTGGTTATTTCGCAACCTATCAAAGGAACGGCATCACGATCAGAAGATAAAATTGCGGATGAGCGTTTAAAAAATGAACTTCAAAATAACCAAAAGGAGCGCAGTGAAAATATTATGATTGTTGATTTGGTGCGCAATGACCTGTCACATACTGCCGAAAAAGGAACCGTCACCGTTGAAGAATTATGTCAAATCTATACCTTTGAGCAAGTGCATCAAATGATCTCCACAATCACATCTAAAGTGGATGAAACAATTTCGCCAGTGCACATTATAAAAACCACGTTTCCTATGGGAAGCATGACAGGAGCGCCCAAAATTTCTGCAATGCACATTATTGAGGCTCTTGAAGAAACCAAACGCGGACTCTATTCTGGAAGTATCGGCTATTTTTCGCCTTCAGGCGATTTTGATTTTAATGTTGTTATCCGAAGTATTTTATACAATGCAGAGAAGAACTATGTGTCTTATGCTGTGGGGAGCGCCATTACTGCAAAAAGTGATCCTTTAAAAGAATATGAAGAATGTCTCACTAAAGCAAAAGCGATGAAGGAAGTCCTTGAAAATTAATTATATTTAAAGAAACCACCACGCAGCGAAATATGTTAACCGATAGTATTCCAATAGTTTAACGTCCAATAATTTAAAATACACACATGTTAAAAGCTTTTCAGAATCATATTGCAACTCATTTGGACATGCTCTACGGTAGTCGACTGCTTTTGGCAATTTCTGGAGGCTTGGACAGTGTTGTTTTAGCGCATTTGTGTCATAAATTGAATTTGAAGGTGTCCCTGGCACATTGTAATTTTAATTTGAGAGGTGCTGAAAGTGATGCTGATGAGGCTTTTGTATTGCAGTTGGCAGAGGATTTGGAGTTGGAAGTCTTTATTGAATGTTTTGAAACAGAACTCTATGCCAAAGAAGAAGGAATTTCCATTCAGATGGCCGCCCGAGACCTACGTTACAATTGGTTTCACGACCTGGCAGAAAAATTGAATTTTGATTATATTCTTACAGCACACCATACCGATGATAACCTTGAAACCTTCTTGATCAATCTGACAAGGGGGACAGGTTTGGAAGGCCTGACGGGAATTCCTGAAGTATCCGGCAAACTTGTGAGACCGCTGTTGCCTTTTTCAAGAGAAACGCTAGAAGTTTATGCTATCGGTGAGGATATCCAATGGCAAGAGGACAGTAGTAATGCATCCAAAAAATACCTGCGGAATAAATTGCGGCATGATATCATTCCCATATTGAAACAGATGAATCCGCAACTCCTTCAAAATTTCCAAACCACTATTTCAAATCTGCAGGACAGTCAGGATCTTATTGACGACAGGATTGTTAACATTCAGAAGAAGGTGGTTGAAGTAGAAAAGGATCAGATCAGATTCAACATCAAAAAACTAAAAAAACTATCAAATCCCAAGGCGTATCTCTATCAACTTTTGAACGGTTTTAATTTTACGGCTTGGGATGATATTGTTGATTTATTGGATGCGCAATCCGGAAAGCAAGTGTTTTCTTCAAGTCACAGATTGTTAAAAGATCGTGAGTTTTTGTTGCTGAGCGAGGTTGATTCAGAAGCTGATGAAACTGCTATCACCATTCTAAAAGGCGATAAAGAAATCACAACGCCTTTCGGTACCTTGCTTTTCGACCAAGTTGATACCATTTCTGAGACTTCAAAAGACCAGATTTATGTGGATGCAGATCAACTAAAATTCCCTCTTGCTTTAAGAAAATGGCAAGAAGGCGATCTGTTTTATCCCTTAGGAATGAAAGGGAAGAAGAAATTGAGCAAATATTTCAAGGATGAAAAACTATCTTTGCTTGATAAAGAGAACGTATGGATTCTTTTTTCAGAAGACGTTGCAGTCTGGGTTATTGGACGGCGTGCAGATGACCGTTTTAAGGTGAACGCGCACACCACAAATATTATAAAAATAGAAGTACACTAAATGAAATTACAAGGTCAAATAGTCGATATACAAAACAGAAGAATTTTCAAGGGCGAAGTCACTATTGAACATGGAAAAATCAAGAACATAACAGAAAGGCAACACACTATTGAGCATTATATTCTACCTGGTTTTGTCGATGCCCACATCCATATTGAAAGCTCCATGTTGGTGCCCAGTGAGTTTGCTCGTTTGGCGGTAAAGCACGGTACCGTGGCAACCGTTTCAGATCCTCATGAAATTGCCAACGTTCTTGGGGTTGAAGGCGTCGAATTCATGATTGATAACGGCAACAAAGTGCCTTTTAAATTTAATTTCGGCGCACCTTCTTGCGTGCCTGCTACAGCTTTTGAATCGGCCGGTGCCATCATCGATTCGGAAGACATTAAAAAGCTGCTCGAAAATCCAGACATCAAGTATTTAGCCGAAATGATGAATTACCCGGGAGTGCTGTTTGATGATGCTGAAGTGATGAAAAAAATCGCTTGGGCAAAATATTTCAATAAACCTGTAGATGGCCATGCTCCAGGAGTTGTTGGCTTCGATATAACCAAATATATCCATGCAGGAATTACTACAGACCATGAGTGTTTTACCTATGAAGAAGCTTTAGAGAAACTTCAAAAAGGCATGAAAATCTTAATTAGAGAAGGCAGTGCCGCCAAAAACTTTGAAGCCTTGATTGATCTGCTCCCTGAGCATTATGAGCAGATGATGTTCTGCAGCGATGACAAGCACCCAGATGATTTGTTAGTGCATCAAATCAACAATCTTTGCGCAAGAGCCGTGGCAAAAGGGATGGATATTTTTAAAATTCTGCAGGTAGCGTGCATCAATCCCATAAAACATTATAATCTAGAAGTGGGCATGTTGCATATTGGCGATGCTGCCGATTTAATTGTTGTGGAGGATTTAAAGAAATTTAAAACGCTGCAAACGTATAGTGATGGCCAATTGGTATATGATAAAGGCAAAGCCTTGATTGAGAAAGTAGACTTTAAAAACCTCAACAACTTCAATACTACTAAAAAAGAAATCAGCGATTTTAGGTTTGAATCCACTTCCAAGAAGATCCGTGTGATTGAAGCCTTAGAGGGCCAATTGATCACCAATGAAATCATAGCAGAAAGTTCAGTTAAAAAGGGTAATATAATTTCAAATGTCGACAAGGATATTTTAAAAATGACGGTGGTCAATCGGTATCAAGATCAAAAACCTGCGATTGCTTTTATCAAGAATTTCGGATTGAAAACAGGTGCGATTGCTAGTTCCGTAGGGCACGATTCCCATAATATAATTGCCGTTGGCGCTTCAGATGAAGCCATTTGCAGAGCGGTCAATTTATTGATTGAAAACAAAGGTGGTATCTGTGCAATCTCTGATACTGACGAACTAATTTTGCCGCTACCCGTAGCAGGAATCATGAGTGATCAGGACGGCGAGACTGTAGGAAAACACTATGCCGCATTGGATCAAATGACGAAAAAATTGGGAAGTACTTTAAAAGCACCATATATGACACTCTCTTTTATGGCGCTTTTGGTGATTCCTGCTTTAAAGCTTAGCGATAAAGGCCTGTTTAACGGGAAAGAATTTAAATTCACCAATGTCGAATATAACTAAGTTTATCTCTGTGTAGCGCCGTGATTTCTCAGCGAATCCCTGCCTGTCGGCAGACTGGTCTGTGAAATAATTTTTTAAGGAAACATTTCAAAACAAAATCTAGAAAAATGCCCATCATCGAATCCACATTTAAAGCACCTTTTTTCTTCCGGAAAGGATTTATCGCCACGGTTTATTCTGGCTTGTTCAGAACAGTCAATTTAGAGCAAGAGCGTGAACGTTTAGAACTGGCAGATGGCGATTTCATCGATTTAGATTGGAGTTACGCCAAGCAAAAATCAGATAAAGTTATTATTTTATTGCACGGGTTGGAAGGTCATGCCCAGCGGCCTTACTTAACAGGAGCGGCCAAACTGTTCAACCAAAATGGCATTGATGCCGTAAGTGTTAATTTTAGGGGGTGTAGTGGTGAACCTAACCGTAAATATTATGCGTACCATTCTGGCGCTACTGAAGATTTGCACGATATTATACTGCATGCCATTCAAGAGAAGGGGTATAATGAAATTTATTTGAAGGGCGTGAGTTTAGGTGCCAATTTGGCTTTAAAATATTTGGGAGAACGTGACAACGTGCCTGCTGAAGTAAAAGCATGTATAGGTGTTTCTGTACCTTGTAGTTTACAGCATTCTGCCAAACAATTGCACAGTTTCAAAAATAAGCTGTTTCACGACCGATTTAAAAAGAAATTAGTCACTAGTTTGAAGGTCAAGCAAAGCAAATTTCCAGAGCAATTATCAGAAGAAGAAGTAGATTCCATAAACACGTTAACCGATTTTGATGAGGTTTACACTTCTAAAGCCCACGGATTTAAAGATGCATTAGATTATTACGAACAAAGTAGCTGCCTTCAATTTCTGCCCAACATCAAAGTGCCCAGTTTAATCATCAACGCCCTTAACGATTCCTTTTTAACCCCTGAATGTTTCCCTGTAAAGATTGCAAAAAACAACCCCAATCTCTATTTGGAAATGCCAAATCATGGCGGCCATGTCGGATTTATTCAACGCGGCGGATTCTATTACAATGAGAAAAGGGCGTTGGAGTTTGTGTTGGATAAAGCTCATACTTAAAAAACAAATCTCTCGCAGATCTCTCGCAGAGGCGCGGAGGCGCAAAGTTGTTACGTATTGAATCCGTGAGAATCTGTGTAATCTGTGTTTAAAAAATCAGTAAAAATCAGTGAATATTTGCTTGATCATCGTCATCAGCGTTCTATTGGAAAGCAGCATTAATTAAATTTCTAATCTCTCGCAGTTCTCTCGCAGAGGCGCGGAGGCGCAAAGTTGGTGTGAAATAAGTCTGTGAGAATCTGTGTAATCTGTGTCTAAAAAATCAGTAAAAAATCAGTGAGTATCTGCTTGATCAGGCATTAATTAAATTTCTAATCTCTCGCAGATCTCTCGCAGTTCTCTCGCAGAGGCGCGGAGGCGCAAAGTTGGTACGAATTAAATCTGTGAGAATCTGTGTAATCTGTGTCTAAAAAATCAGTAAAAATACAGTGAGTATC
>NZ_LZRN01000046.1 GCF_001678675.1 Gelidibacter algens
ATTGATTATGTAAGTAAATTTCATTATCGCTCAAATTTCTCAAGGATGGGTATCTAATGATTAAACTTTCTACTAAATTAGTGCTTTTATTTAGGTATTCAATGGTTTCTTCCTCGGGTAAATTAACGAAATTGGTGAGTTCAATTAAATCACTCGGAATATTTTTAAATTTAACTTCATCATTCTGTAACTTTGACTGATATGCGTTCGATAAAATCAATTGAAATTCCCAAGATTCTCTAAAATAGTTTTGAAACTTAACATCGTTTTTTAATAATTCAATAATTTCATCACTTGAAATTTATGTTTCGGTTTGATCGCTACAAGAAGAAAAAGGTAGAATGACTAAACCTAAGGTCAAAATGGCAAAAAACAATTTTCTAAATTTTTTAGAATGTTTTCATAATTTAAGGTTTGGTGTTAATATTACATCAAATCAATATCATAAAATTTCATTTAAAAAAAAAATGATCTGTTTAACAAAATTTTAACTTATTAACACATTGCAGAGTGTCCAACCATTTATCCTTACACATAAAAGTCAAATGACTTAAGTTTAACTACTCTCTAAACAATCGCGATCTTTTCGTCAAATCCTGAATCAGCTTTTCATCCTCCTCACTTTCCAAAAGGGTGTTATAATTTCTCCAAAACTCCTTGTTGTAAGGTTTAACGGCGAAAATATCTGGATCCCATGGTTTTTGGAGCGCCGTTGCTATTGTTTCCGGGTCCAGAATAATTTCAGTGAATAATAACTCCTGGACAGTGTAGTAAAAGCGTTCGTCGGTATTGGGTTGCTCAATATTTACCTCTCCTGGTTTTGTAGGTTTATACCCCACATTGACCAACTTTGGGGTTTCATAATAAATATAGTTAGGATACATTTTGTCCTGATATTCTCTAAACGTCATGATCAATTTGTGATTGATTTGAGTATCAAAAAGCGTTTTACTTCTGCTCTTCTGCGCTTTTGATGCCGCAACCAATTCATACTCCAATTTCTTAATAGCATAGTTGTCATAATAAATGTACAACCATCCCTTGGCTTGATAACCGTCATTAAAGATGCCTTTAGTTTCTAGGTTTACAAATTGATGACTTTCTGAAATTTCAATCTTATAAATTTTACGATCGTTATCCACTAAAATCGTATCTAATCTAAATTGATGTTTATCTAAAACATCTTCGCCAAATAAGGCACGATTTTCACTAACATTTCTTAGGATATTAAGTTTACTCTCGAATAAATTTTGGAGCCCGTTAATTCTTGTATCATTCCATTTGATGGCTTTTACCAAGGTAGATGTCTTAATGGTATCCCTTCTAAGATTTCTTGCTTGCAGATTTCCTCTGTTTGATTTTTCCTTTAGATAGGCAGTATACGTAAGCAAACTGTCCACATCGCGTAAGTCATAACTTTTTCTGACCTGATCTACATTTATTTTGAGATTTTCAGCAGATGAAGATCCATAACTAGAATCATATACCGTGATGGCACTTTCTATAAGCCATTTAAATTCACGTCTGTTACGTTCTTTATGGCGCAAAAACCCTTTTTGTATATACGGAGTTTCCGGCATATTTAGAGATAATTTCTCCAGCGCTTTTAATACGATGTCATTACCGGTTTTCGGTCTGGTTTCTGCAATGAGCAAAATTTCATCCAACGACGCAATATCCTCATCTAAATAAATTTCCTGAGTATTGTCAAACTCACTGACTGGGATTTTAAAACTTTTGTAACCAATAGATGAAATAACCAAAGTGTCGCTCTCAAACTGAAGCGGCACCTGTAAAATAAACTTCCCATCAGCGTTACTAACTGTTCCAATGGTAGTGTTTTGTACGTAGATGCTGGCGCTTTCAATGGGCATCAGCGTGCTAAAATCAGAGATTTTATTTTTAAGTTCCTTTTGTGCAACTATTGAAAAAGAAAAAAAGAAAATTGATAACGTAAGTAGGTATTTGAAATAATTGACTTTCATTTTTGTTGTAGATTAGTTATAGCATAGATTTGTGAAATTCTCATAAATTGTCGTTCTGACGAAACGGGGTGTTTTCGTCAAAACGATAATTCATATATTACGTCGCTGGTTTATAATCTTTCTTATCAATCACCATTTTGGCGATAATTAGTTTTGAATCTTCGCCAAAATAATGATCTAAAAAGTTAAGCTCGCCGGTTTATAGTCCTTCTTGTCAATCACCATTTTGGCGATAATTTCTCTTAAAATTTCAGAAGTGCCGCCTCCAATTGGACCAAGTCTACTATCACGAAGCAAGCGTGCCAACGGATAATCTTCCATATAACCATAGCCTCCTAAAAACTGAAGACAGCCGTAAATGACCTCATCAGCCATTTTAGTGGAATGTAACTTAGACATGGTAGCTTCCTTGACCATATATTCTCCTTTATTTAAACGGTGTGCCACTGAATAGTTAAACTCCTTAGAAATCTCCATATCTGTGTAAAAATCGGCCACTTTGTGACGTAGCGCTTGAAATTTATCGATGGTTTTACCAAACGCAGTACGTTCAGACATATACTGAACGGCATATTCCAAAGCAAACTCTGCCCTAGCATGTGCGTTTATGCCCATGATCAATCTTTCTAAAGCAAAATGTTGCATAATGTATGGAAACCCTTTGCCTTCTTCTCCCATAAGTTGATCAGCAGGAATGGTGACATTATCAAAAGCAATTTCTGCCGTATCTGAAGCTCTCCAGCCCAATTTGTCAAGTTTTGAGGCTGAAATTCCGGGAGTATCCCTATCAATCACAAAAATGCTCATGCCGTTGTGCCCTGCATCAGGATCGGTTTTAGCCGCAACTATTAAATAGTCACTATAAATACCGTTGGTGATGAAGGTTTTGGAACCGTTGATCACGTAAGTGTCTCCTTTCTTGATAGCCGTGGTGCGCATTCCTGCTACATCACTTCCTCCAAAAGGTTCCGTAATACACAAGCACCCTATTTTATCTCCTGTAATACTCGGGGCTAAATATTTTTCTTTAATTTCATGACTGCCTTCTATATTGAGATGCGTCATGGCCAAATAGGCGTGTGCCCACATTGCTGCTGCAAAACCGCCAGAATTTATTTTCTGTAATTCTTCAAGAAAAATTACGGTGTAAAACAAATCCAAATTCATGCCGCCATAAGCCTCAGGGTAGTTGATTCCGAAAAATCCCATCTCCCCAAACTTTTTCCAAATAAAGCGTTCAATAGTTCCTGTTTTCTCCCATTTGTCAATATGAGGAACGACCTCCTTTTTTAAAAAATCTTGTAAACTCTGTCTAAAAAGTTGATGTTCTTCTGTGAAGTACATGCTGTTCATATGCTTTCTTTTTCATTTTTAATTAAGTTTCAAATATAACTCAATTATCCCAATTTTCTGAGCTGGAAACTTTTTAACTTGTAACAACTCATCAAAAGATTTGAAGCCTTCTCTCAAGGTTCTTTGCTCAATAATATAATGTGCAACCTCATAATCAATGTGCTGAATTGTGACCAATTGGTCCTTGGTAGCCGTATTAAGATTGATCTTCTCCACTAGCCGTGGTGTCTTAACTGCGAAATCGTTTGTAATACGTATAATGACTTCAGGCGTCAATCCGTAGATGTCCTGAAGTTGGATTTCTGAAATAAAACCTCCCTTAAACTTGTTTCGGTATTTGATAATATTGTCTGATAGCTTTTCCCCAATACCATTCACTTTTTGAAGATCTTGGGCTGTAGCGGTATTTAGATCTACCTTTTGAGCATAGGTTTTGGAACTATATGTTTTTTGACTTGGATGGTTTGAATACTCCACCCAGTCGGACTTTGGTTTTGGATGGGTGACCCACTCTGGGAATTTGAACAATGGTGCCAATACCTCAAGCAAAGAATCTGAAACATTGGTTACCTCTTGAAATTGTTTTGCAGAATTAATCCATTGGTCTTTTGCCCTAAACTCCAACAAACGGTCAATTTCTTCAGGAGTCATTCCTAGTGTATAGCCTTTAAAATCTGTGATGTGATTTGGATTGAAAGGATAGACTTTTGGTGTGTTCTTTTCGGCCTCTAAGCGCTTCAATGAATCGACCTGTGTTCTGAAGTGTTCCAGTGCCTTTGTATCTGTTGGCATCTCTTCCGAAGAAAAATCAACAAATGCATAAATACATTGAAAAGTAATAATGAGTATGGCCAATAAAAAAATCCCATTCCGTTGACTGTTAGAAAACTTGAAATGGGATTTAAATGCCATAATGACTTTTTTATTTGTTCACGTCCTGCTTTTTATAAAGCAGATTCGCTTTTAATTTTATGATATACGCGTCCAGATCGATCTTGACTTCTTTTGACATGATATACAAGCCGATGACATTAGGGAAAGACATGGCAAGAATCATCATGTCTGAGAAATCTAGAACAGCGCCTAAACTTACAGAAGATCCGATAACCACAAATACCAAGAAAAACATTTTATAGATGAATTCGATTTTTCTACTTTTCCCAAATAGGTATGTCCAAGCTCTCATACCATAATAAGACAAAGAGATCATAGTTGAAAACGCAAATAAGAATACCGCTAAGGCCAACACATATGGGAACCAAGAGATCTGACTTCCAAAGGCATCAGAAGTCAATTGGGCACCTGCCATTCCTTCAACCTCATGCATTCCTGTAAAGATCAAGACCAATGCGGTTAAGGTACACACCACAACCGTATCAATAAAAGGCTCCAATAATGCCACAAAACCTTCAGATGGTGGATGATTGGTTTTTGCTGTACTGTGCGCTATGGCCGCTGAACCAACACCAGCCTCATTTGAGAAAGCCGCCCGTTGGAAACCAACCACCAAGACACCAATGACACCACCCTTTAAAGCGGATGGACTAAAAGCACCCTCATAGATAGCGGAGAAGGCTGGACCTATGTTTTGGATATTCATAATAATAACAGCCAAAGCTGCCACAACGTAGATGGAAGCCATGATTGGCACAACTTTTCCTGTAACTTTAGCAATACTGCTGATACCTCCAATAATAACGACACCTACTAAAAGTGCGGTTACTATACCAAACCAAAAACCGTTTCCTACCAATACAGGAAATTGACCTGCCAACTGTTCAAAAGACTGGTTGGCCTGAAACATGTTACCACCTCCAAAGGAAGCACCAACGGCGAGTACTGCAAAAAGACCTGCCAATACTCTACCCAATCCCTTCATTTGACGTTTTTCAAGTCCGTGACGTAAATAGTTCATCGGACCTCCAAACACACGGCCATCAGGTAAGATATCTCTATATTTCACACCCAAAGTACATTCTACAAATTTCATGGACATTCCTAAAAGTCCGCATACAATCATCCAAAATGTTGCACCAGCGCCACCAATGGAAACTGCTACGGCAACTCCGGCAATATTACCTAAACCAACGGTTCCTGAAACCGCAGTAGCCAATGCCTGAAAATGGGTTACTTGACCAGGAGCACTGGGGTCATCATATTTTCCACGTGCCAAATCAATGGCATGTTTAAAGCCTCGGAAATTTATAAAACCCATTCTTAAAGTAAAGAACACCGCTCCTATTACTAGCCAGATAACGATAAATGGAATAGGTTTTGTTATCGGATCTCCGTTAGGATGGGTCAAAACTACAGGCGAATCATAAACAACTTGAGCAAAAAAGTGGGCTCCTTGTTCAATAACATGTTTTTTATTTTCGGAATTATAGATGGTTTGACCTTCAGCGGTCAGATGTTTCAACTTTCCTTGAGCTAAAGATGTTACGGTAATCTCTTTGCCTGCATTGTCTGTTATTATGGCAATGGGCACATCTTTTGATACCTCAGCACCTTCCGGTTTAAGCCACTGTTTAAGGACATATTTGTTTTCCACCGTATTGGTCCAATCTGGAACCCCAATTTGTTTAACATCTGCATACACCACAGGGTCATAAACACCAATAGCAGCAAAAGGATCCCAAAAAAGAACGGCACCTAAAGTAGCAACAGCAGGGGTCATTGTGCCGTTGAATACTTCTGTAATGGCTCCGGTTTCAACAGAATATACTGCGGTTTTTGTAGCGCCAGCGGCATCTGTTACAACCACGGTGTAAGGCACGCCTTCAGTTAAGCCGATAGCTTTGTTTGAATTTAAAGGTGTGCTTTGATTGCTCCATCTGTATGTGTAAGGTGAAACGCCACCTGATGCGGTAACAGTAATAGTACCATCATTGATACTTTCTGATGGATTCAATGTTTCTCCCTTGATCTCCAAATCTTGAGCGAAAAATAATAGTGGAAATAGTGCAATAAATAGGGTAAGAAGACAATTCTTCATGTGTAAATTTTGTATTTGTTAGTTATAATATTTGGTTAAAAACATCACAAGATGCTAAAAAAAAATGATTTTATAAAAATTTGGTTGTTAAAATGGAAAATGACTTAATCTATGTCATAAAGTGAATTGAGTTTTTGAATTTGTTCTGGACGACCTAAAACAATAATTTTAGAATCTGGTACTAGCTTTAACTCTGCTTCCGGATTGACAATATATTCTCCATTACCATCTTTGAAACCAATAACTGTGCAACCTGTTTTGTTTCTTAAATCTAGGTCTTTAATTGTTTTAATGTTGGCCGTATTATATAAGCGGTTAATGGAAATTTCTTCAATATTGATATTGGATCGGCCAACGATGCCCAAATTGTCAATAAACTCAATCAAATCTGGTACAACTACTAAAGACGCCATGTGATCTCCTCCTATCTTATCTGGTAAGATAACATTGTTGGCACCTGCCAGTTTCAGTTTATTATAGGATGTCTCTTGTGACGCTCGGCTGATAATTTTTATATTTTTATTGAGTTGGCGTGCTGAAAGTACTACAAATAAATTATCAGCGTCATTGGGTAATGCAGAAATTAGGGTTGCCGCCCGATCCACACCGGCCTGTAATAAGATGTCGTCTTCATTAGCGTTCCCAAACACAAATGGACTATTCTCGCTCTGGTTTTTATTGATTACATCTCTGCTTTTTTCAATAATTACAAAGGGCTTGTTATACGCCATCAGTTTTGTTGCTGCCTGTTTGCCATTTCTTCCATAGCCACATATCACAATATGGTTAGACAAACCATCTATCTTTTTTTGCATTTTCCGTTGTGTTAGTTCTTCAAAATTATTCTTGCTCAAAATATACTCAGTTATTACAGCAATGGCATAACCCAAGATCACCACACTTGTGAGTATTAAGAATACTGTAAAAATCTTGGATTGATCATCCAAAGGTTGAACTTCACCAAAACCCACCGTAGTAATTGTAATGACGGTCATGTAAAGCGCATCAATCCATGAATAGTTAGAGAGCATTCTAAAACCTATTACGCCAATAGCAAGGACTAGTATGGATAAAGCAATTGCTGTATAAATTTTAGATCTGAGGATCTTTACTACAGGATTCATGGGCTAAAGATCAAAAACAGAAGAACGTTTAGTATAAATTAAGTCCTTAATGCGCATCCAAAATGCCAAGAATAAATACAATGCGAACCCCACACCAACCGTAACAAAGGTGAGGTACATAAA
Source organism: Gelidibacter algens (assembly GCF_001678675.1). Classification (GTDB taxonomy): domain Bacteria; phylum Bacteroidota; class Bacteroidia; order Flavobacteriales; family Flavobacteriaceae; genus Gelidibacter; species Gelidibacter algens. The sequence goes on from NZ_LZRN01000046.1 coordinate 7,581, forward strand.
TGAGGTGCGTACCACTTTTGCACGAATACCCAATCTATCTGCAATACGCTGACAAACGTAATAACCACGCTTTTGGAAGTATAATAAGGCGCTATATAAGATGTTCATGCTGCAATGTACTAATTTTTGCTGGTGTACTATTTTTTTATTTGGCCAGAAGTGAGTTGCCGACAGCGCACGTCATACACTTATTCTTTTCACAATATTCTGTTTTGAGCTGAATGAGCGCTTGTGAGATCATAGCAGAAGTTGACATAGGTCTTAGCGTGTTAAAGGCTGCAATGATATTATTGTCTTCTGATCCAATATTTTGTGCTAGCGACAGATTCTGCTCCGTTGGGTTTTTACCTTGAGATCTCAAATAGCAAAATCTTAGGGGCAGCACCGTATTGATCAGAAGCAAATCTATAAAATTTTTAGTCAGTATTTTCTTGGTCGCTTTAGAATTTTTCTCAAAGGTAAAATGAGTGTTCCAAAATTCAGAGGTTCCCACTTGGAAAAGTTCATATAAGTCTTCGATAGTTTTTGCACCCATAATTTTTTGAAAGAAATTATGATGTTCGTGGTATAACATGGCAAGTTGCGATAATCTAATAGTGGGGAAATTTGGTGGCCGTAATCTGAAAAATTGTAGCGGAATGACGTGGTTATTCGAAAGTTTGAACTTTTGCTTTAAAAATTGATACTCATTAACTAAAGTTCCATAGTAAGCATTTTCCATTTCCATATCCAGCAATCCCACCTGTCCAAAAAACAAAGCCTCTAACTGCAGTGGTTGCGATTGTATTTTTCTGACTATTGAAAAATCAAAAGAATTGGCCATACTCAAAAACGCATCGCCATTAACCTTAAGTCCAAAATTTTTCGCCAGTAGTTTAAACAAGACGCCTTCCCAATCGTTTTTTGAAGTTTCCAACAGCGTATCGATGACTTTAGATTTCCTTTCGAGACGTTCAATATAAAGCCGCTCTAACCAATTGTTCATCAAAAAATCATCCACTTCAGCAAAATCTGATTCGCAATTGATCCATTTATGTGGAGACATCAACAGCTTTTGATAGTTTTGGAAGACATTCTTATGGATGACTGATTTTAATTCCAAGGTTGGAATTACGGAATTATCATTTCTGAAGATATCTGAATCGTGCTCATATACCACATGCAATATGACATTATCATAGGCAGAATCGACTTCATGATTGTGCACGTACCAATCACTGGATTTGATATGGATTTCTACATTACCTACCCAAACCTGTCCGTCAATTTCAAGATGGGCATTAAAAAAATCTGGACCCCCGTTTAAATTATGCTGTCCATTATTGTGTAAAGCAACCGTCTCATCACTCGTTGTTTTCAAATGAGCAGTGTCAAACTTTTTAAATTGCCACACATAATGGAGAAAAGCCTCTTGCATACCTTTAAAAATAAGATAATTAAGAGTCACTTTTACAAATGAAATAAGATAATTTTTAACAGAAAAACAAATGAAAAATACTGTTAGTGCTTATTGCTCAATACTTTCGGCGCTAAAACTTTGTAACGTGTTATCAGAAACAGTAACGGTTATTTGGATAGGGTTGCAACATACCTCGCAATCTTCAACATAGCTTTGATGTGGCACGGAATAATCCATAAGCATTGAAATCTCTTCCCAGCAGTAAGGGCATTGAAAAAAATGTTCTTCCATAAGAGTTTAACTTATCTGCTCAAGATCTTCATGGATGGTTTCCCACTCAGTCATCAAATTTGCGAGTTTAGATTTTTTGCCTTTATAACGGTCAAAAAATTTTGGGTCAGCTGCTGTTTTGTCGTAATCTGATGCGAGTGACACATCCATAGATTTGATGTCCTTTTCGTGCTGACTTATTTTTGCCTCAATATTGCTCAACCTGTTATTCAAAGACTTAAATTTCTTTTGATCTTCATAAGTCTGCTTATTGGTTTCTTTAGGTTGCTCTTTCACAACGTCTCGTTTCTCAATCTCTCTCAAGTTTTCAACGTTACGCTGATCTAAATAAAAATCGATATCCCCTAAATATTCCTTAATCTTCTGATCTTTGAACTCATACACACTTTTTGTCAAACCTTGAAGAAAATCCCTGTCATGGGATACCAAAATCAAGGTACCCTCAAACCTCCTCAAGGCTTCCTTCAAAACGTTCTTCGATTTTATATCCAAGTGGTTGGTGGGCTCATCCATTACCAATACGTTAAAGGGCTGCAATAACAACTTAGCCAATGCCAAACGGTTACGCTCACCACCAGAAAGTACTCTCACATATTTATCAGCTTCTTCCCCTCTGAATAGAAAGGATCCTAAAATATCACGGACCTTACTTCTGTTCTTCTCATTGGCGGCATCAATCATTGTGTCGAGAACGGTTTTGTTCCCATCTAAATACTCTGCCTGATTTTGGGCAAAATACCCGATTTGCACATTATGCCCGAGTTTCAAATGACCATCATACTTTAATTCGCCCACTATAATTTTAGCAAGCGTAGATTTTCCTTGTCCGTTCTGACCGACAAAAGCAATTTTACTTCCGCGTTCAACATTGAGATCAATATTTTTAAGCACCTGTAAATCGCCATATTTTTTAGAAATATGATGCGCTTCAACCACGACTTTCCCAGGAATCACAGATACTGGAAAGTTGAGGGTCATGACACTATTGTCATCTTCATCCACTTCAATCCGGTCCATACGGTCCAGTTTCTTGATGAGCGATTGTGCCATAGTAGCTTTAGATGCTTTAGCCCTAAACTTCTCGATCAACTTCTCCGTCTGTTCAATTTGTTTTTGTTGGTTTTTTTGTGATGCCAACTGCTGCGTCTTAAGTTCATTGCGAAGCACCAAATATTGAGAATAAGGCTTTTTATAATCGTATATGCGTCCAAGTGATATTTCGATGGTACGATTGGTCACATTATCCAAAAACATCTTATCGTGCGATACAATCACCACGGCACCAATATAATTCTTTAAAAACCCTTCAAGCCAAATAATGGATTCTATATCCAAGTGGTTGGTGGGCTCATCCAAAAGCAGAATGTCATTATTTTGTAATAACAATTTGGCAAGTTCAATACGCATACGCCATCCGCCGGAAAACGTATCTGTCAACTTTTCAAAATCTTCACGTTTAAATCCTAAACCCTGAAGAATTTTTTCAGTTTCACCTTGATAATTGTAACCGCCAATAATTTCATACTGGTGTTGAATATCATTTAAATCTACCATAAGTTGATGGTAAACATCACTCTCATAGTCTGTGCGCTCCACTAATTGTTCATTGATGTGCTCAAGTTTGGACTCCAATTCCTTAATTTCCTTGAAGGCTTCATAAGCTTCTTCAAGTACGGTCCTGCCCAAAACAAAATCAATATCCTGTTTTAAAAATCCGATGCTCAAATTTTTATCAGCTGCAATTTGTCCGCTATCAGGCTCCATTTCTTTTGAAAGGATTTTGAGCATGGTGGATTTTCCTGCACCGTTTTTTCCGATGAGGCCAATTCTATCACCAGCGCCAAGCCTGAAAGTGATGTCTTCAAAAAGGTATTCCCCCTGAAATGAAATAGAAAGGTTATGTATGTTAAGCATTATTTGTAAGGATTGTTACAAAACATTGATTTTAATAATCTTAGTTTTGTATTTTATTTGAAAATGCAAAAGTAAACATTATCCATGATAAATAAAGAAAGTAAGCTGTATAGTATTTTTACGGGCACGTGTCCTAAATGTCATGAAGAATCCATGTACATAAATCCCAATCCTTACGTATTGGCCGACACCTTGAAGATTCATGAAAAATGTTCTAATTGTCACACGAAGTATCGCATGGAACCCTCGTTTTTTTACGGGGCTATGTATGTTAGTTATGGCTTGGGTGTTGCCTTTGCGGTAGCTGCCTTTGTGGTGAGTTTTCTTATTTTTAAATCGAGTTTGACCACTGCATTTATAGCTATTATTGGAACACTTGTAGTGTTCATGCCCATCATTATGCGCTTGTCAAGAAATATATGGATCAATTTATTTATGAATTACGATAAAAATCTGGCCAAGAAATAACCCACTTATCAAATTGCAACTCGCTATTTTTATAAATCGAACATCATAAAACCTCATCAATTTCATTTTTGAAACCGCTTAATGTCAATTTCTGCTTCCAAAGGGATGCCTTTTTCAAGATTCAGGAATAACTGTTTCGCTACATAAGGACCAATCATTACACCCCTCGTTCCCAATCCGTTCAAAATGGCCATGTTGTCGTATTTTGGATGTCTACCCACCAATGGTTTTCTATCCATAACCGTAGGTCTTATACCAGCCGCCTGATTGACCACTTCGTAATCACAGCTGATAAGCGTCTTTAATTTATCGAGTAATTCGGTTTTTGCTGTTTCAGTAATGTCATTCGTTTTATCTTCCCAATTATAGGTGGCACCAACCGAATAACAATCATCTAGTTCTGGCACAAGAAACACTGAGGCTTTCAAAATGAATTCCATTTTGAGTTGTGGCGCTTTGATGGTCAAAACTTCACCTTTAGCCTCATTAAGTGGGAGATCTTTAAAAAACGGATTCTTCATCATCCCAAAACCCTCAGCAAAAACAATATATTTAGCAGTAATATTTTTGTAGATCACCTCATTTTCATGATGTTTGACCGCAGCGTGATCAAAAGTTTCAGTACAATAACTGTTGTTAGTTTTTAAAAATAACTTGTAATGCGTTAGTAAGGTTGACGTATCAATGCGTCCCGATTCCAAGACTTTTCCAAATCCGAAAGATGCATCTATTTCTGAATTATGATTGGGAATCACTTGGGGTGAAAGATAGTTCTCCAAATAGGGGTTATCTGATGCATTGAACCAATCGTTCTGTTCTCCAATTGACGAGAATCTTCTATAAACAGGCAGCTTGTAATCTAATTTAACACCCAGTAACTTTTCAAGACGTTCATAGAAGGAGTTAACCATTTCCAGTTGCTCCTTAGCTTTCCATACCGCCGTAAAACGTTTTAGTATGACAGGGTTGTATAAACCTGCGGCAACAATTGACGCTTGTTGTGACTGATCATCAAACATTACAAAAGATTTTTCGTGAGCTCTCAACTCTTCACAAAAGGAGACACCTGCCAAACCGCAACCAACAATGATATAATCTACTTCTTTCATGGTAACAAAAGTACTATTCTTAATTGAAATCAATCACAAAAAATAAGATTCCAAGATAATATGAAGGACACTATATGCCAATAAAAAAAACGCCCACTTAAAAAGTGAGCGTTTCCTATATTACATGGCACCTATATTAATAGGACCACATGTCTTGTTCAAAATCACGGATTTTGTCTTTGATTCGATCAGATTCCAACAGTTGCATTAGTGCATTTTCAGCAACGTATTCACTAACTTCCCTATCGCCAAAAACATTCTCTTCTTTGTACATATAGCCATTAAAGCGTCTTGAATTCAACAAATGGTCATACGAAAATGGCATGGCACTGTTTTCATTGTTGAAGGCTTTGGCTTCATGCAAGATGCCTCTTACCTCTGGGTAAAACACCCAAAATAAAGCTATAGGTTGCTTGTTGGCCTCGTCATCAGAATCAATGAAGTTAACATCTGGTGCAGCCGGAGCTATTCCTAAAAGCCGATACTTCAACTCTCCCTGACGCTTATCAAAATACCATAAGCCTTTTATAAGGTAGGCACTGATATCATAAGATTGAATGTCTCTTTTGATTATATATTCTGGAGACACAAAACCTTCTGAGTTGTACTGTTGGTACCCAATATCTAACGTGTCAGTTTTTGACATGATTGATTGGATGTCCTTCGGCTTACGCTTAGTGGTAAAATAAGAATCATCATAAACATTCTCAACTTTTCCATCTTTTATATTTTTCCATAAAACGTCAAATAAAGAACGTCTGTTCGCTCCGATATTATTAGTATCTACAGGATAATACAGTGGAAAATTGACACGTTCATCAAGGACAATTTTTTCCCAAGTCATTTTAGAAAACATGATATCTCTATCATCAACATAACCGTATTCAAGCGGTCTGTCGTTATCCATAGCCATTTGGGCTTCAGATTTTACACCAATTTCTTCGGGTATCTTTGCGTTGAGCACATTGGCTTGTCCAAAAGAACTCACTGCGAACCCTACACTTAAAACGGTTAATAAACAATATTTTAATTTCATCTTTCTCATTATTATTTGGGTATTACCTACTTTGATAGTCAACGTTATAATTGTACCTATAGTGTGTTAATTTGAGATTTCTATAAATACAGGAGACGCCGGAAGTAATTTGATGCTGCTATTGCCTTTGATTTGTGATTTGATTTCAAAGATCTGTATAGCATCACCTCTGGAGGCTTTGCGCAAGGCACTCTTAGCTTGATCATTCATTCTGTTACCATTTACGGTTACGGTTGGTTGACCAGGTACTTTCATTTTAAATGACGTTACGTCGATATCTAAATCGAAATCAAAATCGAATAATTTGGCATTAATAGTAGCTATTTCCACATTGTTTTTTGGAAGGCTCACATTGTCAGGTTGTCCAGCAATTGTTCCTGAAGGTTTTGGAATGTCCTTGATTCTGAAGGTAGCTTTGTCATTAACTGGCTGTCCATCAGGAAGCTTCCCATTAACAATAATTGTAACATCTTTACCAGAACCTGGTCTCATCACATATTTCCCTGTACCTGAGGCTTTACTTAAACCAGGTGCAGACGCTGTTACATTATTATCAGAAACCCCAGCAAATGAAATGGTCATTGGATTATCAACACCACGATACACCACATTCATCTTATCTGCTGAAATAGTAGCAGAGTTTGGTTTAGGAACTACAGCGTACGAACTTTTTACAGGGATACTAATGATAGAATCTCCTTCTTTAAACTGGAACTCTCCAACAATCTCTCTTTCTCCTACAGCACCTGCAGGGAATTTCAATATCGTTTTTCCTGCTTGCATCGCATCTGGTGACAACTCTTTACCGTTGATAATTACTTTATCAGCTCTTAAAGTTTGATCTTTTTTTCCTAAGATGATTGTTCCTGTAAACTCTTCACCCGAGAAGAATGCTGTTTTATCTGGTACCACAATAGCATCAAAATTAGTTAAAGAGGCCTCAACTTTAAGTTTACCAGCTAACATTGACGATAATACTTCAGATTCTATAGTCTTAACATCAGCTTGCATTTGTGTTAGCTTTGTTAACGACGCCACCATTGGGAAACCTTCAAAATGATAGTTTAACCATCCTTTTTTAATTCCGTCAGCTGTTTTCTCATCTTGAGTTGCAAATTTCTTCATGATATCTGCTTGGATATCCTTATTGTCCTCGCCCAATACTTGAATAACACCTTCTCTATAGGTATTAATTCTGGCTAAGAATTCTTGACCTGCTTTAGATACATTATCGCCGTTGAACCATTTCTCATCAAGGTGATGGGTTTTATCCATCTCCTCATATTTTTTTGGATCATCAACAGTTTTTAAGAGATCAGTTTTAAGAGTCTCTACATATGCATTGAACTCTGTTGATAGTTTGTCAACTTGTTCTGCCTTCTCCATCAATGGCTTGTATTTAGCCGGTTGCTCATCAACCTTTTCAGCCAAACCTCGCATAAATGCAGCGTTACGAACCGTTGCCGACTCATTAGACTCATTTATTCTTTCGTTCATTAACCCAAATGCTGAAAGCACTTCTTTGGACATATTTAGTGCTAGCATTGCTATAAACACCAAATACATAAGGTTAATCATTTTTTGTCTTGGGGATAATTTTCCTCCTGCCATTTCTAATTAGTTTTAGTTGTTAATTTGTTTAAATTCTACTAATTACTAATTAGTTTCTGTTCATTGCAGAAAGCATTCCACCGTACACTCCGTTTAAAGAAGATAGATTAGATGCCAAGGATTTCATTTGCTCTTTAAGTTTGGTTGCATTTTCCACAGCTTCTTCGTTCACGACAGCCTGACGACTTGCAGACTCCATTTGTACTTTATAAAGACTGTTCAATGATTCCATTTGGGCAGCAGCCAAAGACATCTCTTCACTATACTTTTTAGTTGCAGCCATACCATCTACCGTTGGGCTAATTCCTTTAGCAGCACCTTCAAAGTTTTTAATGCTGTTTCCTAAACTCGCCATAAGCTCGCCATCAATTTTGGCATCTTTAAGTAATTCATCTAATTTTTTAGATAATAGACCTTCAGCGTCTTTAGGTTGCTCTTTCTTTTTGTTGAGCATTTGCCCTCCTGCTAATTCAGGATATACCAATGACCAGTCCAGATCGTTATCAACAGGCTCAAAAGCGGAAACCACAAATACCAATGCTTCGGTTATCAATCCTGCAATCAGCATCTCATTACCGAAAGGCCAATGCATAATTTTAAAAAGGGCACCTAGGATTACAACTGCGGCTCCTAGGCCGTATACCATATTCATTACTTTTTTACTTGGTGTTAGTGCCATAATTTTTGTTTTTTAGTTAAGATAAATTAAGTAGATTAATATTTAGTTTTGGTTATAAAATGTTAATTGTTGTTTGTGGCTGCATTTGCAGTAATATCTGTTCCCATGTAATCTTGTACTGTTCTAAATCCGATATAACTTCTGGCGGAATCCGCATATTCATAATCTCTAGAACTTACCTGTAAGAAATAGGCAACATCTTTCCATGAGCCACCGCGCACAACTTTACGTTGGTTACTGGCATCATTGACGTTAGGGTTGATGGTAGACATATACTCATAAGATGCGGGATCATAAGATCCATGTACCCATTCTGAAACGTTACCAGCCATATTGTATAGATTGTAATCATTTGGCTCATAAGACTTTGCTTCAACAGTATACAAGGCCATATCTGCAGCATAATCACCACGCAAAGGCTTAAAGTTTGCTAAAAAACATCCTCTGTCATTTTTAGCGTAAGGACCACCCCAAGGGAATGTGGCACCTTGCAAACCACCTCTTGCAGCGTATTCCCATTCTGCTTCTGATGGCAGTCTGAAAGAATTGACGAGTTGTTTTCCTTTGCTTTTTTGGTTAGAATTTTTATAAAGCGTTCTCCATTTACAAAATGCATTGGCTTGTTTCCAAGACACACCAACTACAGGATATTCACCATAAGCATCATGCCAAAAATAATCGTTGTGCATTGGCTCATTGTAGGAGTATGCGAAATCTCTAATCCAAGCAGTAGTATCTGGATAAATTTCAACTTGTTCAGTAATCAAAACATCTTTACGTTTTAAGTTTCTGTCCTTCGCTGCTTTTTGGATGTCCATATATGTGTATTGGAACTTAAACTTCTTAACATCCCAAGTACGTTGGCCGTTATAAGATTCTTCCAATGGCAAATACATAGTATCCATAACCTCAGCATAGTACTCATCAGGGTATTTGTTGGTATCAAAAATCAGATCTACATCTTTGTTTAATTTTCGACCTTCATAACCTGTGGGTCCTAAACCACTATAGTTATCATACATGTACTTCTCATAGACAGTCATGTTGTCTGGGTCTGCATCTTTAAATGCAAACTCGCCAGTCCCTCCATCTCCAGGAGTCAGTCCAAAATCATCAGCAATGATTGCCAATTTTGTTCTGATTGTAGAATCTCTTACCCAGTTTACAAACTGACGGTACTCACTATTTGTAATCTCAGTCTCATCCATATAAAAGGCTCTAACTGTAGCAGTTTTGGTTGGTGCATCTTGTATACCAGCCAAATCATCATCAGATTTACCCATTATGAAAGCGCCACCAGGGACAAGCGTCATTCCGTAAGGCTTTTCTGGATGCCATTTCTTTCCTTTAACTCCTACCAGCTCTCCTCTGTCTCCAGAATTACAACTAGCAAATAGAGCTAAAACAGCGGTTAATAAAGCGAACTTCTTCATATTCATATAAACTCGGGGTTAAATTATTTAGTCTTAAATGTTCAGTATCAATTTTTTCAGGGAGTAAACATATCCATATATTTTCATAAAAACAATTTTTTTTTCACTTTTTTTGCATTTCATCCCAAAAAGGATGCATTTCATCGATTAAAGAAGTAGTAAAGGAAGTGCTTAAAAACTGTTTTTCTTGTAGGCTTTATACCATCTTTCAGGTATTTTACCCTGCGTAGCTTCAAGATAATCTTCATGCATGCAAGGTAATAACGTATGCTTTTTTAATTTATTATTGACGTCCGGTAAAAACGGAATTTCGATCCACCAGCGTCCTGTTTTTTTACTTTTATAAAATATCAACTCATCATCATCAATTAAGACGTTATATTTTTGATAATTTACACTATCACTCAAAACATTTTCAGAGACACGACAATTGACGCCCTCAATAAAATACCAAATGATCTGAGCCACTAGCATTGCCGTGATGTGATCATCTTTTGAATGTTGGTATTCATAAACGCCAAATGATGACACTTTGTTGCTGATTCCTGCATATCTTGCAATGGCGCAAATTTCCTTTCCGTCCAGTCCGTTAGGCGAATATTTTTGCTCTTTAGACACTTCAGAAGCTTTTATCGCCTTTAAATCAACACTTACAATATGGGCATCTCTCATGACGGGTTCAACAAGACTGATGGATTTTGAGACCTCACCCAAACGGTAGGCTTCAAAATAAAGCTTTTCCATGAGGTCTATTTCTTCTTGTGAGTTGAAATATGTTTGATACCCTATGGTAGAATAATTGAACAAATTATATGGCTGTTCTAAAATGATCTTTCCCAAATAACTATTATTCTTAATAGGCAAGGTTGAATCTCCCAAATCAAAATTGCTGTCCACACTCACCACGTTAACCATTGGACAAATACTGTCATAAGCGCGATAATTAGGATAAGTCAAATCTTGACTTCCACCCAATATTACAGGAATGATCTTTTTTTCGAGCAAAATGGTAATGGTAGTCCTTAGCGCAAAATAAGTGTCTCCAACAGCGTCGCCTTTGAGGATATCTCCCAAATCTGCCACATTAGTATACCAATTACCAGGAAATAAATTGTAAAAAACCTTTCTAATACTATCCAATTCAACTTCAGAGCCCATATAATTGATGTCGTTCCTGTTTTCAAGGACACCAATAATGGCAATTTTTACATTATCGAGATCTGGAAGTCCATGTGCTTTGGAATGTATCTTCAATTTCTTACCTAAGGCTTGCGGTGTCAACAGCTCGTTATGAGCCAAAACCTCATCTGAAACTGGCGATAAAAAGTTAAAGGTCATGGATTATTTCTTTTTTGAAGTTGCTGCTTTCTTGGTAGTCTTTTTCTTGGTTGCTTTTTTAGCAGTTTTCTTCTTTGGTGCTTTTGCTTCAATCATGGCTTTGGCTTTTTCCAAAGTAAACTCAGAAACATCTACAGATTTATCCAATTCTATCTTTGTTTTTCCTTTTAAAATATTATGCCTGCCCCAGCGCGCTTTTTCTATACGGATACCTTCCGCTTCCCAATTATGGATAACCTTGTCTTTTTCCTTTTGAATTTTATCCTCGATCAATTCTACAATATCCTTGTCAGACAAATTGTCCCAATCATATTTTTTATTGACGTTAATAAACATATCGTTCCATTTGATAAATGGTCCAAAACGCCCTTTACCTTTTTGAACAGGCAACTTATCATACATATATATAGGTGCGTCTGCCTTTTCTTTTTCTTTGATGAGCTCAATAGCAACATCAAGTTCAACGTTTAAAGCTTCCATACCCTTTGGGAGCGACACAAACTTGTCACCATATTTTACATAAGGGCCAAAGCGTCCATTATTGACTTCAACCTCTTCACCTTTGTAATCACCTAAAGATTTTGGAAGCTGGAAGAGATCCATCGCTTCATCATAGGTAATGGTATTTAATTGTTGGTCAGGAGATAAGCTTGCGAACAATGGCTTTTCTTCTTCTTCAACGGTTCCTATTTGCACCATAGGCCCGAATTTGCCCAAACGCACACTTACCTGACGCCCTGTTTTTGGATCTTTCCCCAAAACGCGTTCTCCAGACTCACGCTCAGCGTTTTCCTGTACATCCTGAACCTGTGGATGGAAGTCTTTGTAGAAGTTTCTCATCATCTTGGTCCAATCTTCCTTTCCCTCAGCAATTTCATCAAAATCAGCTTCTACCTTCGCTGTAAAATTGTAATCTAAAATACTTTCAAAATGATTCACCAAAAAGTCGGTAACAATCATTCCAATATCAGTTGGCACTAATTTCCCTTTGTCTGAACCCACTTTTTCAGTCAGCTCTTTATCTTTTACCTTCCCGCTTTTAAGAGTTAATTGGGTGTAATTTCGCTCAGCACCTTCAACGGCACCTTTTTCAACATAATTTCGATTTTGAATGGTTGAAATTGTAGGTGCATAAGTAGATGGACGCCCAATACCCAATTCTTCCAACTGCTTTACCAAGGACGCTTCCGTATATCTATATGGTGGTCTTGTATAACGCTCAGTGGCGGTAATATATGAATTGAGAAGGGTTTCATTGGTTTTCATTGCTGGCAACATCCCATCTTGTTCAGAATCTTCATCATCAGTACCTTCTAAATAGACTTTCAAAAATCCATCAAAAGTGATCACCTCACCATTGGCACTGAATAATTCTTTATGGGTTGATGCGCTTATTTTTACATTGGTACGCTCCAATTCTGCTTCACTCATCTGTGAGGCAATGGCGCGTTTCCAAATCAAATCATAGAGTCTTGCTTGATCTCTGTCAATTTGAACAGAGTGCATAGAAAAATCAGTAGGTCTTATAGCCTCATGCGCTTCCTGAGCGCCTTTGCTTTTACCTTTATAGTTACGTGGTTTACTATATTTTGAACCATAAGCTTCCTCAATCTCTGCCTGCGCACCTTTACGTGCTGTATCAGATAAGTTGACGCTGTCTGTTCTCATATAGGTTATCAAACCCGCTTCATACAAGCGTTGCGCCATAGTCATGGTTTTCGATACTGAAAAGTACAGTTTACGGGACGCCTCTTGCTGTAACGTAGAGGTTGTAAATGGTGCCGCTGGCGATTTTTTAGCTGGCTTTTTATCTAACTCAGCAACTTTAAAGGAGGCTGTAGCATTAGATTCTAAAAACTTATAAGCTTCTTCTTTGGTTGCAAAGTTTTTAGGAAGTTTTGCCTTGAACGTCTGCCCTTCTTCATTGGAAAATTCAGCATCTATTCTATAAGACGCTTCCGGGGTAAAGCCTTGGATGTCTCTTTCACGCTCGACAATCAGCCTAACAGAAACCGACTGTACACGCCCTGCTGAAAGTCCGCCTTTTACCTTACGCCACAATACGGGAGATAATTCATACCCTACAATCCTGTCCAATACACGACGTGCCTGTTGCGCATCTACTAAATGGTAATCAATATCACGGGGGTTTTCAATCGCTTTTAAGATGGCTGTTTTAGTAATCTCATGGAACACAATACGCTTGGTTTTCGCTTTATCCAAATTTAGAGTTTCAGCCAAGTGCCAGGCAATGGCCTCACCCTCACGATCCTCATCACTTGCCAACCAGACCATATCGGCTCCCTTTGCTAAGTCTTTTAATTTTTTTACAATCGCTTTTTTATCTTTGGAAACTTCATAGGTTGGTTTAAAATCGCCATCAACATCTACCCCCAATTCATTGGAAGGCAAATCGGCAATATGTCCAAAACTGGACTCTACCTTATACTCTTTTCCTAAAAATTTCTCAATAGTTTTAGCCTTTGCAGGAGACTCAACAATTACTAGGTTCTTCGCCATATCAGATTTTTTGTGGCTACAAATGTATATGAAAAAAAATTATTCAACCTAATTTAAAAAATTTAGGCCCTTTTATATGCAGTTTAACGAGTGAAGAACAGGAACAAAAAAAGCCTGAATAGTCAGGCTTTTTTAATAGAGCGTATGGCTCTTAAAAATGGATTGTTAATTTCTTATTTCAAAAAGTGCACCTGCAGATACGTAAATCCACGTTTGATATTAGTGTTAGAAATACAAGTTTAGGGCATCTGCTAAAAACGGATATACCATTTACTCAAATTTTGGTTAAAACACCTCGCTGTCACCAATTTGATTCAATTCACTCAAATCTTCAAAACCAACTGTACCTTTATATATGTAATAAATTGGATGAAACATAAAAGGCGCCAAAAACAAACTCCCAAGTCCGCAAGTCATCACAGTAAGAATCATCATTATTATATAACAAACCACAAGTAACCCGAAAGTCAACATCCATTTATTATTGCCTAATCTGAAACTTGAACTTACAATATCTCCAATGGACCATTCTGGGTTGAAGGCAAAAACAATGGCGAAAAATGAAAGCGGCACCATCACATAAATTAATGGTAAATAGAATAATAAGGCAGCAGGAATGGAAATCAATATCGTGACCAACATTAACAGTAAAATTTTACCAAAGTATTCCCCTTTCATAAAATAGAAGAGATCAGAAGTTTTGACCTCACGCCCTTCATCCAGATTTCTCAAAATTCTAAAAAATGCAGCGTTGAGAGATACTTGAATGGCACCGATAACTAAAATCCCGATAATAAACATCAAAATGTACACTATAGACAGCCCAGCAAAGAAGCTGTTCATAGCGTTTGGATCTACCTGCCCAGATTCTGATTGTGCCGCAAGAGACATAAAGAGTGGTACATATAATATGATGATAAAAGGCAGCATTAAGATCACTACAAATAACTGCATCAAGAACCCTTGCAGCCAGCTCTTTTTGAACAGTTCAATAGATTGGTTAAAAATGGTTCCAAAATCCAATGCTCTTGCATTGGCGATTTTTGACTGAAATTCAGTTGGTGTCATTATATTTAATTTAGTTGATTGGTCGTCAAAGAAACTATAATTTTTAACATTATCAAAACATTTTTAAACACTGTCACTTTGTCACAGCCGTTAAAATAATCCTATCTTTGCAGCTGTCTTTTAATGAAGACCTACATATTAAACTACAGACGTTTCAAAAACTTATGGAGAAATTTATTGACGAAAGCAAGCAGGGAGAAACTCTTGCCCTCGAAGCAAAAAAAGAAAATACCCGGAAACTTTTTATTGAAAGTTATGGCTGCTCCATGAATTTTAGTGACAGTGAAATTGTGGCGTCCATTTTACATAAAGAAGGATACAATACGACCCAGAAACTCGAAGAAGCGGATTTGGTCTTGGTAAACACTTGTTCCATTCGGGATAAGGCCGAGCAAACCGTTCGTAAAAGATTGGAAAAATATAATGCTGTAAAACGTATCAACCCTAAAATGAAGGTTGGTGTTTTGGGCTGCATGGCTGAGCGTTTGAAAAGCAAATTTCTTGAAGAAGAAAAAATTGTAGATCTGGTTGTTGGCCCTGATGCCTATAAAGATCTTCCCAATTTATTGGCAGAAGTTGAAGAAGGTAGAGACGCCATCAACGTTATTTTAAGTAAAGATGAAACCTATGGTGATATATCACCTGTCAGATTAAATAGCAATGGCGTTAGCGCTTTTGTGTCCATCACTCGTGGTTGCGACAATATGTGTACGTTTTGTGTGGTGCCTTTTACCCGCGGACGGGAACGCAGCCGTGACCCGCAAAGTATTTTAGAAGAAGTCAATGATCTTTGGAGCAAGGGATACAAAGAAATTACACTTTTGGGCCAAAATGTAGATAGCTATTTATGGTATGGCGGCGGCTTGAAAAAAGATTTCGAGAAAGCGAGCGACATCCAGAAAGCGACGGCCACCAGTTTTTCCAATTTATTGGAATTATGTGCGAAAGCACAACCAAAAATGCGGATTCGTTTTTCAACCTCCAATCCACAGGATTTAACCCTGGATGTTATTGAAACCATGGCCAAGTATAAAAATATTTGTGACCACATCCACTTGCCTGTGCAAAGCGGCAGCAATCGCATTTTAAAGGAAATGAACCGTTTACATACCCGTGAGCAATATTTCGAATTGATCGATAATATCAGACGCATCTTACCCAATTGTTCCATTTCTCAAGATATGATTGCAGGTTTTCCAACAGAAACCGAAGCCGACCATGAAGATACCCTGAGTTTAATGGACTATGTAAAATATAACTTTGGCTATATGTTTACCTATTCTGAACGCCCCGGAACCATGGCGGAACGAAAATTGGAAGACGATGTTCCTGAAGCAGTCAAAAAAAGACGTTTGGATGATATTGTCCAACTCCAAAGAAAACATAGTGAACTTAGGACGAAAGGGTATTTGAATACTACCGTAGAGGTTTTAATTGAGCGTGAATCCAAAAAATCAGATAAAGAATGGTCCGGAAGAACCTCACAGAATATCGTGGCAGTTTTCCCAAAGCAACACTATAAAATTGGCGATTTGGTAAACGTGACTATTACAGATTGCACCAGCGCTACCTTGATTGGTGAAGCTAGCCCAATAGCCACCTAATATTAAAATGGTATGTGTTGCGATTTTCTATCTTATTAAAACGAGTTACTTCTTTGAAACCCATTAATTGATTATGAGTATTTTACACCTATATAACATTTTAAATTCGCCCTTCGGGGTCTAGTAGGCCTATGGAATCCATTCAAGCCACAAAACAACGCTTCGGGATTATTGGGAATGACCCAAAACTCAACCGATCTATAGAAAAAGCAATTCAGGTTGCACCAACGGATATTTCAGTATTGGTCACTGGAGAAAGTGGTGTAGGTAAAGAAAGCCTCCCTAAAATCATACACCAATTATCCCATCGCAAGCACGGCAAGTATATTGCCGTCAACTGTGGCGCAATCCCTGAGGGCACTATTGATAGTGAACTTTTTGGCCATGAGAAAGGTGCATTTACAGGCGCCACCCAAACTCGGGAAGGTTATTTTGAAGTGGCCGATGGTGGCACTATTTTTTTAGATGAAGTAGGAGAACTTCCGTTAACAACACAAGTACGATTGCTGCGTGTTCTTGAAAATGGCGAATTTATAAAAGTCGGCTCCAGCAAGGTCCAGAAAACAAATGTCCGCATTGTGGCCGCTACAAATGTCAATTTGTTTGAGGCCATTAAAAAAGACAAATTCAGGGAAGATCTCTATTATCGACTGAGTACCATTGACATCCATTTGCCACCTCTACGTGATCGAAAAGAGGATATTCATTTGTTATTTCGAAAATTTGCCAGTGATTTTGCACTCAAATACAAGATGCCTACCATAAAATTAACGGAGGATGCAGTAGAAGTCCTTCTAAAAAATAGATGGAACGGGAATATCAGACAATTACGTAATGCTGCGGAGCAAATTTCAGTGTTGGAACAAACCAGAACCATTAGTGCAGCAACTTTGAAAGGCTATTTGCCAAGTCAGGGTGATAACCTCCCCGCTGTTATCAAAGGTTCAAAAAGTGATAGTGATTTTAGCAGTGAGCGCGAAATTCTCTACAAGGTACTTTTTGATATGAAGAGTGATTTGAACGATCTAAAAAAACTCACTATGGAACTCATGAAAAGTGGGAATGCCAACGATATTCAAAAGAAAAACGAAGGCCTGATCCAAAAAATATATGGTGATGAGGAAGATGAGGATTACGAAGAGAGCATTGAAGATTTAGAAGTGTTGTCCATTCCAGAGAAAATGAACCAACTGTCTGAAGCGATTGATGAATCTAATGACAAGTATCATTTTGCTGAAGAAGTTGAAGAAGAAGAAACCCTATCTTTACATGACAAGGAGCTGGAATTGATTAAAAAATCCCTAGAACGCCATCAAGGCAAACGTAAATTGGCTGCGGCCGAACTCGGCATCAGCGAACGCACCCTCTATAGAAAAATTAAACAATACGATTTATAAGCCATCGTTACCCAATAAAAACAGACGTGAAAAAGTTTCAAATTTTAGTGCTCTTATTTAGCCTTGGCCTACTCTCTGGCTGTGGTAATTATTCCTTTACAGGTATTTCTTTACCAGCAGGAACAACGACCTATCAAGTTAATTATTTCCAAAATGATGCCCCGCTTATTGAGCCAGGATTGGAGCGCACTTTCACAAACGCATTGGCTGATATCATCCAAAATCAAACCAGCCTGCAATTAGTAACCTCTGGAGGCGATATCATTTACGAAGGTGAGATCACAGAGTACCGTATTTCTCCAACCACTGCAACCGCCGACATTACTGCGGCCCAAAACAGATTGACCATTGGGGTATTTGTACGTTTTTATGACACGAACAATCCCGATGGTGATATTAATCAGCAATTTTCGTTTTTCTATGACTATCCTGCGACGGCGCAATTGGTAGGTGCTCAAAGGGATCAGGCCATTGCTGAAATTTTTGAACGAATTACACAAGATATTTTAAATGCCACTCTGGGCAAATGGTAATTTTATAACGTGAACAAACAGGAATTTACACACTTACTCACCCACCCTGAAGAACTGAATACGGTTCACACTGCAAACATGGGCGACATTGTAGCGAGATATCCCTATTTTCAGCCTGCAAGGGCATTGCATCTAAAGGGCTTAAGAACGAAAGAAAGTTTTAAGTACAATCAAGAGCTTAGAATTACAGCAGCCTACACAACAGATAGAAGTATTCTTTTTGATTTTATCACGTCAGATGCGTTTAATCAAAATGAGATTTCCAACTTGATCAAACAAAATACTGAACTTCTAAAAGGTATTGAGATCAAGGACGCTAACGATATTTCTGTTGGCAAAAGTGTGACTATAGATGATGTTTTAAAACAACAAATCGAAGACAGCGCAGGGGTTCTTGATCCCAATTTATTTGAAGAAAAACCAGTTTCTACCACCAATCCCTCAGAAGAATCTCACATTAATCCCGTTATAAATGTCGATGTCAAAAACATTCAGTCGTCTCCTGAAGAACAATTGAACATTGGTAAACCTTTGGATTTTGACAAAAACGAAACCCACTCATTTACACAATGGTTAAAAATAACCAGTTTTAAGCCTATAGAAAGGGAGACTGAAGAAGCTAACAATGACATGGAGACACAACCTGAGGCATCACTTCAGGAACCCAAACTTGAATCTGCACTTGAAAGAAAATTTGATTTAATTGATAAATTCATCACTTCCAATCCTAAAATTGCACCTGTTAAAGACGTAAAGCCAACCATTAACCTGGCCCAAACCCAATTGGTACAGAATGATAGCCTAATGACAGAGACTTTAGCGCGCATCTATTTGGAGCAAAAAAATTATGATAAAGCAATTCAATCTTATAGAATTTTAATTTTGAAATATCCAGAAAAAAGTGGTTTCTTTGCAGACCAAATTAAAGCGGTAAAACAATTACAAGCAAATAATACCAAATAGCACATGAGTACGTTTTCAATATTTTTAGTCCTTATTATCATTGTATCTTTTTTATTGGTGGTTGTCATTATGGTTCAAAATCCAAAAGGAGGCGGATTGTCTTCATCATTTGGTGGTGGTGGCACACAACAATTAGGCGGAGTAAAAAAAACAACAGACTTTTTAGATAAAAGCACTTGGGTCTTAGCAACTGTTTTATTAGCTCTGATCTTGGTATCCAATGTCGCAATTGATGGCGCTACTGGTACTGCAGAATCTAAAGCGTTGGACACTGATGCAGCAACAAGCATCCCTGTACCAACCAAACCTGCTACTGACAATGCTGTAATGCCAATTGATACTACAAATTAATTAATTGAGTTAATCATTTAAGTTCTGTATCTTGCGCCCAATAAATATAATGATTATGGATGTGTTTAAGGGTCAAAATATACTGAACTTTGTAAAAGAATTGCCGGATGATGATTCCTGCAAGGCTTATTTGGCTAAAATAAAATGGCAGGATGGTTTTAAATGTATGAAATGTGGACACACCAAAGGATGTGCAAAAGCGGGATACACCTATCAATGTTATAACTGTCAGCATGTGGAGAGCTCCACGGCAAATACATTGTTCCACAAAGTTAAGTTCGGGCTCCATAAGGCATTCTGCATCGTGTTCGAGATGGCCACCAGCACGAAGAGCGTGTCAAGTGTCCAGATGGGGAAGCGCTTCGATGTCCGACAGGGAACTGCCTGGTATTTTATGCAGAAGGTGAGGATAGCCATGCAGAGCAGCCAGCAATATCCATTGTCGGAAATTGTCCATGTGGATGAATTCACGGTTGGTGGAAAAGAAGAGGGCAAACAGGGCCGGAGCTATGACTCCAAGAAGAAAAAGGCAGTGATAGCGGTGGAGCTAGACAAAAAGCACAAAATCAAAAGGGTCTACGTAAGATCGATCGAGGATTATTCAGCGAGATCCCTGACGCCAATCTTCGAAGAGCATATCAGTACGACCGCCAAAGTGGTAACAGATAAATGGCGAGGGTATGCACCGTTGATGAAAGACTATAATATTGAACAGAAATACAGTGCAGGCGGCAAGAACTTCAAGGAAATGCATATTGTTATAATGCAGCTGAAATCTTGGTTGAGGGCAATTCCAACACATGTAAGCAAATGGCATGTACAGAGATATTTCGATGAGTTCTGTTTTAGGATAAACAGGTCACAGTTCAAAGAAACCATTTTTCACAAAACCATTGAAAGAATGGTCGCCAAAAAACCGATATATCAACAAGTAATAAAACAGCACGTAAGTGTGTAACTCAATT
>NZ_LZRN01000047.1 GCF_001678675.1 Gelidibacter algens
AGGCGACCTTTTTTGCTATTAATCAAGATCCAATCGAACATTTGGCTCATTATAGCGCTATATACTTCGCTACAGTATTTCTAGGAAGACTAAGCTGCTTTTTTATATACTTTTTAGTACAGATTAATATATACTTTTTAGTATAGATTAAAAAAACAATGCATACATATGTCTTGTAGGTTTATTTTAATCACCATAAAATCTAGTATTAAAACTTTTAAACAATGAAAATAACAGCACAGGACGAGTACGGCTTAAGAATATTGGTGCGGATTGCAAAATGTAAGCATCAGACTGGCTTGAGCATCCCTCAGCTTAGTGAAGCGGAATGATTATCGAAACCCAATGTTTCTAAATTAACCCGAATACTTCGCATAGAGGGATTGATTAACAGCACTGAAGGACATGTTGGAGGATATGTACTTGCCAGACCTGCGGCTAATATAACTGTAAACGATATTTTGAAAGCTTTAAGTGGGCGTTTGTTTGATCAAGAATTTTGTATCAATCACACAGGCGTAATGAAAATATGCCAGCAATTCTACAGATTGTTCTATTCGTTCGCTTTGGACCATAGTGCAATCCGCAATTGATAAGCTATTAGATAAGATAACGCTTGCCGATTTATCGAATGGTGAAAAAGAAGCTACAGTTACTTTCCAAAGTTTATTTGAAGAAATAACAATAGAAAAATAGAGAATTATTATAACAATTAATAAAAAACCAAATGATAACAGTTTCAGAAAACGCAAAACAACACGCGTTAAGTTTAATAGCAAATGAAAATAGCCCCGAAGGAACATTTATTCGCGTAGGTGTTGATGGTGGTGGTTGTTCAGGCCTTACCTACAAGCTCGTGTTCGATACTATTATTGCAGAAACCGATAAGATTTTTGAAGACAAAGGAATAAAGATTGCCGTTGACAAAAAAAGCTTTTTGTATTTAATAGGTACAGAGCTGGATTATGTGGGAGGCTTAAACGGAAAAGGCTTTGTATTTGTCAATCCGAACGCAAGTAGGCCTTTTATCATGAAACTGGGATTTATCCGTCTTATTATCTTAGAAAATTGAATGATTATTAGTTAAATTATTAATAGTATTTCACTGAACTTTGGAAAACTAAGTATTTGAATTTCGATATTAATTGGAATTCAACAAAGTAACCATGTGTTCGGAATCAACGGAGAAATTAAGTTACTTACCATAATGAAAAGTCATAGATTGTTCGAGACACAACGTAATGTCTGCTTAATTATAACAAATCCTCTTTGTCATAATTTTTATTTATTCATAAAACTTATAATTACAATTAGGACTGATTCAACAGTTTTTTTCTTATGTACCACAAGGGAATTCAGAAATTTAGTAATGTATCATAAGTTTTGATACAAATTGAATGATACCGGTCAGGAATGTTAGAATACATTTTTCAATAAATAATTATCACGACTTAACCAACCTATATTATTATTGCGGCAAGTGCTTAAATGCTCACAATATTATTTCAATTGAATTGTTGCAAATTGATAATCAATATGTTAAAAAATGTTAATGTTTTACCTATGTTGTACCTGGTATAAAAAAGGCAGTTACAAATTTGTGTAACTGCCTGACTATCAAGTAGCGAGAAGGGGGCACGATCCCCTGACCTCCGGGTTATGAATCCGACGCTCTAACCAACTGAGCTACCTCGCCATAATTTGAGGCTGCAAATATAAAAACAAAATTAATGCCCACAAACATTAAGACCATTAAAAACCAGATAAAATTATTTTTCATTAATTTGTTTTTAAACTAAACAATTAATTATATATTGAGCGGGCTAACAAAATAATCTATGGAAGAAAAAATTAAATTTGAAATGGAATTTCCAATTCAAGCATCTCCCCAACTTTTATATCAATATATCTCGACGCCTTCAGGTTTATCTGAGTGGTTTGCTGACAACGTCAACTCTCGTGGAGAGTTTTTTACGTTTATCTGGAACGATAGTGAGGAGAAGGCAAAATTATTGAGTAAAAAGAGCGGAGAACGTATCAAATTCAGATGGATGAATGATGACGAAGATGGCCAGTCCTATTATTTTGAAATTAGAATACAAGTGGATGAAATCACTAAGGATGTTTCTATCATTGTGACTGATTTTATTGATGAAGATGAAATAGATGAAGCTAAAATGCTTTGGGAAAATCAAATCTCCGATTTGAAACAGGTTTTAGGATCTGCTTAGGAAGACTCTTTTTTAAATGGTATATTTGTCTCGATTTTTTTTCAAAACTTCGAGACTTTTTTTATGGTTAATTTTAACGGAACACTCCACGATTCTTCTTCTAATTTATTGTCAATTGAAAACAGAGGATACGCCTATGGCGATGCGCTTTTTGAAACATTAAAGGTGGTTCATGGAAAAGTGTTGTTCTGGGAAGATCACTACTTCAGGTTAATGGCCTCTATGCGCATCATGCGAATGGAAATTCCTATGAATTTTACCATGGAGTTTCTTGAGAGTGAAATTTTGAAAACTATTGAAGCCAATCAATTGTTGAAGGCGACATCTAGGGTGCGTATCAACGTGCACCGCATAGAAGGCGGAAAATATCGTCCCTTGTCTAATGATATTGCCTATAACATCATTTCAGAGCGATTGGCATCTGATTTCTACAGCTTAAACCACAACGCTTATACCGTGGAGCTTTTTAAGGATTATTATATAGCTCCTGGCTTGTTATCAACCTTAAAGACCAACAATAAAAGTATCAATGTTTTGGGAAGTATCTTTGCCAAAGAAAATAATTTTGACACGTGTTTTCTCTTGAATACTGAAAAAACGGTGGTGGAGGCTTTAAGCGGAAATCTGTTCCTAGTTAAGGATAGAGTAATTAAAACCCCACCTTTATCGGAAGGCTGTCTTAAAGGGATTATGAGAAAGCAAATTATGGAACTTGTGACAAAACTTGAGGGTTACACCCTTGAGGAGACCGCAATTTCTCCGTTTGAACTGCAAAAAGCCGACGAATTATTTATAACGAACGTTATTATCGGTATCCAGCCTGTTACGAAGTACAGGAAAAAAGAGTTTACAATTGACGTTTCGAAATTGTTGTTGGAAAAATTAAATACAAAAATAAGACTCTCCTAATTGTAGCTAGGGTTTTCAGGAGCATTGGACCAGATACTGTAATCACCACCCAATTCGAGCATTTTTTCTTTCCAAAAGCTGCTGTCTTTTTTCTCGATGACGGATTTTTTATAAACGTTTTCAGTTACAATCCACGAATTTGTTTCGAGTTCCTCTTCCAGTTGAAAAGGTTCCCATCCTGAATAACCCAGAAAAAATCTAATATCAGAGGCTTTAATCTTGCCTTGATTGATAAGTGACAAAACTACATCAAAATCTCCTCCCCAGTAAATACCTAATGAAATCTCGATACTTTCTGGTATGAGGTCAGGAACTTTATGTATAAAATATAGATTGTCCTGTTCAACAGGACCACCATTGTAAATTTTGAAAGATGCTTTAGTGCCGGGAACCAGATCTCTCAAATTATATTTCAAGGGCTTGTTTAAAATAAAACCGATGGAACCTTCACTGGTATGGTCTGCTAATAAAACAACGGAACGATTAAAAGAAGTGTCTCCGATAATGGAAGGTTCAGCTATTAATAGATGTCCTTTTTTGGGTTTTATTGTAATCATAAATCATGATTTAGAAATAAATCTAAAACATATTTTCTAAAAATCCAATAAATTTGTTGAGAAATAGCAAAAAAAAAGTCCACTCAATGGAGTAGACTTTTTAATATATTTAGTAAGTTACTAGTTTACAGCACCGCTCAAATCAGAACCAGCTTTAAACTTTACGACGTTTTTAGCTTGGATTTTAATAGTCTTACCTGTTTGTGGGTTTCTTCCTTCTCTTGCTGATCTTTTAGAAACTGACCAAGATCCAAATCCTACTAAAGATACTCTATCACCTTTTTGTAAAGAACTTTCGATATCAGTTAATAAAGAATCCAATGCTTTTTTTGCTGCAGCTTTTGTTATTCCAGCGTTTTCAGCCATTCCATTGATTAAATCTGTTTTGTTCATAAAATTAAAGTTTTTAATTATTAATTAATAGTTGGGTTAAACAATTTGTTGAATCCTTCTACAAATTTATACGGATTATTCATTCACGCAAGTAATAGCAAGGGAAATGCAAAATATTGTTAATAACTTCGACCATTTGTTAATAAAGACGAACCATTTCAACCCTTTTTTCGGAATATCAATGTTCATAAGGGTTTACAGCATTTTGTCCCCTACAGAAAAATTAAAACCATTCAAAAGTGACTTTATATCCATTTTTCGCTTTCCTGGCAATTGCATTTCTTTAATGTGAATGTAACCATCTTTGACTGCGACTTTTAAGTCGTTTTTTGTAGCAATTAGTGTTCCGATAGATTCTGATGGTTCTATCTTTTCTTTTTCAACTTCAAACAATTTGACCATTAAAGTCTCATCATTATTTTTGAGATGCGTCCACGCAGCCGGAAAAGGATTCAGGCCTCTGATCTTATTATAAATTTGGTCTAAATTTTCATTCCAATCAATTTGACAATTCTCCTTATTAAGTTTATAAGCGGTCTTAGGTTGCTCAATTTTGGGTTGGACCGTGGTTTTTACAGTTCCAGACGCTATAAGTTTTAAGGTTTCAATAACTAATTCACTTCCTGTTTTTTGCAAGGTGTCATGCAGCGTGCCCACAGTTTCATCAGCATCAATAGCGACTTCTTTCTGCATTATTATAGCACCTGTATCAATTTTGTCATCAATAAAGAAAGTCGTAACTCCTGTTTGTTCTTCGCCATTTATAACCGCCCAATGTATTGGTGCAGCGCCTCTGTAATCGGGGAGAAGGGAAGCGTGGAGATTAAATGTGCCATAAGCAGGCATTTTCCAAACTGCTTCGGGCAACATTCTAAAGGCTACCACAATGTGTACATTGGCTTCTAGTGACTTTAATTCCGCTAAAAAATCGTCATTCTTCAAATTAGTGGGCTGTAAAAGGCGTAAATTTTTAGAGAGCGCATATGTTTTCACATCAGATTGGTGCAGTTTTTGTCCACGTCCCGCTGGTTTATCAGGGGCAGTAACAACACCCACAATATTATAATTGTTTTCGACTAACAATTTTAAAGTGCCCACCGCAAATTCCGGCGTCCCCATAAATACAATTCTTAAAGCATTCTTTTTCATGTGTGTTTTATTTTATACGAATTGTTAGCTGTTACCTCTAGAATATTATTTGCGAGCATCAGCCTAAGCGTTTCCAAGAGTTCTTTTTCTGAATAATCCAACTGCTCAACCAGCGCTCTTGAGGTTAAGGGTTCATTTTCCAAGAGTAAAATGATGTGGTAAGAAATGCTTTTGGACTGAGATGGCTTCTTTTTTGATGTTTTTGAAATACATACCGAACATATCCCACAAGCTGTGCTTTTTTTCTCACCAAAATAGTCCAAAAGCTGTATGCTTTTACAATGGTTTTCATCAGAAATATAGGCTATAACCGCGTCAATTTGATCCTCTTTTAGGCGCTGCTGCTGCTCAATAATATTGGCAATTCTATTAATGGTTTTGTCGTCTTCCCTGGGTTGTAAAAAGGTCAATTCAGAATCTGTATTGGAATGGTGAAATTCCACCACACCATCTTTCTCTAATTGCCTGAGCACACTGAGAATTTGATCTTCAGGCATCATGGCTTTTTCAGAAACCAAAGTCAGATTGATTTTTAATTGATGTTCAAAGATGCCACCATAGGTCCTTAAAATGGCTTTTATGACGGGCTCATAGGATTTGTGGGAGTTCAAATACCCGAATAAGGCTTGGTTGCTGATTAAAAACTGAAGTTTGGTTTGGTAATTAAACTGTTGAGACAAACTTATGATACTATTCCTATCCAATATTTGAACTGCATTATAAGCAGTACTTGTCGGAAATTCGTAAGTTTTGCAAAAGACATTAAAATTGAACTGATGCTTTGTTAAGTGGCCTTCACCATAAGAAATCTGAAAATAATTGCACAATTTGCGGTATACTTTCTTGATGAAATCCACGGATGGCAAGGTGCTCAAAAATTGATGTTTCAATTGTTGCTCGTCTGTGCTGTTTTTGAGAATGACAGCAAAAGATTTTTCACCATTCCGTCCCGCACGTCCTGCCTCCTGATAGTAACTTTCCAAGCTTTCTGGCAAATTAATATGGATGACAGTTTTGACATCTGGTTTGTCAATGCCCATCCCGAACGCTGTGGTGGCAACCATAACCGTTTTCTGATTATTTGACCATTGCTCTAAATGGTCGTTCTTTTCTTTGTTGCTAATGCCGCCATGGTAGTAAGTAGATGAAATACCTTTCGATTCCAAAAATGAAAAAACCTCCAATGTAGCGCGGCGTGTTCTCGTATAAATAATGGATGGACCTGGATATTTTGCTAAGATTTGTTCAATTTTGTAGTGCTTGTCATGCGTATCCAAAACCATATACGCGATGTTTGGTCTTTTAAAGGAGGCTTGAAAAATCTTAGGAGCCATAAAGTCCAGCTCAGTTATAATCTCTTGCACCACTTTAGGTTTTGCCGTTGCCGTCAGCGCAATGATGTTGACTGAAGGGTGCAATTGGCGTAAAATATCAATATTTTTGTAGGCAGGTCTAAAATCATTGCCCCATTGGCTGATGCAGTGAGCCTCATCTACCGCAATTAAGTTGACTGGCATTTGCTGAATCCTGTCCTGAACCAAAGTTTGCTGTAAGCGTTCTGGAGACAGGTATAGAAATTTATAATTGCCATAAATACAGTTGTCTAAAAGCGTGTCTAAAGTGTTGTAAGGAATACCACTGGTAATGGCCATAGCCTTAATTCCTTTGGCCTTTAGTTGATCAACCTGATCTTTCATTAATGCAATCAAAGGTGAGACCACAATACAAATGCCATCTTTAATCAGGGCCGGAACTTGAAAACAAATAGATTTGCCACCGCCCGTTGGCAATAGTGCAAAAGTGTCCTCATTATGTAATACGGCCTCAATAATCTCCTCTTGCAAAGGCCTGAAAGAGGTATGGTTCCAATAGCGTTCTAAAATAGTGATCGGGTGTGACATCACTATAAATTTAAGGATTCTATAATAAAATCTGTCCGTTTTTTTACAGTATCAAAAGGAATATCGATTAAATAATAATTGAAGTTTTTATAGGTCTTGAGGAGGTGTTGGTGGATGACTTCTGACTGCTCAAAAGTTTCATAACGCACACTGTCACTTTGAAAGATTTCTTGCCAAGGTGTTAAAATAAAGACCGCATCATAAGTGCTGTTTTGGCAGGTATGGACAAAGTCTTCCGGGTAATCGCTGCCAAAATAATCCATATATGCCAACACATCGGGCAAGCCTCTATCCAAAAAAACAGTAGCGTTCTCATGGTTATTAGCGTCCTTAAACTGTTTGGCTCTCCCTTCTAGGAGCATTTGGCTAAAGAGTAGGGGTTGGGTCAAAAAAAGTTGTTCTATCCCATTTTTCCTGGCCTCAAGGGTGACTTGTCTCGAAATTTCATCAAAACAGAGGTGTCCTCTTTGCTTTAATTCTTCTATAATTGATGATTTTCCAGTTCCTGGGCCACCAGTAATAACAATCTTTTTAGTGTTCAATTTGGCAAGGTTTTGGCAACAAAAATCGTAATTTTAATAGGAACTAAAAAATGTAAAGTAAAATGTATCTTTACGGCTGAATAAGAATTACTATGAGCACAGAAAAAAATCAAGATGAATTTTACGATAAATTGAGGTCTCAACTTTACGATACCTCAAGCTGGCCTGCAGAATATCTTTATAAATTTATCGTTCAAACAGAAGCTGGGAAAATTCAAACAATTGAATCTATTTTTGATAATATGGGCGCGGTCATCAAAACCAATCCTTCCAAAAACGGAAAATATACCAGTGTTTCCATCAATGTTCAAATACCGACTCCAGAAATTGTGATTGAAAAATATAAAGAAGTTGCAGAAAAAGTGGATGGCGTCATTCCATTATAGCTTTGAGAAAATAGATGACACATAGGGGAGAGTAGACCAAAACACATCGATTGAATCAAAACGGCCACGTTAACGATGTTGTTTGTAATTTTCTAATTCCGAATTATAATAAGGATTGGTGTTTTTTTACAAACTTTCAATCATTCAAAACCAGGGAGTATGGTCTTTTTACGAAACTTTTAAACCACAATTAAAGTTTCTTTATTTTTTTTCGTATTTTGCACACTTGCACAACGTACTCCGCTGCATAACAATTAATACTACACATTTTATATTTTGATAGACAATTTAGAATACAATACTGAGCGCGAACATTTGATCATTCCTGAATATGGAAGACACTTACAAAAAATGATCAATTACGCTAAAGAGCGCCAAACGGTTGAAGAACGCAATGAAGTATCAAAGGCCATTATTTCTGTAATGGGCAACTTACAACCGCACTTAAGAGACGTTCCAGATTTTCAACACAAGTTGTGGGATCAGCTGTTTATTATGGCAGATTTTGATTTGGATGTTGATTCTCCATACCCAAAACCACTAAAAGAAGAGTTGCAGGCACACCCTGAGCCTTTAAAATACCCACAAAATTTCCCTAAATACCGTTTTTACGGCAATAATATCAAAACGATGATTGATGTTGCCAACACTTGGGACGAAGGTGATTTGAAGGAGGCGTTGATCTATACCATTGCCAACCACATGAAAAAATGTTTCTTAAATTGGAACAAAGACACCGTTGAAGACGATGTTATTTTTCATCATTTGTATGAATTGTCTGGAGGAAAGATCAACTTAAAGGAAGAGGATGAAGATTTATCTGACGTTTCTACATTAATGCGAAATAAGAAGAAATATACCCCTACTACCAACAAGAAAACCCACAGTAAAAAAAGCAATACCAACAACCGTAACAGAAAACGCTACTAACCATACATGGCAACATTTATAATTGAAGGAGGTCATCAATTAAAAGGAAGTATCCAACCTCAAGGTGCAAAAAATGAAGCATTACAAATTCTTTGTGCTGTTTTATTAACTCCAGAAACCGTCACCATTCATAATATTCCGGACATCATTGATGTCAATAAGCTCATTTCTCTATTAGAGAAGTTGGGAGTCAAAATCAATAAAATTGGTTCTGGTTCTTACACTTTTAAGGCAGATGAAGTCAATATGAAATATCTTGAATCGGCTGAATTTAAAGAAGACGGCAAAGGTTTGCGTGGTTCCATCATGATTGTTGGTCCGCTTTTAGCACGCTTTGGCAAAGGATATATTCCGAAACCAGGAGGCGATAAAATTGGACGCCGTAGATTGGATACTCATTTTGAAGGATTTATCAGTTTAGGCGCAAAATTCCGTTACAACCGTGAAGACCATTTTTACGGCGTGGAAGCTGACCGATTGAAAGGTGCTTATATGCTATTGGATGAAGCGTCCGTAACAGGAACTGCCAATATTGTAATGGCCGCCGTTTTGGCTGAAGGCATAACCACTATTTACAACGCCGCTTGTGAGCCCTATTTACAGCAGTTATGCAAAATGCTAAACAGAATGGGCGCCAAAATTAGCGGTGTGGGTTCCAATATGCTAACTATTGAAGGTGTTGATGCACTTGGAGGCACGGAACATAGAATGCTTCCCGACATGATTGAAATTGGGAGTTGGATTGGATTGGCTGCCATGACCAAAAGTGAATTGACGATTAAAAACGTTAGTTGGGATGATTTGGGACAAATTCCAGATGTATTCAGAAAACTAGGCATTACCATTGAGCGAAAAGGAGAAGATATCCACATTCCTGCACATAAAGACGGGTACGAGATTCAGAACTATATTGATGGTTCCATTTTAACCGTTGCTGATGCGCCATGGCCTGGGTTTACACCAGATTTGTTGAGCATTGTGTTGGTAATCGCCACCCAAGCAAGAGGAGCCGTTTTGGTACACCAAAAAATGTTTGAAAGCAGATTATTCTTTGTAGATAAACTGATTGATATGGGTGCGAAAATCATTCTTTGTGATCCACATCGCGCTACAGTAATTGGGCACGATTTTAAATCTTCTTTAAAAGCAACCACTATGACTTCTCCAGATATTAGAGCGGGGATTTCACTTCTGATTGCGGCCTTGTCTGCAAAAGGCACATCTACCATTCATAATATCGAACAAATTGATCGTGGTTATGAACGGATTGATGAGCGTTTGAGAGCGATAGGTGCCAAGATTACTAGAGTGAGTTAATTTATAAAACCATAATTATAATATAAAAAATACCTCAAATTCTTGGGGTATTTTTCGTTTTAATAGGTATTCTAAATGTCACTTTCCATTCAGAAACTTTAGTCAATCTTACAAGCAGGAACAATTAATCCAAAGCACTTTTATAGGTTGCCAAACAGCGTTCTCGTGCTTCTTTATGGTCCACCATTTTCTCAGGATAGGTCAATTCTTGAAATTCAGGTACCCACCTGTTGATATATTTTAAATCTTTGTCAAATTTTTCAATTTGTGTGGTAGGATTAAAAATCCGGAAATAAGGCGCAGCATCTACACCGCTACCGGCTACCCATTGCCAATTGCCAACGTTACTCGACATCTCGTAATCATGCAATTTTTCAGCAAAATAAGCTTCGCCCCAACGCCAATCAATCAGTAGGTGTTTGCATAAAAAACTTCCTACTAACATCCGGACGCGATTGTGCATAAATCCGGTTTTGTTCAGTTGTCTCATCCCAGCATCTACAAGCGGATAACCAGTTTTGCCTTCGCACCATTTTTTAAACTCTGCTTCATTATTGCGCCATTCAATACGGTCATATTTTGTTTTAAAACTCTCGTCTACCGTTCTTGGAAAGTGCCACAAAATTTGCATAAAAAACTCACGCCAAATCAGTTCTTGCCAAAAGATTTCATTTTGTTCAGCAATGGCTTTTTTTATCATTTTACGCACGCTCACTGTGCCAAAACGCAAATGTGGTCCCAAACGGGACGTACTATCCTGTGCTGGAAAATTTCTTGTTTTTTCGTATTCTTGAATACGTGTGGGTGTAACATCGTAAGGCTTGATCTCTTGAGAAGATTTCTTAAAACCGATATCAGATAAAGTCAAATTTGGCAGACGTTTATTTTTAATTAGGTTGCCAAGATACGAGTTGGTGTAGAAAATCTCCAAATCAATCGTTTTGAACTTTTCCTTCCAAACCTTCATATAGGGCGTATAAACCACATAAGGATCACCATCTTTTTTAACAACGTCGTCTTTTTCAAAAATGACCTGATCTTTAAAGGTCTTAAAATCAATAGCGTGTTCTGTAAGCAACTCCTCTAATTCAGCATCGCGAGCCTTGGCATATGGTTCATAATCGTGATTGGTATAAACGGCAGCAACGTTGTACGTTTTGATGAGCTGTCTGTATATCTCTAATGGCTTTCCATGGTACATGGCCAAACTACTGTCATGTTCCTCTTGCAATGTGGTACGCATGCTTTGAAGCGTTTCAAAAATAAAGGTGACACGAGCATCGTCCTCAGGGAGTTTGTCTAAAATTTCTGTGTCAAAAATAAAAATAGGCAGTACTGGATGTTCTGATTTTAACGCTTCATAGAATCCTACGTTGTCATCGAGTCTTAAGTCGCGTCTAAACCAAAAGATGGTGATGGGTTGTGTCATGAAAAAAAAAGGAATTTGAAGTTGAGAAAATTATCGGAATTAAATTTCCTGCACATATGTTCAACTTTTAAAGTTAATACTTACCGAACATTTCTTCTAACTTTTTCGTCCGATAGTTAAAAATCTCTTCCAATTTAGGCTTCACAATGATAGGATGTACCAATTGTCCTAAAATTCCGAATGGAACTTTATAATCTATAACATCTTCCATTTCCACGCCACCATCAATTGCCTTTATAAAATGCTTGTGATGCCATAAAGCATAGGGTCCAAAGCGTTGCTCATCCACAAAATATTCGTTTTTGACGCTTTGGGTAATTTCAGTGACCCATTTGGTTTTAATGCCCAAAATTGGGGTAACAATGTATTGGATCAACTGTCCTGCAAACATTGGCCTATCAGCTCCTGAAAGAATATGGAAACCCATATATTCTGGGGTAATGGTCTTGAGGTTTTTTGGATCGGATAGAAAGTCCCAAGCTGTTTCAATACTAATGGGCAGCTTTTGCTTTTTGTGAAGCGTGTATATTTTCATTGAAATTTTGTTTTATTCCCTCTAATTAGGAAAGTGTTTGGAGGGGATCTTCTTTATAGAAATTATTTTAATTATAAATCAGAATGTAAAGGTTGAGCGATGTTGCGATGCAGATCCAAATAAGATAAGGCAGAATCAGTAAGCTTTTAAATTTCATCAACTGAAAATAGGTCACTAAAAATACAGTGACAATAAATGTTAAGGCTGTTATGGTTGCCAACCCTGCGCTAATGAGATGTTGATTGAAAAAGACAAAATTCCATGAGACATTCAAAATAAATTGGATAATAAACAATGTGATCACCTTTTTAGAAGGCTGCTTGAGATAGAGCAGGGCCATATAAATTGAAAAGCAAAGCATTATAAAACTCCATGCCGCCCCGAAAACCCAATTCGGTGGGGTCCATGGTGCTTGATGCATAGAGGTATACCAATCACTAGTGGCGGCTTCTCCCATTAATAGCACACCTAGGCCCAAAGCGCCAAAATTGATAATGAGAAAAATCAGGAATGGCTTCAAAAATTTCATAAGTGCTATTTCGTTTTAATTCATAGCCTCTAATGTATCTAAAATTTTTTGAGCCTCAGCATATTTTTCATCACTTTGTGAACGATTGATACTAGATAAACGGTGCCATTCCTTCATCAAGGCTTCATATTTTTCTTGCAGTTTCTCTTTTTCTGATTTTTTTTTGAATAGTCCGAACATCGTTTTGTGTGTTAAGTTGAAATTTATAGCGGTACTGTATGTTCTGAAATTTTATGAGGCATTTTTATGAGTCCTCAAGATTAGTGTTTAAATTATTTGATAACCTAATCCTAACCTTTCTATTTCAAATAGTTTGTGATTTTTTTGCTAGACGGATTGGTGAGCGAAAAGAAATAATCAACAAAGTTACCGTGTCCATCAATGAGATATTTTTGAAAATTCCATTTTACGGTTGAATCATGTTTTCCGTTCAATGACTTATCGGTCAACCACGCAAACAACGGATGTTGGTTTTTTCCTTTGACGTCTACTTTTTCTGTCATCAAAAACGATACGCCATAATTTACTTCACAAAAAGAAGTAATAGCATCAGCATCTCCCGGTTCTTGTCCGCCAAATTGATTGCAGGGCACACCAATAATGGTTAACTGATCTTTGTAAAGTTCGTGTAGGTCTTGCAAATCTTTATACTGCGATGTAAATCCGCATTTTGAAGCAACGTTGACCACCAACACATATTTGTCCTTAAAATCATTCAAATCAATGGGCTTTCCATTCAAGCTATTGATTTTTATATCGTAAAATGATTTCAAGTTTTTTGGTTTGTCTCCTTGCGGAGTTGCTAATGTTGCCATAAATATTTTAAAAGGATTCATCGTTATATTTTAAAGGTAACAATTCCGCAGTCCAACTCAAAGACCTGACCTGAAATGGAAGCCGCTTTTTCAGAGAGTAAAAATTCAGCCATATCAGCTACTTCTTCTGGTTTCAGAAATTTTTTCAGAGGATGGCGCTCCGTAATGTTCTCAATCATTTTTTCATTGCGAAGTAATTTCGATGCCAAGTCAGTATCTGTTACTGTAGGTGCTATGGCATTGATGCGCAAGGTGGTTGCCATTTCAGCACCTAAAGATTTTACCAAGCCTTCAACGCCAGATTTTGATGCCGCTACACTCGCATGAAAAGGCATTCCTAATTTTGCGGCCACTGTACTGAATAAGACAATGGATGGTTTATCTCCCTTTTTTAAAATGTCCAAATATTTCTGTATGCTTTTGACGGCACCCAACACATTGATTTCAAAATCGGCCCTAAATTCATCCAAACTTAATCTGGAAATTGGTTTGAGGTTAATGCTTCCTGGGCAATAAACAAGTCCGTCAGCTTTATCAAGTTCAGGCAAGTCGTCTTCCAAAATATCACAGGTATGGTGCGTCAAGTTGTCATGGGTATATTCTGGTTCCGTTCGGCTAATATTAATAATATGGTGTGTTGGAAGCAATTTTTGAGCGATGGCTTTGCCGATGCCCTTACTGCCGCCAACAATGATTATAGTTTTCATGAATGTAGTTTTCTTATTAATTGGTAACGCTTAGACGTATCAAGAGTCATGGATAATGAGATATCAGCTAACTATTGACAGTTTTCAATACTAACCGATATCTCGTAGTCCAACACTTTAAATGATTATGCCATCAAAGGTTTACCGTTAAGTCGTTTTTCGACTTTGCGTTTTATAGCTGTCAATCGCTTCATGATGTCCATAATTTGTTCATCTTTCTTGCGTTTGTAAATTTCATTCAGGCCTAAAATCAGAGTTTTGGCTTTTCTGGAAATTTCGATTCTATCACTTGTGGAAAGTGATTTTAGTTTACGTTGTTCAAATTCGAGTGCTTCGTCAATGATATCCATAATCTTAATCTTTTAAATAATTTTGCAACTCAGCAATTTTTTCTGGTGTGCCGAATTTTCCACCGTAATAGGAGGTAACCGTTGCAGAAGATTCATCTTTTATCCCTCGTGATGAAACGCATAAATGCTTCGCATCAATAATAACAGCAACATCTTCTGTTCCTAAAATGTGTTTTAGTTCTTCTGCAATTTGGTTGGTCAAACGTTCCTGTACTTGCGGACGTTTGGCATAATATTGAACAATTCTATTCAATTTTGAGAGGCCAATCACTTTTCCAGAAGAGATATAAGCGACGTGTGCTTTACCAAAAATAGGCACAAAATGATGTTCACAATTGGAGTAGAGGGTAATATTTTTCTCCACCAACATTTGATTGTATTGATACTTATTGTCAAACAAAGCAATTTTTGGTTTGTTTGCAGGATTTAAGCCTGAAAAAATCTCATCAATATACATTTTAGCAACACGATCTGGTGTGCCTTTCAAAGAGTCGTCAGTTAAATCCAATCCCATCACATCCATTATTTCCTCAAATAAAACAGCAATTCGCTGCTTCTTATCTGTATCAGACATTTTAAAGGCGTCAGGTTTTAGCGGTGTTTCCAGCCCAGTAAATAAATGGTCGTCACCAATATCTTCAATACTGAATCCATTTAGGTGATACTTGTTTTTGTGTGGTTGTAATTCTTTTTCCGTAATCATATGTGTCTTTTATAAATGCTGTCTCTGTAAACTCATCTTACAAAGCAAAGCAGTGTTAACGTTTTGATATTGAGTTATGGGTAATCTGTTTTTGTCGTGAGCATTTAAAACGGCCTTCTTCAAATGTTCTTAATTTTTGATGTTTCGTGGCTCGGCCCTGTACGCGCTTTCGCCACATATTAAAACTGCTCGGTTTCATTTCACGACGCATTAATGCAATCACATCCTGTTCTGAAAGTTCAAATTGAAATGTTATGGCCTCAAAAGGTGTACGATCTTCCCAAGCCATTTCAATAATCCGGTCAATATGTTGTTCTGTAAGGGTCATGGAAGGATGTTAAATTCGGCTTCATACTTTACTTTTTCATCTAAAAGCTTATCAAAAAAAGCTTTATTTTCTTTAAAGGTGGTGTTCTGTCTAAATTGGATAAATTTTCCTTGAGCGTGGATGCTGCTACCATTTGTTTTGTAAATGACCAACTGATAGTAAGGAATCACCCATGTGTAATTTTTAAGACCTTTATTTATTCTAATCAGGACCCCTATTGGACGCAGCTCTAAATTGGCGTAATTGATGTCGTCAATGCTGTTAAGATAATGTTTCATGTTTGGGCTCACGTCAGCAATCATCATTCGTTTGGAGCCGATGCCCTTCATTTTTATGGATTGCATCAAACCAAAAGGTTTGCCTACCAAATCGTTGATAAGTTGCGTCTGATCTTTATTTGCATGTGTCGTATCCAGTATCATAGTATAAATGTAAGGATTATATATGATTGTTTAAGGATTATTATAAAACATTAAACAATAATTAACATTAGCCACTAGGGTGATACTCCATAATTTAAATAGCTATTGCGAACTGCCATGAACTTTTTGAAAAAATTCTAGAGCCCACAAGCTTGTTGGAGAACGGCCTAAACATTACCAATCAACGCTTTGTGTAATGGATCAAAACGAAGGGAATAGTTCACAACCCATACTTTTAAGTAAGCTTTCTATTGGGCAAAGTGTGTTTTTTGATAATCCGTTCAGATTCCTTGCGTACGGTTTTATTGGTACGAAGGTTCCAGAGGGTATCACTAGCTTTTCTATGTGTTTCTTGAATATCTACGATGGGGTTTGGATAGTCTTCTCCCAATTTGAAATTGTTGAAACCTTGTTCCATTTCGGTCATAAGATAGGGCTCATGTATAAAATGAAGTGGTAGCTCTTTCAACTCAGGCACCCATTTTTTGATAAAACTGCCTTCAGGATCATGCTCATAACTGTTTTTTATAGGGTTGTAGATACGCACAATGTTTGTTCCTGTTTCTCCAGCTTGCATTTGCAGTTGCGGAAAGTGGATTCCCGGTTCAAAATCCAAAAACATTTGGGATAAATGTGTGGTGGCTTCTTGCCAAGGCTGCCATAAATTATGGGTAAAAAAGGATACTACCAAAGCACGCATTCTAAAATTGAGATATCCTGTTTCATTAAGGCAACGCATGCAGGCATCAATGAGCGGAAATCCCGTATACCCTGTTTTCCAGGCCTCTTGATAGGTGTCTGAAATTTCTTTTTTTAACTTATGAAATCCCTTGTTAATGCTGGCCTCTTCCATGGTGTGCTCCATTTCAAATTTCTGGATAAAGTGGGCTTGCCAACGCAATCGTGACATAAAAGCTTCGAGTGGTTTTTTGCTCTGCACTGTTTTCTTTAAGTGGTAAGCGCTATGATAGACTTCTCGAATGGACAGATTTCCCCAAGAGACGTAAGGAGAAATGCGGCTGCATCCTTTGCGCGCCAACTCAGGTTTGGAGATGTGGAACATATAATTTTCATAACGGCCTTCAAGAAAGGAGTCGAGATATTTTAAGCCCATCGTACGTCCGCCTTTCTGAAAGGGTAACTCAGGATTGGTCTCTAGCGATGGTATATGAAAAAGGTGTTCCAAATTTTCAATGGCTTCCTTACTGATTAATTGATCAGGTTTTGGTGCGAAAGTCAATGGTTCAATTTCAAAATAGGCATTGCATCGTTCAATCCACTGATCGCGATCCTTGAGTCCGCGTTGCACACCGTTATGAATATTTTCATGCCAAGTAATTAAATTGTTTTTACAGAAACGTGTAAAGGTTTTGTCACGTTCATAAGTCACTAAAATGCCAGTTTCTTGATGTGAATAAACATCAGAAATGTAATAGGTATTCAACAGTTGGTTGACCACCGCAATCATATCAGATTGTACTATCAGTACTTTGGAATTATAAGATTTTAAACGGGCATTCAAATCGACCAAAGATTGTTTGACAAAATCCCAATGGCGTTGGCTGTAATGTTCGTCATCCATCAATAATTCCTCAAAAACGTAAAGTAACAGCACAGGTTTGTTTGAAGCCAATGCATTAAAAATGGCCTCATTATCTTCCAAACGCAAATCGCGCTTTAACCAAACGAGGTTGATATGTGGTTTGTCAGTAATCATTTTGATTGTTTATAATATGTTGTGCTTTATTTTTTAATTGATGTAAATCTTCAGGTTTCATTTTATCCAGAACACTATACATCATTTTCATTCGGAAATTATTAGCTAAAAACTGACGTTTGTCATCCAGAAAATTCCAATACAAACTATTAAATGGACAGGCATCATCTTCTATTTTTTTATTCTTGTTGTAATGACAGGCGTCACAATAATTGCCCATTTTGTTGATGTAGGCCCCTGAGGACACATAGGGTTTAGTGGCAATTTTTCCGCCATCAGCAAATTGGCTCATTCCACGTGTGTTGGGTAATTGTACCCATTCAACAGCGTCCACATAAATACCTAAATACCAATTGTCTACTGCATCTGGATCAGTTTGTGTGAGTAGCGCGTAATTGCCGGTAACCATTAAACGCTGAATGTGGTGTGCATAACCATTATCAAGTGAGTTGTTGATGGTATGTTTGAGACAATTCATTTTGGTATTGCCGGTCCAGAAAAAATCAGCCAATGTATTTTTGTTTTCCAAGGCATTCTCTAATTTGAATTCTGGCATCCGCATCCAATACATGCCTCTCATATATTCGCGCCACCCGATAATTTGACGCACAAAACCTTCCACTTGTGAGATGTCAATGTCTTTCTTGTGACTGTGATAATAGTTGAGCACTGTATTCACCACATCTTTGGGTGAGATCAGCTTGAGATTCATAGCAAACGATAATCGGGAATGAAACAAATAGGTTTCATTGGTATGCATCGCGTCTTGATAATCGCCAAAGTGAATGAGCAGCGCTTCACAAAAATATTTCAGTTGTTCCAATCCTTGTTTTCGAGTGATGGGATACCCAAAAGTTTTGGTTTCAAAACGTCCCATGGTTTTGATCTCTGCTTTTTCAATGTCTGTAACTACATCAGAAACATCGGTCTTGAACTGTTTGTAAGTCGGAATTTGTTCGTCACCCTTCCATTTATTTCGATTACTTTTATCAAAATTCCACTTGCCACCTTCGGGTTGACCAGCAACCATCAGAATATCATGTTTTTTCCGCATATCTCTGTAGAAATTTTCCATGACATATTGCTTTTTGCCCTTGAAAAAATTAGACAAATCATTACGATGTGTGTAAAAATGTTCTGTAGAATAGGCTTTGGAAGTGATTGATAGGCTGTTGCAAATCGATTGTAATTGTTCGTCTAACCGGTATTCATCAGGATGTTGGTATTCAAAGTGCGCTATATCAAATTTGTCAATGACTGATGTTAAATTATCTACAAGTTTTTGTGTGTTCTGCTGGTCATTAATTTTAAAATAAATCACCTCATGATTTTGGGCTTGAAGATCTTCTGCAAACTGTCGCATAGCAGCAAAAAATCCGACTACTTTTTGAATGTGGTGCACAACATAATCGGTTTCTTGACGCATTTCAAACAGACAATACATAACCTCTTCATTGGGCTGTTTAAACCATGAATGCTTAAGGTTCAGTTGATCGCCTAAAATGAGTCGTAATGTTTTCATAGTTGTTTGAAGTCTTTATAGTAATGCGCAATCAAAACAGTGTTTCCTGTAGCCAAAGGTTTTGATACTTTCCATGTGCATCATAGCGCTCAGCTTGCAGTTTTACGTTGAAGGTTCTATCTCTCGGGTCATTGCCAACACCAGCCACATACATCCAATTGCCATAATTGCTATGCACATCATAATCAATCAAAAGTGATTCAAAATAGGCGGCTCCAATCCTCCAATCGAGTTCCATAGTTTTGGCGAAATATGAGGCAACATTTTGACGCCCACGGTTGCTCATCCATCCTGTTTTGTTGAGCTCTATCATATTGGCATTTACAAAAGGTTCAACTGTAGTTCCATTTTGCCATTGTTTTATGGCTTTAGAATTGGTGTTCCACTCATAATCGTTTTTCAAGATGCCACCAAGTTTAAAAATATCATTGCCATGTTTCAGCGCAATATATTTAAAGAAATCTCTCCAGATCAGTTCAAAAATGAGCCAATAGGTGGAATCATTTTTAAAATGTTCTGCTTCAAAACGTTTGACTTCCCAATAAATCATCTTTGCAGAGATACTGCCATTGGCCAACCATGGAGAAAATTTCGAGCTAAAATCAGTACCAATAAGTTCGTTGCGTGTCTTTTTATAGAATCCTAATTTCTTGGTTTCAAAAAAGTAGCTGTGCAGTCGCTTCAGGGCTTGAGTTTCGCCGCCTTTAAATGGAAAGGCAGATTTGGGATGGGTTTCAAAATCTTCAAACCCCAAGTCTTCTAAAGTCGGTATAACTGTGAACTCCGATGTGATTTCAACAGATGCTTTGTCAGGAATGGCTATAGTTTGTCGAATGTTGCACTGTTTTTCAAGGTGTTTTCTAAAACCAGTAAACACCTTCGGAATCTGTTCAATTTCCATTTGAATTTCCTCAGGATGGTAAAGAAGTTGGTTGTAGATTTCTTGAATTTCAACTTCTTTTGGCATCGAACCTCTTACCTTTTCCAGAACCGCTACTTCCTCTTCGGTCCATTCTTTTTGAAGATATAGCCCGTCAATTTGATAATCTTCAACCAGTCTCGGAATTACCGCTTCTGGTTTTGAGTGGAATGTGAGCAGATTGATATTGAGTTTCGACAAATTATGCTTTAAGTCGACAATCGACTCTATCAAAAATTTGACTCTAAATTTCTCAGTTTTCTTAAATCCGTAAAGGGTTGTTTCAAAATGTCTAGGATCAAAACAATATAAAGCGATCGCGTTCTTGCCCGAGTTCATAGCCTCTTGCAGCACTGCATTATCGTGCACCCGAAGATCATTTCGGAACCAGATCAGTGCGTTGTTAATTTGTTTCTCCTGCATTTCTCACTACAATATTTAACGGCGTCCCAATTGAGTTCCCACTTTTTGCGCCATGAGAACATTCTATGGCAAACGGGGCATAATTTTTCTGGAAGATGTTGTTTTTTCATTAGCGTTGGTTCTCTGCAAGAGATAAATCAATCTACCTCAATCAGTTTATTGATCATCCCATTAAATATGAACCAATGAAAAGGTAAAACACTATACCAATATAAACGACCTGCCAATCCGCGAGGTCTAAACGTTGCAGTCTGTTTAAGAAGTCCGTCTTCAATTTTAAATTCCAACCATGCTTCACCAGGCAATTTCATTTCGGCATATAACAGTAGTTTTCGTTCCTTTCGATCACTGAAAATTACTCTCCAAAAGTCGAGGGCATCACCAGCATCCAATGTTGAAACATGAGTTCTGCCGCGTCTCAAACCAATCCCTCCAAACAATTTATCCATATAACCTCTAATCTTCCATAAATAGGTCCCATAGTACCAACCAGTTGATCCACCAATAGACCAAATACGGTTAATGGTGCGCTCCATGTCTACAACTTTTCGCTCTTTATAATCTCTGAAACAGCCGTATTTGGGAACATTTACATATTTGTGAATGCTTTTTTGAAGTCGGCCGCTACTCACCATAGAATCTTTCCAACTGGACACAATACTATTCTGTTCAATTTTTTCAAAAGCCAATTCTACAGCTTCTTGATAGGTAATGGGGTGCACATCGAGAACAGCATTAATATCACTTTTCTCACCAATAATTTGAACCCCCATACTGTCAACCAAAGAGGAGGCGAGTTTATAAGATGTGGAAGTCACAAAATAAAGCCAATAGGAGGATAATTTTGGCGTCATCACCGGAACAGTCAAAATATAGCGCTTCAAACCGCGAATTTCAGCAAATTTGAGTAGCATCTGTTTGTAGGTCAAGACTTCAGGACCGAAGATGTCAAAGCTTTTATTATAAAGGATTTCTTTGCCTTTGGCTCCAGATAAAAACGAAAGCACATCCCTGACTGCCAATGGTTGGGTTTTGGTATTCAGCCATTTTGGAGCGACCATAACGGGCAATTTTTCAACCAAATCACGAATAATTTCAAATGAGGAACTTCCTGAACC
Source organism: Gelidibacter algens (assembly GCF_001678675.1). GTDB lineage: Bacteria > Bacteroidota > Bacteroidia > Flavobacteriales > Flavobacteriaceae > Gelidibacter > Gelidibacter algens. Next base: position 21,833 of record NZ_LZRN01000047.1, read on the forward strand.
CACAATAATCCCTGCTTTAAAAATGGTCAGTGCATAGTGTTCTGACTCTAACAGTTCTTCAACATTTTTTCGCGATTGTAAGTGCTTTGATAGATAAGCATCGTTGGTAATACCGCTTAAATAGATAACCTGTTTGACCTTTGTCGTTTCAAAGTAGTTTTTGAAATTTATGGCACACTTAGCTTCCAATTTTTCAAAATCCTGAGAGGTATTGGACATGGAATGAATAAGATAATAGGCAACGTCAATATCCTTGGGAATGTTTTGAAGGGTTTCGGCATTTAAGAAATCAGCTTCTACAATGCTGATATGCTCATCTTCAAGATAATTTTTGTCAACTCTAAATTTATCACGTACAGCACATATGACGTCATGTCCTTCATTAATAAGGATAGGAATTAATCGTTTTCCTATATAGCCAGTGGAGCCTGTAACGAGAATTTTCATCAATCCTTTTGTGTTTACAATAGTTAAGAGTGTTGAATTTACAATTTTCCGAAGTGAAAACAGCGTTTTTATTTTTTAGTTTGATTTGGCCTTTGGTACTCCAAACGGGTCTTGAGATTGGGAATTGCATAGCCATCCAATCCATTGATAGCTGCAATTTTGCCTTGAGCCAGATTGAGAAAACCATCTTTCTCAATTAAACCCTCCTGAATATAGAGATGCTTTATTTCACCAATTAAAAGCACCGTGTTATTTGCTTTAATATCATATTCTTCAACATAATGCATTGCCATTTGAACAGGAGAACCTTTAACAAAAGGCGCCATGAAGTCATTCTTATAGTCTTCCTCTAGTTGTGTTACATCAAATTCTGAAATAGTGGCATCATACTTTGCTGATGTGTGATGGGCGTCATCTAAAATATCTTCGTAAATATGATTAATGGTAAATACGGCGGTTTCTTTAATATTATCGTACGTATTTCTTCTAACGGTGGTAGGTCTCAAAAAGAAACCTAAAATGGATGGGTCAGATCCAATATGGGTTACAGAACTGAAAACGGCCACATTGGAAATTCCTTTTCTTGATTTGGTGCCAATGAGATTTGCCGATTTGTAACCTGAACAACTATTGATCAGGTTGATACGATAGAGATGGTGCATCTCATTGATATCCTTTTGACTGAAGTGTGGCATTACAATGTTTTAAAATTGTTGATTTTGATGTCCTTTGCCTTTAGATCAAACATGAGGTTATAAAGACCAAAAAATGTGCGGTTCATATAAATAAAGTGTCTGGAACCTCTGTTACCATTCATTTTACGGAGTTCCGTACTTTTAGAATAGCGTTGCCCTAGTTCCGTTATTTTTCCAAAAAATTCCCCATCGGAAAAGTCGAAGGTTTCGGCATGAAAGGGCTGTGTGAAGAGGCTCAGCAGTTCGTGGAACAAATCGGTAAAAAATATAGCTTCCTGTTTGGTATCGTCTTCACGCAGAATTTCCAACTGATATAGTTTTTCGATAAAAACTTCTTTATTTGAAATGTTTTTTGGTTTTGCCAATTCAAAATAAGGCACGTAAAATTCGTCAGGTATTGTTTTCATACAACCAAAATCCAAAGCAATCAATTGACGTTCCTTAGACACCAAGAAGTTTCCAGGATGCGGATCAGCATGAACTTTTTTAAGCACATGAATTTGGTACATATAAAAATCCCAAAGTGCCTGTCCTAATTTGTTTGACATGTCCTGATTGGTATTATGGGCCGTAAATTCAGAAAGATGTTCACCTTCCATATAATCCATGGTGATTATCTTTTCTGAGGACAGGTCTTCATAATATTGAGGAAACAAAAGGTTGGGAATGTGGGCACAAGCTTTCGCAATTTCTTTGCTCTGCTTCATTTCCAAGATATAGTTTGTTTCCTCAATAAGCTTTCCTTCAACTTCCTTAAAGTACTTGTCAGAATCTTTGCCTTTAATGTTGAACATTTTCATGGCAATGGGCTTTATAAGGGCCAAATCTGACGAAATACTTTGGGCAACTCCAGGATATTGGATTTTCACAGCAAGTTTCTTCCCATTTTTTTCTGCAATATGGACTTGTCCAATGCTTGCAGCGTTGACAGAAGTTGTGTTGAAGGAATCATAAAGTTCATTCGGCAATTTGCCAAAATAATTTTTAAACGTTTTGAGCACCAACGGTGGCGATAACGGGGGCACCGAAAACTGGGCCAACGAAAATCTTTCTACATACGCTTGTGGCATTATACTTTTTTCCATGCTCAACATTTGAGCAACCTTCAAAGCGCTGCCCTTAAGCTGTTTCAGGCTGTCATAAATATCATCAGCATTGTTTTCATTGAGTCTTGATCGAGCTTCGACCTCAGTTTTAGTTAGTTTATCTCCGTAATATTTAAGATAATTGACGCCCACTTTGGCTCCAGTGGAAACAAATTTTGAGGCACGTTGTATTTTTGATACTGGAATTTTGTCTATGGTTTTCATTTAGTCATGTTCATTTTTTCCTTGAAGATAAATTTCCCAAGGTCAATCACGCTTTTTAAGGGTGTTATATTGAGGACGTCAAAACTGGTATTGACTGATTTTTCTATAAAAATATCTGTTTTTTCAAAAGAAGGTGAGGTGTCATCCATCCAAAACTTCATGGTCAATAATAACTGTAACCACGCCGTTTCGCGCAATGCGCGCTTTTGGATCCTGTCAATACGCTCTTCCTTAATATCTAAAGTTTCGATATCTAAATCATCAATATAGAGTGAGAAGCCTTTTTTCAATTCTGATAAAGCCGCCAAACCTTTCATACTGTTTTTGTGCTGCTGTAGGGCAAATAGCACGTAACTTCTGTTGGCCGTTAAATTCTCAAAAAAGGTAAAGTAAAAGCTTAGTAGTTTGTTACGAGCATCAAACGATTGGTAATCGTCGCTTTCATGTAATACTTTTAGAGTATTATCCAAAAAGGCTCTGAAAACGTGCTTTTCAACAGACTCAAAGGATCCAAAATGTTCGTAAAATTTTGATTCCTCAAAGTTGTTGGCTTTAGCAAATATATAGACGGATTTGGGTTGCTCGCCATGTTCTAAAACATAATCCATATAGAAAGAGATGATGTCTTGATCTGAAATATTTTTCTTTTTTGCCATGATTTTAATTTATATGTAAAGATACAAAATGTTTAACGTTTTGTTTATTGTATTAAACAAAGTTTAACAGCCATTTATGATTCCAAAATTGGTATTTAACTGTAATGAATTTTACTGCTATAGCTTTTGAAATACATTTTTTTTAAGATTTCATTAACTATTGAGGATTTTAAAAAATGTAATTTTACCTATTACATAAAATAACCATCTAAAAAATAGAGTATTATGAAAAAAATTATGCTGTGTCTTGCTGTAATTGGGATGACCTTTTCAGTAAATGCACAAATTCAAACCCCGCAACCTAGTCCTTTTTCAAAAATGGAACAAGTGGTTGGATTGACAGATGTGACTGTAGAATATTCACGTCCAAATATGAGAGGTAGAACTATTTTTGGAGATTTAATTCCTTACGGCGAAGTATGGCGTTTGGGAGCTAATCAAAATACCAAAATAATGTTCAGCACTGATGTGACTGTTGATGGAAAAACCCTAAAAGCCGGAACTTATGCACTCTATGCTATTCCAAACGAGAAGTCTTGGGAGGTGATTTTCTATACAGATTCTAACAATTGGGGGACACCTGAAAAATGGGACGAGTCTAAAGTTGCTGCAAAAGTAACTGCTGAAACCTATCCATTACCGATGAAAATTGAGACGTTTACAATGTCATTTGATGATTTATCAAGTGGCGGTGCCACGCTAGGCATCATGTGGTCTGATGTGTATGTTGGTGTAACATTTAAAGTGCCAAGCGATAAAATGGTATCAGCTTCTATCGACAAAATCATGAAAGGTCCTGGCGCTGGAGATTACTATGCTGCTGCAGTCTATTACCTACAAGAAGATAAAGATATGAAACAAGCCAAAGAATGGATTGACAAAGCCATGTCCATGACTCCTAAGCCTATGTTTTATCAGTTGAGACAACAATCATTGATTTACGCAAAAGCAGGAGACAAAAAAGGCGCTATTGACATTGCCAAAAAATCATTGGCTGCCTCAGAAGCTGCCGGTAATGCAGATTATGTTAAAATGAACAAAGACTCCTTGAAAGAGTGGGGGGCAATGTAATCACGTTATTTATTGAAGTTAGGAACGCAATCATTTTGGTTGCGTTTTTCATTTCTAAATGGTTAATATGTAATAGGTTAGGTTGATTTTAAGATTTTACTTTTTGTTCTTATCTATTGAACGGCATTTTAAAATTGCTTATCTTAGGATACTATCTAAATTCTTTTAGAAGTTCAAAAACTTTTTAATAAAAAGTTAAAATGAGCAACCAACTTTCAATAGACCAAGCATTTATCAATAATTTAAATACCATCATTGAAGATCATATTGAGGATGATCAGTTTGGAGTTGAAGAGCTAGCTATTGCATTGGGGATAAGCAGATCACAACTACACCGAAAACTAAATGCCATTAACGGTAAATCAACGAGCCAGTTTATCAGGGAATTTCGATTGGAAAAAGCAATGGATATGCTACAAGATAATGTAGCCACTGCTTCCGAAATTGCCTATAAGGTTGGGTTTAGCAGTCCATCGTATTTTAATACAAGTTTCAACCAATATTATGGCTATCCTCCAGGGGAAGTAAAATTCAGAAATCCTTTGAACGATGAAGACGTTGTGGAAATTCCACCAATGAATGACAATGCCGAACCTGTATTACTCAAAAGAAGACGATTCAATCCGCGTACCTATGTAATTGCATCAATGGTGCTGATTTTAATTGCGATAATTTCATATTACAACTTTGCGAAACCTGAAACTAACACGACATCAGAAATTATTGATCCGGTTATTTCAAGTGATAACTCTATCGCGGTATTGCCTTTTAGAAACATGAGTGGAAACCCAGATAATGAAGCTTTTTGTGATGGAATGACTACAGCCGTCATTTCTGGGCTTTCAAAAATTAGGGATATCAAAAAGGTGATTTCATTTACTTCAATGATGAATTACAGAAATAGTAACAAGTCAATACCTGAAATTTCGGACGAACTTAAGGTGCATTATATTTTGGAGTCTGGTTTCCAAAAATCAGGGAATGAAATCAAAATCAATCTTCAGTTAATTGATGGTACATCCGACAAGCTTATTTGGTCTGAGGAATATGAAGGAAAATACGATTCCGTATTCAAACTACAGGCTCGCGTTGCCGAAATGGTGGCCAAACAATTGAAGGCGAAAATTACAGAAGAAGAACGTACAGGTATTCATAAACCGTCTACAAAAAATATGGAAGCTTATGCTAACGAAGTGCAAGGTTTTTATCTTTTGAATAGTTATTCAACGAAAAATATCATTGCTTCAAGAAAATATTTTGAGAAGGCAATTGAATTAGATTCCGCATATGCTGACGCCTATACTTCGCTTGGAAGAACCTATTCAACCTTGGGGACATGGTATGGAAATTTAAGTAGAAAAGAAGCAGATAGTTTAGCGGCCCCATATTTTAAAAAGGCCCTTCAATTAAATCCTAAAAACTTCCAATTAATTTATTCAATGGCTGAAAAGGAATTATTCAATTGGAATTTTAAAAGCGCTGATTCTTTGATTAATATATTTGAACAGCAACGTGGAAAGTTTTTTTTTTCAAGTTTTATAGACCTTTTACTTTGTAGGAATGATGAGGTAATTGAAAGTACACATCATTTATTAAAAGAAAATCCAGATGCTTCGTGGGGATATCATGCTGTTTTAGCAGCTTATGCATATTATTTTAAAGGTAAAAAAGAGTCATCATTATATGTTATGCGTAAAGGTTTACAACTAGCGCCTGATCAAAACTATTATGACCATTTTGGAAATATTTATTTGGCTATGGGAGATTATGAAAAAGCAAAGGATGTTCTAGAAACAGGATTACAAATTTCAGATAAGCGGCATGCCTCCATGGTAATTCATCTTGCAGCAGTGTATTATTATCTTGGAGATGAAGGGAAGTCAAAAGAACTGTTAAACGAAGTTATCGACCGCGCCAATAAAGGTGAACCTGAAATAAATGTCTTTGTGGCCCATTATTATGCACGTCTTGGAAACAAAGACGAAGCATTTAAATGGTTGGATATCGCCTATAAAAAACATGAAGTGGATATGATATGGCTAAAAGCAGATCCAAATCTATTAAAGCTTAAGAATGATCCTCGCTACAAATTGCTTTGTCAAAAAGTTGGATTTCCTGAAACTAAAAATAATTTCAACTGAATAAAAACTGGTTCTACCACGAATGTTGTGAATATTTTGATAATATACAATCT
>NZ_LZRN01000048.1 GCF_001678675.1 Gelidibacter algens
TCTTNTTTTTTATGGAATATTTAAATATTTATGGGTTTGTAAGGAGACTTTCCATTTTGGATTGGCCATCACATAGTCCACAATTTCAGGAACTACCTTATCGCGTTTGCTCCATTCTGGCTGTAAATATAATATGCAATCCTTATTGACCTTGGCAGCTTGCTCTTCAGCAAATCTAAAATCATCTTTGTTATAGACGATCACTTTTAATTCGTTTGCCTTTTCATAAACCTCTTCAGTAGGAAGCTTTAATTTTTTGGGTGACAAGCAAATCCAATCCCAGGTACCTGTTAATTGATAGGCACCAGAAGTTTCAATATGTATCTGCAATCCGTTCTCCTTTAATTTAGAGGTCAATGGATCCATATTCCACATTAAAGGTTCGCCACCAGTAATCACAATTGTTTTACTGTATTTTGTGGCATGGTCAACAATAACATCTGCCATTGTTGGGGGATGCAATTCAGCATTCCAACTCTCTTTAACATCGCACCAATGACATCCCACATCGCAACCGCCAAGCCTTATAAAATAAGCTGCCGTTCCTTTATGGAACCCTTCTCCTTGAATGGTGTAAAATTCCTCCATCAATGGTAGCAGGAGCCCTTGAGCTATCAATTCTTGTTTTTCGCTTTTCGTCATAGCGTGCAAAGATACTTCATAATGTTAGAAGTTGGAAGCCAGATAATAGAAGTTTTTATTTAGAGGCAATCACATCAATTTCTATGCTAGCATTGACGGCTAGTCCGCTTGCAGCAAAGGTTGTTCGTGCAGGTTTATTAGGAAAATAGTCTTCATAAATGGTATTGAATGCTGCAAAATCGTCAATATTTCTCAAGATCACGGTGCACTTAATAACCTTATCAAGTGAGGAGCCATGATGTTCTAAAACAGCCTTGATATTCTCAATACACTGCTTGGTTTCCGCCTCAATTCCACCTTCAACCAAAGTGCGCGTGTTGTGGTCCATCCCTACTTGTCCGCTTAAAAATAAAAAACCATGACTCTCAACCACATCACTAAAAGGTGCGCCTTGTTTTTTTGGCTCATGAGACTTATGAAAAATAATAGCATTTGAAGACGGTTTGCACCCCATGAGGAATATCGTAAGAAAAGTGATAGCCACCACAGATTTAAGTTTCATTTTTTATCTTTTAAACTTGAATAAAATTACACTTATTTTTATGCAAAATTTTAAATTAATGGACCAAAAAGGACGATTTTTTTAAACACATTCAAGAGGGAAATACCAATAAAGGTGAGTTCATTACTTTGGGAGCAGCTATGTTGGATGGCGAAACCATAACCGACGCTTTTGTTAATGTCCCTTTAAAAACTTTAAACAGGCACGGACTTATTGCCGGCGCCACCGGTACTGGCAAAACAAAAACATTACAGGTTTTAGCAGAAAATCTATCTGAGAAAGGGATTCCTGTATTGTTGATGGACATTAAAGGTGATTTGAGCGGGTTAGCAGAACCTAGCCTAGGACATCCAAAAATTGAGGAACGTCATACCAAAATCGGTATCCCCTTTGAGTCGAAAGCTTTTCCTGTTGAAATTTTGACCTTATCTGAGCAGGATGGCGTCCGATTGAGGGCCACGGTCAGCGAATTTGGCCCCGTGCTTTTGTCCCGTATTCTTGATCTCTCAGAAGCACAATCTGGTATTGTCGCAGTTATTTTTAAATACTGTGACGACCATAAAATGCCACTTTTGGATTTAAAGGATTTTAAAAAGATTTTACAATATACCACGCAAGAGGGCAAACAAGAATTTGAAGATTCTTATGGCCGAATTTCTACGTCTTCAACAGGTGCCATTCTCAGAAAAATAGTAGAGCTTGAGCAACAAGGCGCCGATTTATTTTTTGGTGAAACCTCATTTGAAGTGAACGATTTACTCAGGATTGACGACAACGGCAGAGGCTATATCAATATTCTCCGGTTGACAGACATTCAGGACCGTCCAAAATTATTCTCGACCTTTATGTTGAGTCTCTTGGCAGAAATATATGCCACCCTTCCTGAACAAGGTGATACCGGCAGACCAGAACTTATTTTATTTATTGATGAAGCCCATTTGATTTTCAATGAAGCCTCAAAAGCGCTCCTCAATCAAATTGAAAGCATTGTTAAACTTATTAGAAGTAAAGGCGTCGGCATTTATTTTGTAACCCAAAACCCTACAGATGTGCCTGAAGCCGTGTTAAGTCAATTGGGATTGAAAGTCCAACATGCCTTAAGAGCTTTTACTGCAAATGACAGAAAAGCCATTAAACTTACAGCACAAAATTATCCTGATACCGATTATTATGATACTGCAAGTGTGTTAACCTCATTAGGTACTGGTGAAGCTTTGGTAAGCGCCCTAGATGAAAAGGGCAAACCAACACCCTTGGCAGCCACTATGATGCGCGCGCCTATGAGTCGTATGGATGTTTTGAACCCTAATGAATTATCCGCTTTATTATCTAAGTCAAAATTGGTTAAAAAATACAATACCGCCATTGACCGAGACAGTGCATATGAAATGCTTAACCGGAAAATTGAAATGGCAGAAGCTGATGAAGCCCAAGAAAAAGCAAAACAGGAACTTGAAGATTTAAAAAAGGCGCAATCCCAACAAAGAAACCCCACCACACAGCGCAGTACCGCAATGAATCCTGTCATAAAAGTACTCACGAGCGCAACATTTATTAGAAGCGTTTTTGGTATTCTATCCATAGTTATGAAAAACAAACGTTGATCATATAGTCATTAATTAAAACAAAAATTCTGCTTTAGCAGATCTATAAAAAAAACTTACAATGCACAAACCTCTTATTTACATTGCTCTATTGTCACTTTTAGTAACCAGTTGTGGAAAAGATCAAGACCCTCTCTTGATTCAAAAACAGAACATTGGTAGCTTGACAGATTCTACCCAAGTCAAGGATTTGAAACTGATATTTGAAAACGATTCCATTGTCAATTACATCGGTGGTGACGAATTCACTAGAAACATCAATAATATAGATGTGTATGACAAAGATGGAACTGCACTATTAAGTTTGTCACCCGAAAAAAGGGCTGATTCTACTGCAGCATTTAGCAGTGTTCGGATATTAGATGCGCGTTATAAAACCGAAAAAGGAATTTCAACAGCAAGCACTTTTAAGGAGATACAGGATGCCTATGAGATTTCAAAAATTGACAACCTCATCAATTCCATAGTGGTTAGTGTTGATGATATCAATGCCGCTTTTACGATAGATAAAAAAGAGCTGCCAGCTAATTTGCGTTTTGATAGAAACCTATCTATTGAAGCGTCCCAAATTCCTGATAATGCTAAAGTTAAATATTTTTTCATTTACTGGAATTAAACCTGTTAAAAAATAAAAGATGAGTTCATTTTTTTCAAAAATATTAATTGCGATTGCTCGAAGAAAACTTGAGTCAAAAAATTCATCTGCAACACTTAGTAATAAACAAATCCTCCCTTTAGCACGACGGATTAAAGTTGAAATCAAACATGGCATCAAGGATTATATCTATGTGATCATTGGGGTGTTTTCCGCAGGCTTTGGTTTGAAGGGGTTTTTGCTACCCAATCGTTTTATTGACGGCGGTGCCACGGGTATTTCTCTACTTCTGGAAAATATGACTCAAATTAACTTGAGTTATTTATTGATCTTAGTCAACATTCCTTTTTTAATTCTTGCTGCAAAAACATTTAATGTAAAGTTTGCTTTGAGAAGCATTGTTTCAATTGCCATATTGGCTATTGTGGTGCATTATGTAGAGTATCCCATCATCACACAAGATCCGTTGTTGATTGCTGTTTTTGGAGGGTTCTTTTTAGGATTTGGAATAGGGATGGCCATGCGTGGCGGCAGTGTGATTGACGGTACAGAAGTATTGGCCATTTGGCTCAGTAAAAAACTTTCTATAACCATTGGCGACGTCCTTCTTTTAATCAACATTATCATTTTTTCATTCGGGGCGTATGTGCTATCCTTAGAAATTGCGCTTTACGCAATTCTAACATATTTATCGGCAGCGAAAACTGTTGATTTTGTAGTTGATGGTGTTGAAGAGTATGTTGGCGTGACTATCATATCAGATAAGCATGAAGAACTCCGAATTATGATTATTGAAAAATTAAGACGCGCATGCACCATTTATGCTGGTAAAGGTGGTTTTGGAGAACCTAGCGGTAGTTATGACAAGGACATTATTTATACCGTAGTGACCAGACTTGAACTGGCAAAATTGCATACTGAAATAGATAAAATTGACGAAAGTGCCTTTATTATCATGGGTCTGGTAAAAGACATCAGAGGCGGAATGATTAAAAGGAAACCTTTGAAGTGATCGATTTGACCGAGGACCGAGGACCGTTGACTGAAGACCGAGGACCGATGACTGTTGACTGATGACCGTTGACTGAAGACTGAAGACTGAAGACTGAAGACTGAAGACTGAGGACTGAAGACTGAGGACTGAAGACTGAAGACTGAAGACTGAAAATTAAATAAATCAAGCATTTATGGCTAGCAAACGCTACACAATTCAAACATCGCCCTTTGTTGTTCCCACAACCGACGGAAAGATTATAAGAGAACATTTTGGAGGGGCTTCTGATGGCAACTCGCAACTCAGCATAGCACACATGATTGCCCCAGCGGGTTGGAGCGAACCTTTTCAAACACCGGAATTTGATGAATATACATTTATCATCAGTGGCAAAAAACAATTTATTATTGAAAACGAAACCGTTATTTTATCTGCTGGCGAATCTATAAAAATTCAAAAAAACACGAGAGTTCAGTATTCAAATCCGTATACTGAACCTTGCCACTACCTTGCTATTTGTCTCCCAGCGTTTTCAATGGATCTCGTAAACAGAGAAGACTAACCTGTATCCAAATCTTAATGAAGGACATTCTTATTGCATTAATTGGAACCTATTACAACGCGCTGAGTTACATTTCAAAACCTTATGCAGCAGATAAAGCGTTGTATTTGTTCACCAAACCGCGCGCTGGCAGATTAAACGAGGAACAATATGATTTTTTACATACCGCCTATCAAGAGGAGTTGAAGTATGAAAATGATCACATCATGACCTACCGATGGCTTGGCTCAAAACAAACCATTTTATTGACCCATGGTTGGGAAAGCAACGCTGCACGTTGGAAAAAACTGATTATAGAGCTCAAAAATCGAGGGTATAATGTGATTGCTTTAGACGCTCCTGCCCATGGTAAATCTGGAAGCAAAGTGTTCAATGCCATTTTGTATTCTGAATTTATTAATGTGGTGGCCAAACGTTTTTCTCCAGATATCATTATCGGCCATTCCGTAGGTGGTATGGCATCTGCCCTTTTTCAGCACAAATACCAGTCTGCAAACTTAAAAAAGATTGTTCTATTGGGAGCGCCTTCTGAATTTCAGGACGTCATGAAGCGCTATACCGATATGTTGGGTTACAACCAACGTATTGTTTCTCAATTGCAACTGACCATTCATGAACGTTTTGGCAGTCCTGCAGACACATTTTCTACTGCTAGATTTCTTGAAACTATTCAATCTGAAGGCTTAATTATTCATGACCAAGATGACCGCATCATACCGTATAACGACGCCCTACTTTTAAAAAACAGCTTTAAAAATAGTCGGCTCATTACAACCAAAGGATTAGGACATTCTTTAAATGACGCTACTGTTGCTGATCATATTTACGCTTTTATTGGTGCTTAAAACCGTTATCTTTGTGTTATGGAAGAAAATCTAAAACGTATTAATAAATATTTAAGTGAAGTTGGCTATTGCTCACGCCGTGAAGCAGACAAACTCATTGAAGCAGGACGTGTCACCATTAACGGAAAAGTTCCTGAAATGGGTACAAAAATTTCAGAAACCGATGTTGTTCATGTAGATGGGAAACCCATTAAGGACACCAAGGAGGGGTTTGTCTATTTAGCTTTCAATAAGCCCATAGGCATTGTTTGCACCACAGACACGCGGGTTGAAAAGGATAATATTATTGATTTTATCAAGTATCCAAAGCGCATCTTCCCCATTGGCCGTTTGGATAAACCTAGTGAAGGATTGATTCTCTTGACAGATGATGGCGATATTGTAAACAAGATATTGAGAGCCAGTAATAATCATGAAAAAGAATACATCGTTACGGTTGATAAACCTATTTCCCAAACATTTGTTGAACGCATGTCCAACGGCGTCCCTGTTTTAGATACCATCAGTAAAAAATGCACCGTTGAAAAACTGGGCACTTACGAGTTCAGGATTATTTTAACCCAAGGACTTAACAGACAAATTCGGAGAATGTGCGAATATTTAGATTATGAAGTACAAGCTCTAAAACGCGTCCGGATCATGAACATCAAATTGGATATGCCGCTTGGCACCTATCGGGAATTGACTGAATCTGAATTTAAAGATTTGAACCAGCTTTTGGAAGATTCACCTAAACAGATGATTGATGTACCACGCGCAAGTAGAAGAAAAAGCCATTAATGAAGATTTATAATCATATTTACCGGATTTTCTTGGCACATTTTAAAATCCGTAATTAAATAATGTTAATTTTAAACCTCAAATAATAGTTTATGATCAGAATCTTAGCATTAATCTTAACCATTGGTGGAATGATTGCCTTAGTTTTAGGTGTATTAGGAATTTTCGGAAATAACTTCACCTCATTAAGTCCATGGGCACTAACCATTTTGGGTGGTGTTTTTTTCTTAGCAGGTGTTTCCATGTTAAAATATAGAAAAGACGAACCAACAGCGTAAGTTATGACTTCAGAATTATCACCATTTCACATCGCCATTCCTGTTCACAATCTTCAGGAATGCAGAACTTTTTACAAAGACATCTTAAACTGTGATGAAGGCAGAAGCTCTGACCATTGGGTAGACTTTAACTTCTTTGGGCATCAATTGGTCATTCATTATAAAGCACAATCTGCTGAAGACGCGCACACCAACAGTGTTGATGGGAAAGATGTTCCTGTACCTCATTATGGTGTTGTATTGCCGTGGAAAGTGTTTCAGGATTTTGCAAAAAATCTAAGCGCCAAAGGTGTTGCCTTTATTATTGAACCTTATATCCGTTTTGAGGGTCAGGTTGGAGAACAAGCCACAATGTTTTTCAAGGATCCGTCAGGAAACGCACTAGAATTTAAGGCGTTCAAAGACCTTAATCAACTATTTGCCAAATAGAATTGCCATTACATTTTAAAGAATGTTAGCAGTCTAATAAAGTTTATGCTGGTAATTTATCCTTTTAGTGCAGTACGCTTCTGAACTACATAAAAGGGCAAGTAGATGATTAGGAAATATGGAATCAATATCAGTTGAACAACGATAATATACAGCGGCCATTCTCCAAAATAATCCAACAAAGATGCCGATTTGGGTTTTTGATTGAGATAGAAATAATTGGCGTCCAGTATAAAATTAATGACCACCATTCCTAAAACGTAAACTTGAAGGGCAAAAAATGATTTGAACACGCTCTTAAAATTGGGTCTCATCTCAAATACAAACGTGGCGTAAATTATAATTATAAAAAGTCCTAAATGCACTGCCCAATATCTGAGGTAATCAAATGTGGGAAAACCGGTTGCGATATCTGGTGTAATGATTCCTTGAAGCGTGCCTGCAATAATCCAAAACACTAGAATTTCATACATCCAATACTTGCGGCACCATGTGAAGATAGGTATTAATATGCCTAAGAGGCTGCACAAATACAAAGGCAGATCCTTCCGCACATCATAGGTTTCAAAAATAAATTTATGTAGATGAAAGGTAATCACCGTCAAAGAAATTCCGATGGCAAAAATATGTATGAGAAGTTCTTGATTTTTTTTATTCAGTTTCTGCTTTGCGTAGACTACTAAACCACTTCCCAAAACAAGCGCGATAAGCACAGGAATCCAATGTTCCGCACTTCCCATAGACACACGTTCCATAGTTAAAAGCACTGTTATAAGTAAAATGTGCATAAGACCCTCTTTGCCATTAATGAAGTTTACATTTGACGTTCTCTAGCCAACAATGTATTTTTAAGCAACATGGCAATCGTCATAGGACCAACACCACCAGGAACAGGGGTGATAAAGCTAGCTTTCTTACTGACGTTTTCAAAATCAACATCGCCAGTAATAATATAACCTTTTTCAGTAGTATCATCAGGAACTCGGGTAATGCCAACGTCAATGATAACTGCACCATCTTTCACCATTTCGGCCTTTAAAAAATTTGGAACGCCAAGGGCAGAAATAATAATATCTGCTTGTGAGGTGATTTGTGTGATGTTTTTGGTATGACTGTGTGTTAAGGTCACGGTTGAATTTCCTGGAAATCCTTTTCTTCCCATCAAAATACTCATGGGCCTGCCAACAATATGGCTACGGCCAATAACAACCGTATGCTTCCCTTGGGTTTCAACGCCATAACGATCTAGTAATTCCAAGATCCCAAAAGGTGTTGCAGGAATAAAAGTAGACATATCTAAAGCCATTCTTCCGAAGTTCATAGGATGAAATCCGTCAACATCTTTATCAGGGTTTACAGACAAAAGAACTTTTTGGGTATCGATTTGTTTTGGTAAAGGCAATTGAATAATAAACCCGTCAATATCTGGATTTTCGTTCAATTCTTGAATTTTGTCCAACAACTCTATTTCACTCGTGGTATTGGACAAGCGGACCATAGTAGAGTCAAATCCAACACGCTCACAAGCTCGAACTTTACTGGCTACATAGGTCAAACTAGCCCCATCGTTACCAACAATTATCGCAGCAAGATGTGGCACTTTTTCGCCGTTCTCCTTCATTTTCCTTACCTCCTCTGCAATTTCATTTTTAATGTCGTTGCTTACTTTTTTCCCGTCTAGAATTGTCATATTCTTATTAGTTTACAGTCGCAGTGCCAGTTTTCAGTTGCTCACTCTTCTGGTTTCACTGCAAATTTATCAGGATTATTAATCATATAATTAATCAACTTTCCTATTTCAATTACTTCTTTTTCCAATTTTTTAAAATCTTCCCTTATCAAATAGCCACAAGCAAAGGCCTAATCCAACCATAGACTTGTTTCAGAATTTTCGCCATCAGCATCTGTTAATTTGCTGATAAAATGTCTGGGATATCTTCTCTTTCGATAGGACTCTGCAATATTGGCAGAAACAGAACGAGAGCTTCTTCTAATTTGATCAGTTAAAGCTTAAGTTTCTTCTTTTGGAAAGGATTTTGAAATGTTATAAATAGCCATACCTAAATCAAATGATTTTTTATACGCTATTAATTTCTTAAAAACCATACTTAACTCTTTTACTGTGAATGAGACTGATGAACGCGACTGCGACTGAAGACTGAAGACTGCCAACTGAGGACTGCCAACTACTTCATCCCCTGCATGGCTTGCATCATCGCTTTGCCTTTGCCACCTTGCATCATCTTCATCATTTTACTCATTTGGTCGAATTGTTTCAGAAGCTGATTCACTTCTTGAACAGAAGTCCCTGAACCTTTCCCAATACGTTTCTTTCTACTTGCGTTTATAATTGATGGATTGGTTCTTTCCTGCAGTGTCATGGAATGGATGATGGCTTCGATACCTTTAAAAGCGTCGTCATCAATATCAATATCCTTCATCATTTTTCCGGCGCCCGGAATCATGCCCATAAGGTCTTTCATATTCCCCATTTTTTTGATCTGCTGAATTTGCTTCAAGAAATCATCAAACCCAAATTGATTTTTAGCGATTTTCTTTTGAAGCTTGCGCGCTTCGTCTTCATCAAATTGCTCTTGGGCACGTTCAACAAGAGACACCACATCTCCCATCCCCAAAATACGATCGGCCATACGTGATGGATAGAACACGTCAATGGCTTCCATTTTTTCACCTGTACCAATAAACTTTATGGGTTTATTGACTACAGATTTAATAGAAATAGCCGCACCACCTCGGGTATCACCATCTAATTTGGTAAGGATAACCCCGTCAAAATTTAAAACGTCATTAAAGGCTTTTGCAGTATTGACCGCATCTTGACCTGTCATGGCATCTACCACAAATAAGGTTTCTTGGGGCTGAATGGCATCGCGTATATTCGCAATCTCGGTCATCATCGCCTCATCAACAGCCAAACGTCCCGCGGTATCTATAATAACCACATTATGACCGTTTGCTTTGGCGTGGGCAATACCTGCCTTTGCAATGGCTACAGGATCTGTATTTCCTTTATCACTATATACCTCAACATTGATTTGATCTCCTACCACATGTAATTGATCAACAGCCGCTGGACGATACACATCACAGGCTACCAATAGAGGTTTCTTTGTTTTTTGTTTTTAAGAAAATTGGCAAGCTTTCCGGAAAAGGTTGTTTTACCAGAACCTTGCAAACCAGACATCAAAATGATACTCGGGGTGCCTGAAAGATTAAGACCTTCAGCGTCACCACCCATAAGTTCAGTAAGCTCATCCTTCACCAACTTCACCATCAACTGCCCAGGTTGCAAACTGGTCAATACATTTTGACCCAGTGCCTTTTCCTTAACAGTATTGGTAAATTCTTTGGCTATTTTAAAGTTAACATCGGCATCCAACAACGCTCTGCGGACTTCCTTTAAAGTTTCAGCAACATTGACTTCTGTAATACTTCCATGTCCTTTGAGGACGTGCAAGGCTTTATCTAACTTTTCACTTAAATTATTAAACATATGTTTTCAGTCTTCAGTTTGCAGCCATCTTCTGTCTGCAAGAAATTAAATTTTGAGTTGCAAATTTACATATTTGATGTCTATTAATAAAACCTAAGGATATAATAAATTTACTTTAAAGGGATAAGGAGATCTGAATAACAATTATTAATTGTTGAAGGTGAAATTAATCCCCATCAGAATTGTCGATGGCTATTAAAAACTAATTTATCTATCTTTACCTTAAACATGCTATTTCTGTAGACTGTTAATTGAGAATCTATATCCTTAAAAATATGACTAACGAAGCACTTGAAAAACTAAAATACCCCATAGGGAAATTTGAAGCACCTGATATTATTGACTCCCAAATTTTAAAATCATGGATCTCTGAGATCGAAGCATTTCCACAACATCTTGAAACGTTGATTATCCCTTTAATTACTGCAAACCTCAATTTATCCTATAGACCAAATGGCTGGACGGTTAAGCAAGTGGTGCATCATTGTGCGGATAGTCACATGAATGCTCTAATCCGATTTAAACTTGCGCTTACTGAAGACGCTCCAATCATAAAACCTTATCATGAAGACAAATGGGCTAATCTGGTTGACGGTCTTACGGATTCAACCGTAGACTCCTTATATATTTTAAAAGGGCTACATTCAAAATTCGGACTGTTGCTAAAAAATCTCTCTGAAGAAGATTTAGGTCGTGTATATATCCATCCCGCACATGGAAAGCGGTTTAGACTCGATGAAGCCGTTGGAATGTATGCATGGCACGGCAACCATCATCTTGCCCACATAAGACAAGCTTTAATGTCATAAAACAGTTTTTCAAAACAATGAATTCAAGAAAAGCAACGGTAATTACTTAACGTTTGGATCACAACTACTTGGAAATTACATGCGCTCAGGAACATCAATACCTAATAGACCAAAGGCATTTTTAATGGTAACGGCAACTTTATTAGACAAAGCGACTCTAAAAGCCTTTTCATTATCATTTTCAGCACCAAGAATAGAGACATTTTGATAAAATGAATTGAACTCCTTTACCAAGTCATACGTGTAGTTTGCCACCAAAGCAGGGCTGTGATTATCAGCCGCATTTTGAATGACTTCAGGAAATAATAATAATTGTTTGATCAATTCTTTTTCCTTTTCATGAAGCTCTATAGACGTTATATCCAATTGGGCATTGGCATCTGCTTTTCTTAAGATGGATTGTATTCTGGCGTAGGTATATTGAATGAATGGTCCGGTATTACCTTGAAAATCGATAGAGTCCTTAGGGTCGAACAGAATTCGTTTTCTTGGATCCACTTTTAAAATATAATATTTTAAGGCTCCCAGACCAATAGCTTTGTAAAGCTCTGCTTTTTCCGGGTCAGAATAGCCGTCTAACTTGCCCAATTCTTCAGAAATTTCTTCTGCAGTTTGCGCCATTTCAAGAATCAGATCATCAGCATCTACAACAGTCCCTTCTCTACTCTTCATTTTTCCGGAAGGCAAATCGACCATTCCATAACTTAAATGGAATAAATTTTTCGCCCATTCAAAACCGAGTTTCTTGATGATCAAAAACAAGACCTGAAAATGGTATTCCTGTTCGTTGCCCACGGTATAAACCATCCCGCCCACGTCAGGAAAATCCTTGACACGTTGAATGGCAGTACCGATATCCTGCGTCATATAGACCGCAGTCCCGTCAGATCTTAGAACGATTTTTTCATCCAGGCCATCTGCCGTCAAATCGCACCAAACGGAGCCGTCTTCTTTTTCAAAAAAGATACCTGATTTTAAGCCTTCAGCCACAAACTCCTTTCCTAAAAGATAGGTTTGGCTTTCATAATAGAGATTGTCAAAATCGACGCCTAAGTTTTTATAGGTTTCATCAAAACCTTTGTAAACCCAAGCGTTCATTGTTTCCCAAAGTGCCACAGTTTCTGAATCGCCCGCTTCCCATTTTTGAAGCATTTGTTGGGCTTCAATTAGAATAGGCGCTTCTTTTTTGGCGACTTCTTCAGTTTTTCCCTGATCAAGTAAGGCCTGAATTTCCTTTTTATATTCTTTATCAAATGTAACGTAGTAATTCCCAACAAGTTTATCACCTTTCAGTCCTGAACTTTCTGGGGTTTCTTCATTTCCAAAACGTTTCCAAGCCAACATGCTCTTACAAATATGGATCCCTCTGTCATTGATAATTTGCGTTTTGTATACTTTTTTACCGGAAGCCTTCAAAATTTCAGCCACACTGTAACCCAACAAGTTATTTCTGACATGTCCTAAATGCAATGGCTTATTGGTGTTTGGAGAAGAATACTCCACCATAATAGCCTTTTCTCCGGGTTTGGAGGCTACAAACCCAAACGTGTCTTGATCCTTGATTGTTTCAAAAATATTCAGATAATGAACAGGATCAATTTCAATATTTAAAAATCCTTTAACCACATTAAAAGACTTTACCTCATCAAGGTGGTCTAAAAGAAATTGACCAATTTGATCCCCAATTTGAACAGGATTTCCTTTTACAACACGTAGCATCGGAAAAATCACGACCGTGATATCGCCCACAAATTCTTTACGGGTAGATTGTAATTCTACTGACTGCAACGTAGCGCCAAAAATGTCTAATACTGCTTTTTTTACCTGATGTGATAAGCTTTCCTGAAGGTTCATCTTGTGTTCAATTTAAGTTTGCAAAGATAGGATTTTAATTAAAATTTTGATCTGGCAAAGCTGTATAATTGTGCAACTTCCATGAGATTCAGAACGCTTTCGAAACTTTTCAGATATGATTGCGATATCAGAGATATGATTGCGATGTATCAGATGGTAGAATGTCTCATCGATATATAAGTTTATTACTATTTTTATTAGGACGTCATCAAAAGTCTAAGTATCAATATTTCATAATCTACTCACTTTTAGTCGTCTAAATAAATAATTCATGATCTTGTCCAGCAGTGTGCATTTCATCGGCAAAAGCGTCGTTTTTCTGAGATATGTGCCTTTCATCGGATATCTTATTTTGTCAATAAAAATCAGCTTTCACTTTAACTAATTTTTAAGCATTAAAACCTAAAAATTAGCTTTCTAATAGCCTTTTATTCATTTTTGGTGGAGCTATTAATCAAGGTCCGAAAAACGTTGATACATCTTAGTAAAGAATCCTTAACAGTATTGTTATTGTATTTTGTGAACGTGCCTCTCCTCTCCCTCAAGGCAAGCTCTAATCACATCAACATTACAATTTATAACTAATTGCACAAAAAATGAAACGGTTAATTGCCTTAGCTGCGTTTTTTGCTGTCTTCTATGGTCATGCCCAAACCAAAGAGATAGACAGTCTTGCTATACAATTAGCGTATCAAAAGCAGGATTCTTCCAAAGTAGATACGTCTATCCATCTCATCAAAGCGCTTTACAAAGCTGAAGATCACCAAAAAGCACTCTCCTACATTTCGGAAACCGAACAACTTTCAGTATCTATAAATTACAGTAAAGGTGTTGCAGAGGCCAACTACTATAAAGCCCTAATTTATGCCAATAGAAATGATTACTTCAATGCCATGGATCATTTCAATAAATCTAAAAAGATATACCTGGAACTTGATGACACGCTAGGAATTGCTAAAGTAAGCAACAGCATTGGCCTTTTAGAAATCAAAAGAGGAAATTACAGTACCGGATTGATCCATTCATTATCTGCCATTAAGATATTTGAAGATCGAAATCTTTATGAAGATCTGAGCATAGCCTATAACAATCTGGCGGAAGCCTATTACAACACCCATCAAATAGATAAGGCGCTTGAATTTAATTTGAAGGCGCTCAATATGAGAGAGCGACTACGGGATAGCTCTGGTATTAAAACGTCCACCAAAAACATAGCCGCATTATATTCTAAGCGCCAAGAACACCGAAAGGCCATTGAGTATTATGAAGATGTTTTGGCTATGCTCAACCCAAAAACCGATCAATCCCTAAGAGGTGAGGTTTTGCCACGCATTGGTGATGAATACTTGAAATTTAAAGATTACAACAAGGCTGCTCAATATTTGGTGGAAGGTTTAAAGTACAATAGAACTATCAAAGATAAAGAAGGAATTTTAAGAGCTCTTAACTCCATTGGCTCCCTGAATCTTGCCCAAAATAAAACCCGACTTGCAGAAAGCCAAATTTATGAGGCGCATGAACTGGCAAAAAATACAAAAAATAATGAAGAGCTATTAAAAAACTACAAGTTGTTAATGGCGTTAGATTCCACCAAAGGCAAGTTTGAAGGTGCTTACCGTTGGCAACGTGAGTATTTTAGTTTAAAGCAACTTCTATATCTCGAAAATCAACCCAAACTCCCCGTAAATACAGACTCTATTGAAGAGTCATTCACAATTGAAGCAGTTAATGAGGCGCCTCTTCTTTCATCTGATAACGATTTAATCACCAATACCAAGCAGGTTGAAAACTTAAAACTTCTATCCTACGGATTGGTGGTGGCATTTTTAGGGGTTTTGACTTTTTTACTATTGATTTATCTGAAAAGAAAAAGCACCATTAAATACACGCAGGAGCTCGAGGAAAAGAACAAACAGATCCAACTTCAAAACGACGCTTTTTCAGAACAGACGCATCATCTGGAGGAAATTAACAAGGTAAAAGACCGTTTATTCTCTATCGTTTCACATGATTTGAAAGATTCTATTTCATCCATTAAAGGGTTTTTAGATTTACTGCAAGAAGACAGCATTAGCAAAGATGAATTTAATGAGCTGATCCCTGAGCTGAGTGAAAACGCCAATAATGCCTCCTTGTTATTATTCAACCTTTTAAATTGGTCCAAATCTCAAATGCAAAATTTGGAACCCAGCCCTGAACTTTTCAACATCCAAGATATTTTCAGAAGCAAACTTCAATTGGTGGAACAAAAAATAGAGCAAAAGCGCATTGTGATTATTGATGAATCCCAACGTGAATTCATCTATGCCGATAAGAGTATGGTAGAAATCATCATTCAAAATTTGATTACCAATGCTGTCAAGTTTAGTCGAGTGGGCGACGTTATCACCGTTTCTAATAAAGATTACAATGGCAATTCACTGATATGTGTGGAAGACACCGGGGTGGGTATTTCAAGAGAGAACTTGGGCAAACTCTTTCAAAATAATAATTATACTACAATTGGCACCCAAAATGAAAAAGGCACTGGTTTAGGTTTGACCATCTGTAAAGAATTGGTAGAACTTAACAACGGGCGTATTTGGGTAGAAAGCACTCCCAATGTGGGTACCAAATTCTACGTGGAGCTTCCAAAAACAAAAACGACTGCGCAAAAATAAAAGATGATTTGCGGTTAAAAATTTCGTATTCAGTTTCAACGTCTATTTCAATTTCTACTTACTTTCGGCAAAAAGACTTCTGCCATCATACAACGGGCACTGCCACCACCACAGGTTTCTACAGTTTCTAAATCACTATACAAAATAGCACAATGCATGGATAGCTTTGCAATTTGATTACTGGTCAAACTTTCGTGTGCGGCTTTACTCATGACCAAATAACGTTTGTCATCAGCACCTCTTATCTGCAACATATTACCGGCAAACTGCTGCATTTGCGCTTCAGTAATTGCAATCACTTCTTTCCCGTCTTTTTTGAGGTGTTCCACAACATTTTTGCGTTCCTTTTTGTCATCAATGCTATCGAGACAAATAACGGCAAAGGTTTCTGCCAAACACATCATTACATTGGTGTGGTAGATAGGCAAACGCTGCTCATCAACGGTTTGAAATGCTGTGAAAATAACCGGAAAATAATCGAAATCTTCACAAAATTCAATAAACAACTCTTCATCTGCTCTTGCTGACAAGGCACAATACGCCTTTCCATTAGGACGATCAAGTAAAATACTTCCCGTACCTTCCAAAAATATATGGTCTTCTTCGGCACTTGTGTAATCGACAATATTGTTGATTTCAAAACCTTCCTCTTCCAGACGTGTCAGCAATTCTTCACGACGTTCTTTTCTTCGGTTTTCAGCAAACATAGGATAGAGCGCTACATCACCATTTTCATGAAAACTCACCCAATTGTTAGGAAAAATTGAATCTGGAGTGTCATTCAATTTATCGTCCTCTTCCACAATCACATTAACACCAACAGCCCTAAGATTTTCAACAAAGGCATCAAATTCATCCTGTGCTTTTTTATTAATTTCAGAGTTCTTCAAATCCAAATCTTCCTGAAAATAATTGTTTACTGCTGTTTGCTCATTCATCCTAAAATTTACAGGACGAATCATTAAAATTGTGTTTGTGGTTTGGTGCATATTCTAGTTCATTTTATGCCCGCAAAACTAGTTTAAATTGATTAAGTTTGGAAGCTAAACCACGATTAATTGTCCACAGTTTAAAACCGAAAATTATTTTTGATGAAAACCTTCTTTCTCATTTTTTCTATAAGCCTTTCTGTAATTGCCCAAAACAAAAAACCATCCAATGACTTACTTACAGTTTTTGAAAAGAGCAACGGACTTGAAACGGCAACTTATCACGACGTTATTGCCTATTATAAACTTTTAGCAGATGCATTTCCTCAAATTCAGTTGGACAGTTTGGGCATGACCGATTCTGGAAAACCGTTGCATATCGCCACCTTTAACCCAGATCAAATCTTCAACTTTGAAACTATTAGAAACTCTAAGCAAATTATGCTGATCAATAATGGCATCCATCCAGGAGAACCTGATGGCATTGATGCAACGATGCTTTTGTTCAGAGATTTGGCACTGGGTAAAATTGAAATGCCCAAACACACAGTTTTAGTAACGATCCCTATTTATAATGTTGGAGGCAGTTTAAATAGAAATTCTACCTCACGCACAAATCAGGATGGGCCAAAAGCGTATGGTTTTAGAGGCAACGCCAGAAACTATGATTTGAACAGAGATTTTATAAAAGCAGACAGCAAAAACGCACGCACATTTACCCAAATTTATCATTTGGTGCAGCCAGCGGTTTTTATTGATAATCATGTGAGCAATGGCGCCGATTATCAATACACGCTTACCCATCTGTTTACGCAACACAACAAACTGGGTGGTAATTTAGGAAACTATCTTCATACAGAAATGATGCCGAGTCTGGAGCAAAAATTAGCGACAAAAAATTGGGACATTACACCTTACGTCAATGTTTTTAATGAAGTACCAGAAGCTGGCTTTAGCCAGTTTTATGATTCGCCACGTTATTCCACAGGCTATACGGCGTTATTCAGCACTTTAGGCATGATGGTAGAAACCCACATGCTCAAACCTTATAAACCCCGTGTAGAAGGCACTTATGAACTGATGAAAACCATGTTGGACATCATGGAAAGAGACCACGAAAAAATTAAAAATTTGCGCAGTGATGCGCTAAAACAATTTCAAGCCTCCAAAATTTATGCGTTAAATTGGGCTGTTGATACCACCAAATCTTCCACACTAAAATTTAAAGGTTACGAAGGTAAAATGATGCCGAGTACCATAACCGAAAACAACCGATTGAAATATGACCGAAGCAAACCCTTTACAAAGGAGGTAGCGTATCAAAATTATTTCAAACCCACCAATGAAGTTATGATTCCTGAAGCCTATATCATTCCCCAAGGTTGGTGGAATGTTATTGATTTATTACAACTAAATCAGGTTGCAATGAGAGTTCTTGAAAGAGACACCACAATTACCGTTGAAAGCTATAAAATTGACAGTTATCAAACCCGCAACCAAGCTTACGAAGGACATTATCAACATTACAACACTAATGTAAGCGCTTCACAACAGGAACTTACATTCAAAAAAGGTGATTACTACATTGCAACAGACCAAAATGCTTTGAGATACTTATTGGAGACTTTGGAACCACAAGCGTCAGATTCATTTTTTAACTGGAATTTTTTCGATACCATTTTACAACAAAAAGAAGGATTTTCTCCTTATGTTTGGGAAGATATGGCTGCCGAATTATTACTCAAAAATGCCGATCTAAAAACAGCTTTCGAAGCCAAAAAGAAAGCAGAACCAGACTTTGCAAATAGCTGGTACGCCCAATTGGATTGGTTACACAAGCAGAGTCCTAACTATGAGAAGGCGCATTTGCAATATCCGGTGTATAGGGTAAAATAAAGTTGGGCTTGCCCCCCTCAATGAAAATTATGTCAAAATATGCCAATCAGATTATATTTGATTTTTGGAACATTTCAGTGAAGACATTTCATAGTGATACGAGATCGTTTCACGTTGGTCATAGTAGAACAGGACTTATGGATTAGTATTTAGAATCCCACAAAAACCAATGTCTAAATAGAGTGATGTTTAAGTATTACTTTATAGGATGTGGTTTTTTATTTGAGTTACTTGCCAAGATAAAATAACCAATCAAGGCTGAGGTTAAGGACCCAATGAGGATGCCTATTTTGGCAGAGTCAAGATATTCAGGCCTACTAGCAAAAGCAAGACTTGCAATAAAAATAGACATCGTAAAACCTACCCCTGCAATAAAGGAAACCCCCACTATATGGCGCATATTTATTGCTTTTGGAATTGCAATCCAGCGCAGTCTTTTTGCCAGAAAAATTAAAGAGGTAATACCGATGCTCTTTCCTACAACTAAACAGATGATTATTGTAATAATGAGCGCCTGGTCTAACGAAATTTCTGTATTCAACACTACTCCTGCGTTGGCCAAGGCAAATACCGGAATTATAAAATAGGCTACCCAGTTGTGCAAGCGGTGTTCCAAATGCTGTAATGGCGATTGGTATTTTGTTGTCCAGTCTTCAAGATTGTCGATTTCCTGAATCTGTATTTTAGAAAGTACTGGAATTGATTTTTCAGGATTATTTTTTATGTTATTTAAAATTGCATTTAATGACGTCACAAAGGTTGTCGTATTAATGTTTTGTCTCAATGGAACAGAAAATGCCAATAACACTCCGGCAATTGTAGGATGCAATCCGCTCTTCAAAAATAAAAACCACACCATAGCGCCCACTACAATCAAAACAAACTTTGAGTAAACACCCTTATAGGCAAGAAAATAAAGTATTGCCAAAAGTCCTACAGCAATTACAAGCATTACTATTTCTATATTGCCACTGTAAAAAATAGCAATGACAAGTACAGCTGCCATATCGTCAATAATAGCAAAGGCAGTAAGAAAAATTTTGAGGGCCATCGGGACCTTATCGCCAAGTAATTTTAAAATTGCCAGCGCAAAGGCTATATCAGTAGCCATGGCGATACCCCAACCTTTAGCTGTTTCAGGATTTTGGTTAATGACTACAAACAATACGACTGGCAAGATCATACCACCTAAAGCTCCTACCAGAGGGAACACCAGCTTTTTGGTGGTGTTCAGCTCGCCAATCAAAAACTCACGCTTTATCTCCAGACCTATCACAAAAAAGAAAATGGCCATGAGCAAATCATTAATCCATAACAACAAGGGTTTGTAAAGTTCAAAACCTGTAAAGCTAAACCCTACTTTACTATTCCACAAAGCAACATAGCTATCTGAGAAGGGAGAATTTGCCCAAATTAGCGCGATAACAGTAGCAATGATCAATAATATGCCACTAAAGCTTTCAATTTTAGTGAATTTTTGGAGAGGTGTTAAGATTTTGTTGGCTAACATAAATTAAATTTAAAAATTATAAAATGTAATAAGGTTTAATTGATCTCGATTTTTTCCTCCAGCAAGAAATTGGTTCATATACCCAATTTCAAACTTTAGGGCTTTGTTGAGTTTGTAACCCAAGCCAGAAAAAAGACGGTTTCTATCAAA
This sequence comes from Gelidibacter algens, assembly GCF_001678675.1. Classification (GTDB taxonomy): domain Bacteria; phylum Bacteroidota; class Bacteroidia; order Flavobacteriales; family Flavobacteriaceae; genus Gelidibacter; species Gelidibacter algens. Next base: position 20,554 of record NZ_LZRN01000048.1, read on the forward strand.
AACGTTGTTTTGCGTATTGAGAAAAATTTCATTATAGGCCGAAAGGTAAATTGTTTTATCAACAATTTCAGCATTATTCAAAGGCACGTTAAGTCCCAAGAAATAGCGGAAACGAAGTTTAAAATCGTCTTCCACAAAGCGCTGTTCAAACCGGTACCTATGTTGAACGGCGACTCGGCTTATTTGCTGCCGAGTGATAAACTGTTGGTAAATTCTATGCTCATTGACAGAATTTTTTTCGTCGCTTGCACCCAAATAGTTTTCACTTAAAATATAGCCGTAACCCAACAGCAGGTTGTTGTTATTTTCGGTTAAGTTATAACCTAGGCCTGTGCGCAGCAAAAGTTGCTCAAGATCGCCAACGGCGTTGTAGTTTCGATATTGCACTTCATGGTGCCAGTTCCATTTGTTGTCTATTTTTTTATTCCCGAAATAAATCATCCAGTTTCCAAAATTACTGTCTTGGCCAATCGCCAAAAACGGCAAGAGCAAAGCCAATAAAAAAAAGTGTTTCTTCATTTTTAAATGTTGTGAAGGTTGTTTCATATTTAAATTAATGACAAAAAAAAGAGTGGTCCATATGCTAAATAAACTATGCCAAAGGCAATGCATATTATGACCACTCTTAAATTTCAATTATTCAAAAAAGATAACTTTCCCGTTGGACAAATCATAGGTTGCCCCGACTATCTTAATTTCACCTTTTTCTTGCATTTCTGCCAATACGGGACTTTGTGCAAGTGTTTTTTCAATATTAAGACGTACGTTTTCGTCAGAAACCGCTTCAACAAAATCTTCGTTTTTTGAATTTCGGATCGCTTGGTCTTGTGGCTCCTCAACAGCTTTTACTGCAGGCTTTATATTTTCTAACATTGCCGTCAAATTGCCCAGTTGAGCGTTATCAATGGCGCCTTTCACTGCACCACAGTATTTATGACCCAAGATAACCACAAGTTTGGCTCCAGCTACTTTGGTTGCAAATTCCATGCTTCCCAGCAAATCTTCGTTTACAAAGTTACCTGCAACACGGCCAACAAAAACATCGCCAATACCTTGGTCAAATAAATCTTCAACCGGTACGCGGCTGTCCACACAACTTAGCACAATTGCCTTTGGATATTGTGCCAGTGCGGTCTTTCGTATCTGTTCTCCGTGATTACGATTTGTAGTTTGTTGATTAACAAAGCGTTCGTTGCCAGCCTTAAAATCATCAATAACCATTTGTGGTGTAAGGTTATCTTGATCCTCCTTTGTCATGACGCGGGTCACTTCCGGACTCTCAATAGGCTCATTAACAGCTGCTGTGTCTTCCATGGTGTTAGGTGTCTCTTTGCAGGAAAAAAGCATCACTGTACTAAATAAAATTGGTAGTGATAGGAATAGTGTAGTTTTGATTGTTTTCATTTTTGCGCTTATTTAATTAATTATTTTCAATACTCATCACAAATATATAAATACTTTTCAAATAATAGTAATACTATCATTTAAAAAAGTAAAAATATTATTTTACAATATCTGACTTTTAGCTTTAATTGTTTAGCTTTGCGTTTTTAAGACTCAAATATGTCAGTAGAAATTAAAATAGCATTGAATGACGGCATCTATTTAAAAGATCCTCAAGATTCAGTATTGGGAAGAAACATCTTAAAACATAGCATCGTACTCATTGACAACGTTGGTTTTGAAACTTTCAATTTCAAAAAATTGGCACAGGAAATGGGTTCTACAGAGGCCTCAGTGTATCGTTATTTTGAAAACAAGCATGCCTTACTTCTTTATTTAGTGTCTTGGTATTGGGGGTGGGTATCCTATCTTATTAAAATAAATACAATGAATATTGAGGATCCCAAAAAGAAACTTGAAATAATCATCCACTCTTTTGTTTCAGCATCTGTAGACAATCCGAGCACGGAATATATTGACGAAAACAAATTACATAGCATCATTATTGCAGAGGGAACTAAAGCCTATAGGACTAAAGATGTAGATAAGGAGAATGGAAAAGGCTTTTTCAAAAATTACAAACAACTGATAACAACGGTTGCCGACGTCATTTTGGCTATCAATCCCAAGTTTAAATATCCTTACGCTTTAGCCAGTAGCTTATTTGAAATGTCCAATGACCACCTCTACTTTGCCAAACATTTGCCTAGGCTCACGGATATAAAAGAAGAGAAAAACAAACATTGTGAAGTAGAAAACATGTTAAACTACTTTTCATTTAAATTATTGTCATATGAGATTTTCATACAAGTAGATTAAAACTCCTAACTACTTTAAAGATCTCTACTCATCTACACTAAAATCCGAATATTCGCATAAGAGTTTTGCATAGCCTCCTTAATCTGTTTTGGATTGAGCCATTTTACTTCGGTAATACCTTCATCTTGTTGCGGCTCTAGTTCACCTTTATAAGCAGAGGTCATCTCAAACCAATAGGTAATCTTTAACTGGTGCCTTCCATTGCGCTTAAAAATATGATAGGTTGTTTCTAAAGGCGCAACAATTTTTAAACCATTGACCTTTGTTTCTTCTTCAACCTCGCGTACAGCAGTTTCTTCAATGTTCTCCTTACCTTCTATTTTACCCTTTGGCAAATCCCATTTATCGTTTCTGTAAATAAAAAGCACCTCTCCTTTATCATTAAAAACTTTGCCGCCCCCAGCAACCACATTAGGTAATTTTTTTAGAAATGATTTTAAAAGCTTATCTTCATTTTTTCCAATGAGATGGACGCTTTCTAAATTGGTAGTATTGAGTTCCTTTATCACTTTCCCAATATTTACCGTACTCAACAAATAATTTTTAAAGTGTTTTTCTTTTTTGACTTTAGTAGTCAAAATAATAGGCTTGTCATTAACAAAAACTTTGTACATGTATTCTATCATGAAAATGTTGAATTTGTAAAAATATAATATTTTGATTGACAGTGTTCTTTTTGAAAATTATTTTTCAGTAATTTTTTGAATTCAAAATCTATAAAATTTTGTAATTTCGTGTCATGATTTTCAATAAACAAACCGCTAAAAAAACCGCTGAACTGCTATTGCAGATTCACGCGATTAAATTACAGCCAAATCAACCGTTTACATGGGCTTCCGGCTGGAAATCTCCAATTTATTGTGACAATAGAATTGTCCTGTCCTATCCGCCAATTCGCAATTACGTGCGGGAAACCATGGCAAAACATATTGAAAAACATTATGGCAAACCAGATGTCATTGCAGGTGTAGCAACAGGGGCGATTGGTATTGGTATTTTGGTGGCCGAATATTTAGGGTTGCCATTTGTTTATGTCAGACCAGAAGCAAAAGGTCACGGACGCCAAAATCAAATTGAAGGACATCTAGAAAGAGGACAGAATGTTGTGGTGGTTGAAGATTTGATCAGTACAGGGAAAAGCAGTCTCAATGCCGTTAAGGCTCTTAAAGAAGCTGGTGTCAATGTTAAAGGAATGATCGCAATTTTTTCTTACGGATTTGAAGTGGCTATCAAGAATTTTAAGGAAGCAGACGTAACCTTACACACTTTGAGCAATTATGAATGCCTTTTAGAGCAAGCTTTAGACACCAAATACATCACCACTAAGGAACAGGAAGTTTTAGCCGATTGGAATGCGAACCCAAGTGCGTGGAATGCTTAATTGATATAAAATTCTAAGTTGTAGGTTGTTAATTTAAAAGTAACCCAACTTAACATATATCCATCCGTAGCGATAGCAAAGGTGGAACAAACAACAAAACAACAAACAATTATGAATTTAGAGTCACCCAAAGTCACCGTTGAAAAAAACCCACAGGAAGTTTTTGATTTTTTATCAGATGTTAAAAATTTTGAACGGTTAATGCCTGAAAACATTAGTAAATTTGAGGTTTTAGGTGATGATAAGTTTTTGTTCGCCCTAAAAGGAATGCCTGAAATCATCTTAAAAAAGACAGAAACAGTCGCGCCCCATAAAATTGTACTCGGTGCTGCCGGTGGAAAATTGGATTTCTCCCTAACGGGCGATATTCAGGAATCAGGAACTAATCAAAGTGCTGTTAAACTAACATTTGAAGGTGATTTCAACCCAATGATGGCCATGATGATCAAAGGTCCGATCTCAAAATTCATTGAAACCTTGGTAAGCAATATGCCAAAAGCAATTTAATACATTAGGGATACTTCTTTGAAGTCAAAACTTTTAATGAAATTGTCCTCCACTTTGACCATGAGTTGGCCTACATCTGAAATACCGGTGATATATCCAGAAAACACTGAGCCTTCAGCATTTTTAAATGTTGAGGGTTTGTTTTTTCTAAATAGGTGGGATTCATAAGTTGATTTCAACAATTTGAATTGCCTGTTTTTCAAATAATCAAAATAAATTTCAATTTGTTTTAAGATGCTACTCAAAACCTCATCCAGGTCATATACTTTTCCCGAAAGCAACAGCAAGGATGACGCCGACGGTAAATCTGAAAAATCAGTCTGGTTAACATTCAATCCAATTCCAATTACTGATGCAGTAATGACATTGTGTTTAATGACATTTTCAATCAAGATTCCAGCAATTTTTTTATTGTCTGACAAAATGTCGTTAGGCCATTTCACCTTTATTTTTTTCACACTTAAGCTATTCAAACCTTCATATACTGCCAAGGAGACGGCCATACTGATATAGAAATGTTGGGCCACGTCAACAAAAGAAACATCTTTGAATACACTAAAGGTGAGATTCTTAGCTTCCTGAGAGTTCCATGTCGTACCCATTTGACCTCTTCCGTTGGTTTGAAATTTAGCTACGACGGTGAGACCATCATCGGCAACCCCAGCAACACCCATCTTTTTTAAGTAAGTATTGGTAGAATCAATGGCATTAAGTTTGATAATACGCATGTGCAAGCTTTGATAAATTATAATTATCTTATGAAATTTTAAGGCTTAAAAGAACTAAAAATATAATAACTTTGCACAAATTTAATTCAAATTAATGGCGAAAGAAAATAATAACTCAGATGCACTGATAACCACAATTCTAGCTGGTATTGAAGACGTCAAAGGAAAAGATATAAAAATTCTCGATCTGCGGGAAATTGAAAATACGGTTTGTGATTATTTCATTATTTGTGAAGGAAACTCAAATACACAAGTCAACGCCATTGTTAATTCCGTTCAAAAGAAAGTCAGCAAAACACTTAAAGACCACCCTTGGCATGTAGAAGGAAGTGAAAATGCCGAGTGGGTATTGATGGACTATGTCAACGTGGTAGTGCACGTATTTCAAAAACATATTAGACAATACTATGATATTGAAGGCCTTTGGGGAGACGCTAAAACAACCGTTATAGAAACCAGTTACTAAAAAAAGAATTGATGTCAAAAGAAAATAAAAAACTTAAAACAAAAAACCAAAAGTTGAGTCCCTATTGGATTTATGGTTTGGTGATCGCTGCTTTTTTTGCGGTACAGATATTCTCGGGCGGTTTTGGTGGACAGGATGCTAAAACCACAACGCCCTCTCAGTTTTTTGACTATTTAAAAAATGGCGATGTTGCCAAAGTTGTCATCGTCAATAATAGAGAGGCCAAAGTTTATTTAACTGAAGAAGCTTTAACCACTTCAACCCATCAAGGCACCAAGCCAACTAGTATTATGCCTTCTGTAACCCCTAGTCCAAACTATAAGTTTGAATTTGGTGATCTGGCACTTTTCCAAGAGCAGATCAGAAGCACCATAAGCGAAAACAATCTAACCAATACAAAGGTTACATTTGAAACAGAGCAAAATGTTTGGGGAGATTTCCTATTGGGTCTCTTGCCATTTGTACTCATTATTGGTGTTTGGATTTTTATTATGAGACGCATGTCTGGTGGAGCTGGCGGTGGAGCTGGCGGACAAATTTTCAATATTGGTAAATCTAAAGCAAAATTGTTTGACGAAAATACTGATGTAAAAACTTCTTTTAAAGATGTTGCTGGATTGGAAGGTGCTAAAGAAGAAGTGCAGGAAATTGTAGACTTCTTGAAAACCCCAGAAAAATATACGTCATTAGGTGGTAAAATTCCTAAGGGAGCTTTGTTGGTTGGACCTCCAGGAACTGGTAAGACATTACTTGCTAAAGCTGTAGCAGGAGAAGCCAAAGTACCTTTCTTCTCTTTATCTGGATCAGATTTCGTTGAAATGTTTGTAGGTGTTGGGGCTTCGAGAGTTAGAGATTTGTTTAAACAAGCAAAAGAAAAATCGCCATCCATTATTTTTATTGATGAAATTGACGCCATAGGGCGTGCCAGAGGCAAAAACGCTATGTCAGGTTCAAATGACGAACGTGAAAACACCCTGAACCAATTATTGACTGAAATGGACGGTTTTGGGACCAATACCAACGTCATCGTTATTGCAGCTACCAATAGAGCGGATATTTTAGATAAAGCCCTCATGCGCGCTGGTCGTTTTGACAGACAGATATTTGTGGATCTTCCGGATATTGTAGAGCGTAAAGAGATTTTTGAAGTGCATTTAAGACCAATTAAAAAAGCTGAAGATTTAGACATCGATTTTCTTGCAAGACAGACTCCAGGTTTCTCTGGAGCAGATATTGCCAACGTTTGTAATGAAGCGGCTTTAATTGCCGCCCGTAAAGGTAAAAAAGCAGTAGGTAAACAAGACTTCTTGGATGCTGTGGATAGGATTATAGGCGGACTTGAAAAGAAAAACAAGATTATTACTGTAGATGAAAAACGCGCTGTCGCGTTTCACGAAGCTGGACACGCAACCATCAGCTGGATGCTGGAACATGCAGCGCCATTGGTTAAAGTTACTATAGTGCCAAGAGGACGGTCTTTAGGTGCTGCTTGGTATTTGCCAGAAGAACGCCTTATTGTTAGAACAGAGCAAATGCTTGACGAAATGTGTGCTGCTCTTGGTGGACGTGCTGCTGAAAAGGTAATCTTTGATAAAATATCAACAGGTGCTTTGAGTGATTTGGAAAAAGTTACAAAGCAAGCACGTGCCATGGTCACTATTTATGGACTGAGTGAAAAGGTAGGAAATTTGACCTATTATGATTCTTCAGGACAGTCAGAATACGGATTTACAAAACCATACAGTGAGCAAACCGCAGAATTGATTGATAAGGAAATTTCTCATATTATTGAAGAGCAATATGCACGCGCTATCAAAATATTGGAAAAGAATAAAGATAAATTGACTGAATTAGCTGAAGAGTTATTAGAAAAAGAAGTCATTTTTAAAGATAACTTAGAACGCATTTTTGGAAAACGCCTCTACGATAAAGATGTATTAGAACGCGCCAACAACCAAAAACAAACAGCCCCCTTAACTTGATGGTGTTGAAGTGCCGGTTGAGGACGACAAGAAAGATGTGCCACTAGATTAAATTCATTTTCAAATTCATATAAAAAANATATATA
>NZ_LZRN01000049.1 GCF_001678675.1 Gelidibacter algens
GTTTAAATTTATAAATTATTTGTATTTTTCACATTCGTTTTCCCCTTTGGGGAATTAAAGGGGCTTTTTAATTCTTCCCTGTACTACCAAACCCACCTTCGCCTCTTACAGTTTCATTCAGGCTTTCTACTACAGTCCATTCGGCGCGTTCATGCTTTGAAATGACCAGTTGTGCAATACGTTCGCCATTGACGATTTCAAATTCTTCATTCGACAAATTGACCAGAATAACCCCTATTTCCCCTCTATAATCAGCATCAATAGTTCCGGGAGCGTTTAAAACTGTAATCCCTTCCTTTGCTGCGAGCCCGCTACGAGGTCTTACCTGCGCTTCAAATCCGATAGGAAGTTCAATAAACAAGCCTGTGCCTACAATACTTCTTTCTAAAGGTTTTAAAATCCTTGATTCTGATAAGTTGGCGCGTAAATCCATGCCTGCTGAAGCTATGGTTTCATAGCTGGGTAAGGCGTGATTGGATTTATTGATGATTTTGATGTTCATAATTTAATGTTTGCCACGAATTCACGAATGTTTAATTTTATCTTCGAGAGCGTCGTGTTGTTTAGTTTCTTCTCTAATATTTTTCTATTTCAACTTTAAAGTCTTGGGATAAAACCTCACAGGTTTTGACAACCTGTGAGGTTTGTGTTATTTACTATTTATAATTTGCCTAATTTGATTTTTCTCGAGCATCACCACCAAAAGCAGGAACACGAGTAACAGACTGATTCCTACAACATAATTCTCTCGATAAACATAAAACGAAATTACCGAAAAAGCCGATGAAACCAATAAATACAAACTCATTTTTTTTAAATTGTAGGGGATTGGATAATATTTCTGCCCATAATAATACGAGACAACCATCATACTGGCGTAGGCTACCAAGGTGGCAATTGCAGATCCTCTATATTCCATTATTGGAATCAACCAGAAATTAAGAGCTAAGGTTATTATCGCTCCAAAAACCGATATATAGGCGCCAAACTTGGTACGGTCCGTCACTTTATACCACACCGAAAGATTATGGTAAATACCCAAACACAAATTAGCAATTAAAATTAAAGGCACAATCCACATGGCTTCCCAATATGCTTCACTCCTCACAATGTAAGGTTTTAAAACATCCGCAAAAACCACAATAGTGAGTAGCATCACAGATCCAAAAGCTACGAAGAATTCTAAAATAAGCGCATAATTCTTTTGTGGGTTTTTTGTGTTAGCGTGACTGAAAAAGTAAGGTTCTATTCCCAAACGATATGCTGTGGCAAACAACGTCATAAACACTGCTATTTTATAACAGGCTGAATACATTCCTATTTTAGTCTCTGCAATGTCTTCAGGTAACAAGTAATCTAGAAGAAGACGATCGAACGTTTCATTGATTGCAAATGCTATCCCAGCAATTAGTACAGGAAAGGCATACCGCATCATCTTTTTGAAAAGACCACCATCAAATTGGTATTGAACCTTAAAATAAAAACCGAGCATCAACACCAATGTAACGGCACTTGCCACCAAATTGGAAATAAAAATATAGTTAATTTCAAAGTTTGGAATGTAAATCGATTCTAAAAAAGCACTGTTTTCAGCCCATCCCTTGAGATATAGCAAGAAGAAAATATTTAATCCCAAATTAATAATGACACTTACAATTTTTAAAATGCCAAAACGCATGGATTTCCCTTGGGCCCTTAACCAAGCAAATGGAATGATGACCAAGGCATCACATAATAAAATCCAAATAACCAACAAAATGTGTTCCTGCTTAATGCCTATTAAAATCGAAATATGTGATTTGAACAAATAAGCCAACACAAAAAATCCGACAGAAGTTAGAATTAATGCAATGGTTGAAGTACCAATGACTTTATTCTGATCTTCTTCTTTGTTAAAAAAACGAAAAAATGCCGTTTCCATGCCATAGGAAAGGATGACGTTGAGAATTACTACCCATGAAAAAATGATGGAGATCTTGCCATATTCGCCAACCGATGAAAGTACCCCTTGTGTAGTGTATAGTGGCACCAAAAGAAAACTCAGCATTCTTTGTAAAACGGTCGCTAGACCGTAGATAAACGTCTGCTTGAAAAGAGATTTGAATCCGCTCAATGTAGTTTTTTAATTAAAGGTCAAAAGTAGGGATTCTAAAAGAGTTAAGCAATTTTGAACCAATGAGGCTCTTAATAATAATTTAGCGGATGACTGATCTTGTTGAGTAGGCTATGATCTTGGTGTTTTATTGGAAGCTTTTTCCTTAATGTTTTCAATTTTAAAATACCGCACCTCACCATCCACCTGATAACTTACCATCGCTTCTGTCGGACCTAGGTTGAAAGGCATTTTCTTTGGGACTGCAGGAGGAACGTTCTTCATTTCTTCTAAAGGATCGCTGCTCATAATGATATCATCATTTGATCGTTGAGGGTTGTCAAATTGTGCAATATAAACCAAGCTAGAATCGGTGATTTTTTTTACCAATTTTGCATATTGATTTCTGAAATAAACTGAATCTAGAGCAATGCCGCTGTCGTTATTTTCGTTTATAGGAATAAAGAGATTAAAGCCAGAACCTCCAGATTTGATAGGGGAAGCCCACGTTTCAAAGTAAATTTCCCCAAGAGGCAGTGGCGGATTTTTCTGAATTTTTTGTGCCTCAGAACATTTGGATGGACCTAGAAACATCATAATGATAACTGAAAAAAAGGGTAGAATTTTCATAGTATAGCTATTTGGTTTTTATAAAGATAACAAATAGCATTCCATAAAATTTATTGTGGGCTTGGAACTAATGTCGCTATAAACAAAAAAAGCCCAACTTTTTAAAAGTAAGGCTTAAGTTAGTATAAGTTGTGTTTTCTAATTATTTAATGCTTCAGCACCCCCAACAATTTCTAAAATTTCATTTGTAATGGAAGCTTGACGTGCTTTATTGTAAGTCAGTTTCAATTGGTCTCTCAATTCTGTAGCGTTATCCGTTGCTTTGTGCATGGCTGTCATACGTGCGCCATGTTCAGAAGCAAACGAGTCTCTAAGAGCTTTATAAAGCTGTGTTTTTAGAGATTTTGGAATCAATTGCTTAACGATTTCCGCTTTTGAAGGTTCAAAAATATAATCTGCTTGCACATCGTCATCCTTTTCCATTGGAACAATCGGTAAAAATTGTTCTTTCATGATTTCCTGGGTCGCAGCATTTTTAAACTTGTTATATACCAAAACAATCTTATCTGCCTCTTCTTTTATAAACGTATCCATCAACAATTCAGCAACTTCTGCAACATTGTCAAAAGTCAAGTCATCATAGAGGCTACTTTTATTGGCGACTACCCTATTGCCTTTCTTAAAAGCATCATTGGTCTTTTTTCCTATCGCTAAAATGGAAACTTCCTTACCAGCATAATCCTCATTGATCAAACGGTTGGTTTGTTTTATAATGTTGGAGTTGAACGCCCCTGCCAAACCTCTGTTAGATGTAATTGAAACTAACAACACTTTATTGACTTCGCGTTGCTCAGAAAATTTACTTCCAGAATCAGCATCTAAAGTTGCGCTTAAGTTTTGCAGCAATTCTGTTAATTTATCAGAATATGGACGCATTGCCGTAATAGCATCTTGTGCCTTCTTTAACTTTGCAGCAGACACCATTTTCATGGCGCTCGTAATCTGCATCGTGGAAGATACTGATGATATTCTGTTACGTATTTCTTTTAAGTTTGCCATATGAGCCCCACCTAACCTCCCCAAAGGGGAGGGATTAATTAATTATGTTATATACTCCTTTCCTATAAGCCCCTTCCCTTCGGGAAGATTGGGATGGGATTATTTTCTATATTTTGCTGATAATTCTTTAGCTACCGACGCTAATATGTCAGTAACTTCATCAGTAAGTTTTCCTGCTTTTAATGACGCGAGGGCATCACTGTGCTTCGCTCTTAAAAATTCTAAATAATTACGTTCAAATTCTTTTACCTTATCTACAGGAACGTCTTTCAATAAGTTTTTAGAACCCGCATAAATAATTGCAATTTGGTCTTCAACTTTAAAAGGATCGTTTTGAGCCTGCTTCAAGATCTCAACGTTTCGTTTTCCTTTATTGATCACGTTTAAGGTTACAGCATCTAAATCTGAACCAAACTTAGCAAATGCTTCCAACTCACGGTATTGTGCTTGATCTAATTTTAAAGTACCAGATACTTTCTTCATAGATTTGATCTGTGCGTTACCACCAACACGAGATACCGAAATACCGACGTTAATTGCTGGACGAACCCCAGAGTTAAACAAATCTCCGTCCAAGAAAATCTGTCCATCTGTAATCGAAATTACGTTTGTTGGGATATAGGCTGATACGTCACCAGCTTGTGTTTCAATGATTGGCAATGCCGTTAATGAACCACCACCTTTTACGATTGGCTTCAAAACGTCTGGCAAATCATTCATTTCTTTGGCAATATCGTCATCCGCAATAATTTTTGCAGAACGCTCCAATAATCTTGAGTGAAGGTAGAAAACGTCACCAGGATACGCCTCACGTCCCGGTGGACGACGTAACAATAATGAAATTTCACGGTAGGCTACTGCTTGTTTTGACAAATCATCAAAAACAATCAAAGCAGGACGGCCAGTATCTCTAAAATACTCACCAATAGCTGCACCGGCAAAAGGCGCATATACCTGCATAGCGGCAGGATCTGATGCGTTGGCCGCAACGATGGTTGTATAATCCATCGCTCCTTTTTCTTCTAATGTTTTTGCAATTAACGCCACTGTTGATGCTTTTTGTCCAATGGCAACATATATACAGTATACAGGTTCTCCTGCATCATAAAATTCTTTTTGGTTGATAATGGTATCAATACAAACCGCTGTTTTACCAGTTTGACGGTCACCAATAACCAACTCACGTTGTCCTCTACCTACAGGAATCATAGCGTCAATAGCTTTGATACCCGTTTGTAACGGCTCAGTTACAGGTTGACGATAGATAACACCAGGTGCTTTTCTTTCTAATGGCATTTCATAAAGCTTACCACCAATTGGACCTTTACCGTCAATTGGATTTCCTAAGGTATCCACCACACGGCCAACGATTTCTTCACCTACTTCTAAGGAAGCAATACGTTTAGTACGTTTAACGATGGAGCCTTCACTAACACCTATAGAAGGTCCTAATAAAACCACACCTACGTTATCTTCTTCAAGATTCAGTACAATGCCTTCAAGACCATCTGCAAATTCAACTAACTCACCGTATTGAACGTTTGCTAAGCCGTACACCCGTGCAATACCATCACCAACTGTCAATACTGTTCCTACTTCGTCCAATGAAGCACTAGCTTCAAAGCCTGACAATTGTTTCTTTAAGATTGCTGAAATTTCAGCTGGTTTTACTTCTGCCATTTTTATTAGATATTATTTCTATTGACTTTAATTTCACACTTCGACTGCGCTCAGTGTGACAAAATCAACAAAATCTTTAGTTTAATGTAAATTCTCTTTTTAACTTATTTAATTTATTTGCAATACTTGCATCGTACTGTATATCTCCTACACGTAAAATGAAGCCTCCTAAAATAGATTCGTCCACTACGTTTATAATTTCAGCATCTTTTCCTGTCAACTCTTCTACTTTAGCCAACACTTTTGCGTTTAGCTCTTCTGTTAACGGAACTGCAGAAGTTACTGTCGCAACCTGTTTACTTTCACCTTCATTAAACAGCTCGGTATACTGCTGTGCCACAGTACCCAAAATATTAATACGCTTATTGGAGATCAACGTATCAATCAAGTTGACGCTTAGCTTGTCTAAATCAGTGAAAATCGCCAATAAAGCCGATTTCTTCATGGCAGTAGGGATCACAGCACTTACAAGCATGTCCTTTAACTCTTCGCTTGCTTCCACAGCATTAGCGATTGACTTCATGTTAGTATGAACAACCTCTGCTGAATTTTGCTCTTTGGCAAGATCCAAAACTGCTTTTGCATAACGTATTGCTGCTCTTATTTGTGCCATATATTTAGATATTAGATTTTAGACGCTAGATTCTAGACGTTTTAATCTTGTACTTAATTTAATTTTGCATCACTCAACATAGACTCCACCAACTCTAGTTGTTTGTCTTTGTTTTCCAGTTCTTGACGCACCACTTTCTCAGCAATTTCAATGGATAAACTTGCCACGTGATTTTTAAGTTCAGCCATGGCTGATCTTTTTTCGTTTTCAATGGCTTCTAAAGCCTGTTCAATCATCGCATTAGCTTGATTTTTAGCTTCATCCTTGGCATCTTCAATCATTGACTTTTTTATTTCACGAGCTTCCTTAAGCATGTTCTCACGCTCCAATCTCGATTCTTGCAATAATTTCTGATTATCTGCTTGAAGATTTTCCATTTCACGTCTTGCATTTTCAGCTGCCTCCAATGCTGCTTTAATCCCGGACTCTCTTTCGTCTAAGGATCCAATAATTGGCTTCCAAGCAAATTTCACCATTAAGAAAATTAAGGCCAACAGAATGACTGTTTGCATCACAAATAATCCCGGTGAAAAGTCGTTTAATAATGTTTCCATTTGATGTGTGTTTTTTCTAATTTTTTAAAAAAACACATCCTATAACCAATCGTTATAGGATCGTGTTTTTGATTTGTGTTTGGTTTCTTATTTTCCTAAGAATAAAGCACCAAATGCTAAACCTTCCAAAAGTGCTGCAATAATAATCATCGCTGTTTGAATTTTCCCTGCCGCTTCTGGCTGACGAGCAATACCTTCCATTGCTTTTCCTCCAATTTGACCAAGACCAACTCCTGCTCCGATTACGATTAATCCTGCACCAATTAAATTGTACGTTACTGGTTCCATAATAAATGATATATAATTAAATTAAAAAAAAACTCTTATTAAATGAACTCACTTCTCACATCTTCTGCGTCTGTGGATTCTTTTCCATGATCATCATGTTTGTGGTCATGATCGTGTTCTGCTACCGCCATTCCAATGAATAATGCTGAAAGCATTGTAAAAATATAGGCCTGTAAAAAGGCTACTAGCAACTCGATTAACGTAATAAATAATGACAAAACGAATGATAATAACGTCGATCCAAATGCACCCAACTCTGTTTTCATAACCACCATTATAGCAATCAAACTCATCACTATAATATGTCCTGCACTAATATTGGCAAACAAACGCACTAATAATGAAAACGGTTTGACTATAAAAGCACCTGCAATTTCAATTACCGCTAAAAAGGGACGGATAAGAACCGGCACACCTGGCATCCATAGCATATGTTTCCAATAGTCAGCATTACCACTAACTGTATATATTATAAGTGTAAATACCGCTAAAGCAGCAGTAACTGCCAGCTGACCAGTTACATTAAAACCTAGCGGAGTCAATCCCATAAGGTTAAGTACCCAGATAAAGAAGAATACAGTTAATAAATAACCTGTAAATTTTCTGTAATGCTTTTCACCAACATTGGGTCTTGCTATCTCGTCACGTACATAAATTACCAATGGTTCTAAAACACGACCAAAACCCTTTGGGATAGCAGTTTTTTTGTATTGTCTCGCTAAACCACCAAATAGAAGCAACATTAATATTCCCGCTACTAGCATTCCAAAAACACTTTTAGTAATAGAAAAATCGATAACCCTATTGGCATTAATTGGGTGCTTTTCATCGTCAAAAGAAATAGACGATGCGTTAGGTTCTAATTCGTATATTTTACTGTGTACTTTAACAAATTTAGATCCGTTCTTTTCAACAATGACGCTACCGTCATCAGTGTGATGAAACTCTGAAGACATAAACGTAGCTAATCCGTTGCTAGACCACAAAATAACTGGTAATGGGAAACCAACATGCTTACGTTCGCCAGCATCATTTGTATAAGATACTAAATGGAAATCATGTGAATCTTTAATGTGGTGCGCTATATAATCTTTCACCTTTTCAGATGTATTTATCTCACCTGTATCTTTCTGAGTAGTATCATTTGCTGCGAATGAAATACTACCAGACAGTGTAATTAACAAAAAGCATAATAATTTCAAAGTATGTTGAGCTATCTTCATTGTTGTAAAATACAAAAAAAAGCATTTACTAAATTCCGTGACAAAATTAAGTAAATAAAACCTAAAAACAAATGTCTTTTTTTCTATTAAGTTTTTTAGATTGTTTTGTTTAAAATTTTGGAGATAAAGTACACTTCTAAAAAGAGAAAAATAAATACAGGTAGCAGTAGGCTGAAGATTTCTTTATCTGTCATTGACTTCACACTCATAACAGTACCATTAAAAATACCAACAAATAGCACTACTTTAAAAAATATAGTGCCAAGGTACAGAAAACCAATTTGGTTTTTAAATTTCTGTGTTTTTGAAAGCAGTTCTAAAGCTACATAAACAATAGTTGATGCGATCACATGAAAAAGGTATACATTTTCTAAACCAAATCGTGAATTAGAAAAGACAAATGTTTGTAGATAATAAACGATTACACCTATAAGTAAAATGATAAATATGTGAATTGGAATGCTTTTACTCATCTTCCTTTGATGTCTTTATAACTTGACTGATTACAAAATACATAGCCAAAAAAACAGCAGTAGTGTAATTAGATTTTCTAAATATGTGGTAGAAAATTTTTTATCTAGCCAGGCGCCCAATATATTCCCTAAAAAAATAGTAACGCCCATTTGTATAGCTACAGACGTAAACTTTATATATGGATTAAGCCGTTTATTTGGCTTGTTTTTTTGTGGTTGATTCATGCTCAACTTTATTAATTTCATTCACACTGCCTTTCATAACACAAGTAGCGTTAAAAGTAGCTCCCGGTTCTACTGAAAATTTACCCACTTCTACCTCACCTTCAACAAAGGCCGAAGCTCTTAATGATAAGGTATCTGTAAGCATCAACTTTCCTGAGAATTTGCCTTCAATATCAGCATTGGCGCCTTCAAGTGTGCCGTTGATGATCCCTGTTTTTCCAAGCACTACTTTACCAGGCGTTTTAATATTGCCTTGTATGGTGCCTTCAATT
Organism: Gelidibacter algens; assembly: GCF_001678675.1. Classification (GTDB taxonomy): domain Bacteria; phylum Bacteroidota; class Bacteroidia; order Flavobacteriales; family Flavobacteriaceae; genus Gelidibacter; species Gelidibacter algens. The sequence goes on from NZ_LZRN01000049.1 coordinate 9,050, forward strand.
CTGAAATCGCTATCGCTAATAATGTCCCCAGTAAAGGTGGTGCCTTTGGCGATTGTATTTTGTTGGTTAAATGTTTCTACTGTTGTTTTTCCTTTTTTATTTTCTGCAAACATGGTTGTGGTTATTTAATTAGATTTAAGGTATTCATTTAAGTTTTTATGGCGTTGCACAATTTCATAGTTAGGCGATGAAATGGCAATATAAGGCATTGTAATATTTGCTTTTCGTTCTCTGAGCAAATCTGCAAATCCGCTGGCGCCTTCAATACTCTTTAAGCCATGGACCACCACAAAAATGGTATTTTTATTATAAATGTCTTTGGAGACACTTAACTCATAATATCTGATTTGGGTAACTTCCTCATTTAACTTTGTTACAAAGGCATCCACCTCTTCAGTACTGGCGTTTTCAAATTGATATAAGACGTTAAATCTAGCTGCAAGCGCATTGTCCTCAAAATCATCTTTAGCCAAAACAGGAATGATCTTTTCCATGATTTCTTGCGCACGTTTTCCTTCTTCAGAATTCGGATAATTTAATGCGATAAAATTGACACTTTCCTTATATGCTTCAAAGCCATATAAACGGCCTTTTGCGGAAGCTTTTAAAATCTCAAACTTCGGTACGAGAGGGTCTCCTTCAAATTCTAAAATATAGGTGTCACTCTGGTCAATGACGTCCTGAAAATCTTGAGCTTCATAATTGGTATAGGTGCGCTCATAAATACTTTCCGGACTGTTTTCATCTTTGGACATTTCAGATTTTGGATTCAATAGAATGGCCGCGTATCTCGATTCAGGATTATTGGTGATGATGTCAGTCTTCATCTGTTCTGCTGCATTCGTTTCATCCAACAACACATAAGTTTTGTACAAGTTGTATTTTGCTGGCAAAACCAAACGCTCTTCAGGAGTGTTGCTCAATAAGGTTTTGAGCTTCTCTTTTGCAAGCCCGTATTCATTAAACTTCTCTTTATAAATAACTCCCAATTGATAATACGCGTAATTCCTGTCTTTAGCAAGGCTGTCAATCACTTTCTGATCTGAAGGAATTTTTGAAATATAAAACTCCGGATCATAGCGCTCCTCTTCAGAAACATCAGCTACCAAATCATTACCTTGAACCGTGAGCTCATTACTACGGGTGTTAGAAAGTCGCCAATTATCTTTAAGTGAGCGGTCTCCCCAATTTTTCGAAAACTCATTTTTACCGTAGGCCACGGTAGTAGGGTTATAAAAATAGAATTCCTGTTTGCCTCCTCCTGGCGGATTTATACCAACACTCCTATTGCCTACAGTGCTGTTGATGGCTGTATTTGGAATGACAATGCCTGCATTGGCATTGCGCAGTGCAGCTTCATCTTGTTGTTTTAAAATTTCAGCCTCGGCTTTCAATTTATCGATATAGGTTGTGAAAAGGGCTACCCTATCGGTATCAGATAAATTTACCAAGTCCAAGATGCTGTCGTTTACTTGGACGATACTTTCGTAATAAATAACGTCCTCTAAATTTTCTCTTTTCCGCTTTACGGTTCTGAATGGTTTAGAATTGACCACCATATTATTCATCGTGCTGTCATAATACGCACCTGCATTTTTATACTCAGAGGTATCAAAACTCATATCGCCAAGTGTGGCGTAATCTAAAGCTCTTAATTGCTTATCTCCTGAAGATGTTCTCAGTGATTTGTTATAGTATGACACCGCTAAAGAATCGCGGTTGGATTGTTTGTGGAATTCAGCAATGCGGTAGTAAATTTTATCCAAAAACGGTCGGTTCTCTCGATCTTCTTCTAGTGCTGTCAAATATTCTGAAAACGCCAAAACATCACCTGAATTAATATCAAAATTGCTCGCTTTAGCTAAAAGTGCATTAAGATAATAGGCTCTTGGTACTTTACGGTGCAAATCTATCACCTTGTCAAAAGCTATATTAGCACTGTCTTTATAACCAAACTCGTTATAGAGCTGACCTCTAATATAATTATAACGGGCTTTTTCTATTATTTTTTTTGGTTTCAAATTAGCCGCCGTTGCCAATTGTGTCAAGGCGCTGTCTTTTGCTTTAATGTTGATGTAGGCCTGTGCCAAAGCAGCGGTGGCATCAGCTAAATCCTGATCGGCCAGTTCTTCCAATCGCAATAAACGCTTCAAATTTTTGATGGCAAGTTCATTATTCTCAAGTCGAATATTGGTTTTTTCACGCCAAATTTTAGCCTCGTTAATTTTGTCACTTGCAGGGTACTTGTAAAGAATATAATTAAAGGCTTCCACAGCAGGAATAAAACGCTGGTCAAAGTAACGTGCCTTCCCCAGCAACAAATACGCCTCATCAATTTGAGGATTGTATTCTTTTCCTTTAATGTTCATCCCATGTTTTTGAACGGCCTTGATTGCTTTTTCTTCAGCGCGCTCAAAATCAGAGTTTTTAGTTTGTCCAGGAAGGACAAAATCTTCTGTGGTTTCCATACGCTCCACGGGCAGTAGATCCCAGTAGTTATCCGTGAAGGCATTATCAACATTTTCACGTCCATTCTCTAAAGCGATATTTCCATTGTAAAGAACATTATACTTGGTTCCCAAGGCGTGGAAATTCCTGTTAATGAAGGTATCGTTCTTCCGCGAGCAGCTTGTAACAATAAGCACTGCAAAAAACAGGACAAACAGAGATTTTATAGAGATGCGCAACGTGAGTTAAATTTGGTTCATAAGATAACTAAAAACAGCTGCTAATATTATGCAACGCCGTAAAAATAAGCATCTTTTTGAATTATGAAGGGAAAAATGGGGGAGTTTTCGATGTATGTTTCACGCGGAGTCCCAGAGGCGCAAAGCCTAAACTCAATAAAAACAGAAAGTAATGGATAATTTATTTACAACACCTTAACACCTTACAGTCTTACATAAGAGTTGAGGATACACAGTTTAAGACTAAGCCCTCACAAGTATTGAAATCCTGTGAGGGATAGATAAATCTAACCTGCAAAATGCATTTCCAATTCCTTTAAGGTAGCCGCACTTGTAGCCAAGTCTTTGATGACCACACCTTTTTCCAAAACCACAATGCGCTCACAAACTTCCGTAACATGCATCAAGTCATGACTGGATACCAAAACAGTAACGCCATGTTGTTCTGCAAGATTTTTAATGATTTGTTTCAAACGGATTTGCGTTGTTGGATCTAAATTGGCAAAAGGCTCATCTAAAATGATAACTTCCGGGTTGCCAATAAGTGCTGCCACGATCCCAACTTTTTTCTGGTTACCCTTACTCAGATCTCGCAAATATTTTTTCTGATTCAATATTTCGTCATGGAAAAAATCTGCGAATTGTTCTAAAAGCGCATCCACGTCAGCTTTATTCTGACCACGCAACTCTCCAATAAAATAGAAATATTCCTCAGGCGTCAAATACCCAATTAAAAAAGTTTCATCAATATAGGCCGATGTGAAAGGTTTCCAATCTTCGCTTTCATTGACTTGGATATCCTTGCTTTTAATGAATCCGGTGGTCGGCTGGATCAAATCCAACAACAAACTGAAAAACGTAGTTTTCCCAGCCCCATTATTGCCCACCAGTCCAAAACTTTGTCCTTTCGGGATGTCTAGATGCTCAATACTTAAAACGGGATCAGAATTATATTTTTTAGATAAATTGGTTACTGTTATCATGATTAATTGTTTTGTTTGTAAGCGGCTAATGTTTTATATTTTTCTGATTTATAGACTTTTTCTATAATATCAAATACTTTGTTCTTGAATAGAAATCCGACCAATCCTGAAAGCGCTACTAAGGCAAAACCAAACGCTTCTCCTAATGTAAAATGCCCAGCAGCATAAATGGCCATAGGTAATAACAATTTTGGGATGGTCAACAACATGGTCTTTGCATTAAAAGCCTGCTTGTCTCCAAAAGCCTTTTTACTTGTGGTCAAATCAATCGGCGATTTAATATACGCACCTCCCCAAAGCACCAAATGACTATTTACGCCAATATTGTAAATGGCACCCACAACAACGGCTGCATAGGCCTGCCAACCCCAATACAAATAAAACGCGGATACCACAGTTGATATAATAGTTGCAAATACCATCAAATACCATTTTGATGCAAGGTATTCCTTATAGCGAATATTTTGACTCATCATTAATGGATAATAAGCGCTATCCCAACTAGGTACAAATTGCCCGAAGGTGAATAGAAATCCGCCCGATACAAAAATACCTGCAAAGATCTTCCAGAAAGGACCGTCGTATGCCTCCACAGAACCTGTAAAAAACAGCAATCCATAAAATAGAAATACTACGCTCATGATTAAGGTCATCTTTGAGCGTTTGTTGCGTCTCAGCAATCTGATGTCATTTTTAAGAAAGGTAGACAGACTCCCAAAACGGTCCAGCCAAGAATAGTCTTCAGTTTCAGCAATATCGTGTTTCACGGAAAGGCCTGCATCTAAGTACAAGTTCTTTTTGAAGTAGCTAAAGGCCATTTTATAGAACACCACAGCCAAAACAATAGGAATTAGAGCGAGATACGGGATGGCATAAAACGCTTTAAAAATAGGAGCCGTATAGTAGGTCAAATCAAAAACACCATAGTATTGAAGCCCAATCATCACTATAACAAAAGCCACAACACCGTAAAAAACAACATCTTTGTTATTGATAAAGATGTTAATAAAATTGTTGCAGTATATCCATCCTAAAATGGCAATATACCACGCTATCACCTGTAAAGGCGGGAAGCCTTCAATAATAAGAACAATAGAAAACGGAATAAAGAAAAATGCGTGGAGCACATTAAAAAACGAAATCATCGTTTTACCCATGGCAAAATTGACGATGGCTTTTCTTTTAATTGGCAAATACATCAAGGGTTTGATGTTCATTACAGGCATTTTTTGTAGGAAGTAACGAAACGCCAAATCAAAAACCATATAGTAAATAGCCACCTGATTGACCACCTGAAAAGGTTCCAATTTCAACCCATCTTCAATCATGTAATAAGCACCGAAGCCCAAAATAGAGAACGACGCAATCATCCAAAGGGCTCCGAAAACCATCATAATTTTCAGAAAAAGGTTGGTCTTAAAAGAAGCTGATCTGATAAAAGATTTCCACTCGAGACTAATAAAATATTTGAACATACACTTTTGGTTGTGGTTTAAACATTGGTAATAATAATACACTTTTTGTTACAAACAAATTTCAAAGAAAGGAAATTTCAGAAGCTATCTGCCTCCAATACTTATAATTTTGTTAGAGATGTGGCATTTATTCTAAGCATTCGTTACTTTTGGAAAAAAATTAAAACATGTCACATTTTCACACCCTGACCATAAAGAATATTGAGAGAGAAACTTCAAATGCTGTCACCATTAATTTTGAAGTGCCCCAAGATTTAAAAGAAACCTATTCGTTTAAAGCAGGCCAATACATTACCTTAAAAACCATACTCAACGGTAAAGAAACAAGACGTGATTATTCTTTGTGTTCTTCTCCTGAAAGTGGCGATTTGAAAGTTGCTGTAAAGCAAGTGCAAGATGGTACGTTTTCAGCCTATGCAAATAATGATCTCCGCATTGGAGACACCTTAGAGGTCGCTCCGCCAAAAGGGCATTTTGTTTTTCAACCTAATGATTCCAAAATCAAGCACATTGCTGCCTTTGCAGCAGGAAGTGGTATCACGCCCATTTTGAGCATCGTTAAATGCGCTTTGGAAGAAGAAGTACTAAGCAACGTTGTGTTAGTGTATGGCAATAAAACTACAGATGACACCATGTTTTTAAAGGAGCTATTGGAACTGCAGCACAAGTATAGTAAACGTTTGTCTATTCAATTTGTGTTCAGTCAAGCGCAGGAAGATGATTCAATTTTTGGACGGATTGAAAAAAGCACGGTCAATCTTATCTTGAAAAATAAACATAAAGACTTGAGCATTGATGCCTTTTATTTATGCGGACCAGAGGCGATGATCCATACCGTGAAAGATGTGCTTGCTGAGCACCACACACCAAGAGAACGCGTCTTTTTCGAACTGTTTAAGGCAGCCAAACCGACTGAAACTGATACTGCCACCATTCCGGATGGACAAACCAAAATTACAATTCTTTTAGATGACGACACCACAACCTTTACAATGTCACAGAAACAAACGATTCTTGAAGCCGCTTTAGATAAAGATTTGGATGCACCATATTCTTGCCAAGGCGGAATTTGTAGTAGCTGTTTGGCTCGTGTAACCGAAGGCGAAGTGAAGATGCGCCAGAATAATATTTTGACTGATGGCGAAGTTGCAGACGGATTGATCTTAACCTGCCAAGCCCATCCGTTAACACCAAATGTGAGTATTGATTATGACGATATCTAGTGGTCACTACTTTTTTGTACTATAACAAATAAAGCGTTTTGTCCCAAAAAACTTTTGTTTCGTCGAAAAATTAACAAGTTATTCTTACAAAACGATGGTTTAGAATAATGAAACTAATATTTTTATAAACGATTTATTGTTACAACGGGATTATCTATTAACCAAACATTAAGTCTAACCCTACTTTTTTAGTAGGGTTTTTTTATGACGTCTTTGACCCTTTCGATAATTTGTTCAGGAAGGATGGTCTTCATGCAATCTTCATAACCGCCCGGGAATTTATTGCCGTAGATTGACGTTGGAATTTTAGTGAATTTTGTTCGATCAGCCAAAAGAGCAAAGCTCTCATCTTGATGGAATGGATAAAAACCGGCATAAGGATGCGTCACGCCCCAAAGTGTGACTACTGTTATACCCATCATGGCGGCAATATGCGCATTGCCAGAATCCATGGAAAGCATGACCTCTAAATTTGAAATGACATCCAGTTCTTCATCCAGACTTAATTTTCCGGCAAGGTTATAAACGTGTTCGGATTGTAGCGTGTCCAAATATTCTGCATCTGTTTTTCCTCCAAACAGCAATACTTTATAGTCTTTTGAAAGCGCCTCAATCACGTCTTCCATTAATTCTAACGGATACATTTTACTTTTATAGGCCGCAAAGGGTGCAATGCCTATCCAGCTTTTGGTGTCCTCACCTACAATTTTGCGGGTTTTCAAATTCAGCTCAGAGCGTTCCGGAAAATTTGGGTCTGAATCCTTGATTGGTACTCCTAATTTGGCAAAAACATCTCTGTAACGTTGGTGTGTAGTTTTGAGCTGCACGAATGTTTTCCCGTGCACCAACGCTTTTTTTTCTGAACGTCCTTTATCAATTTGAACCGGTTTGAGATCTAGAAGAAATAGTTTCAAAATATTGCTTCTAAGCACATTGTGTAAATCAGCAACGGCATCAATGCCCAACGTTCTCAACTCTTTAGAAAGTTCTAACAACCCAAAGAAGCCTTTATGGGTTCCTTTCAAATCTGCAGCAAATACAGATACATTTTGCAAATCCCGAAAGAATGGTTTAAAGAAATCTCTCGTCAACACCGTTACCTTTATATCGGGATACTGTTCAGTAAAAGCCCTCAAGACTGGAACAGTCATGGCCACGTCTCCCATAGCGGAGAGCCTTATAACGAGAATGTGTTTGGGTTTGGAATTAGGCATTTCTTTAATGAGATTCCCGCGGTTGCAGGACGTTGTTATTTTTGACCTCTCAACACAGGATTGAGCTCATCGTCATTATACATTTTCATTTGCTTATACACTTTCATGTATTTTTCGCCATGCTCAATGTCTTCCAATAAATCATCAATAGCTCGACTCAAGTCTCGACGTTGTTCAAGAAGCACATTTAGTTTTGTTTGGCAATTCAGTCTGTGTGATGAAGCCGCATCAGGACGCTCAACTTCTTCATTCATGTGATAGATTTTTAAAGCTAAAATAGATAATCTGTCAATGGCCCAAGCAGGACTTTCTGTATTGATGGTAGCATTTGATTTTGGTTGAACATCACTATACGTACTCAAAAAATAACTGTCAATATATTCTACCATATCTGTTCTGTCCTGGTTTGACGCGTCAATTTGCCGTTTTAACTTTAGTGCGGCAACAGGATCAATATTTGGATCTCTAATAATGTCTTCATAGTGCCATTGCACAGTGTCAATCCAACATTTTCTATATAACAGATGTTCTATGAGGTGATTGTCTTCATCGAAAACATTTTCAAAAGATTGGTCAACCGTATTTTTTAAGTGGTATGTGCCGATAACCTTTTGAAAAATTTCATTGGCTTTTGCTGTAAACATAGACTGATGATTTTAAAGCGCAAATATACTTCTAATTAATTAACTTTACGATTCACAACAGAGTTTAAGCCTTATGCACATTCACAACTTATCAGAAAAAAATTCCATTTTAAACACGTTCATTTCAGAAATGAGAGACGTAACGATCCAAAAAGACAGTATGCGTTTCCGCCGAAATATTGAACGCATTGGTGAGATTTTGGGGTATGAAATCAGTAAAGTTTTAAATTACAAATCGTCACTTATTAAAACGCCTTTAGGGAACTGTGAAATGAATTTGATGGACAACGATATTGTGCTGTGCTCTATTTTAAGAGCTGGCGTACCATTGCACAATGGCTTATTGACTTATTTTGACAACGCACAAAACGCTTTTATTTCAGCCTACAGGCAGCATCAAAAAAAACCGGACAGCTTTGAGATTATTGTGGAATATTTGGCATGCCCTAATTTGGAAAACAAAACTCTTATTTTGGCCGACCCGATGCTGGCAACAGGACAATCTTTAGTGGCTACTTTTGAAGCCTTAAAACCTTTTGGAAAACCTAAAGATGTGCATCTTGCCTGCGTTATTGGTGCCCAAGATGGTATTGACTATATCAGTAAGCACTTCAATGAAGACACGCATTTATGGATTGCAACGGTAGATCCCAACTTGAATGAGAAAGGTTATATAATGCCAGGTCTTGGAGATGCTGGCGATTTGGCATTTGGTGAAAAACTACAGCAATAAATTCAGGATTGAAACTAAGATTAACACAATAATCAAACTTTCCTTAAACCATTTTTCTGGTATAATTTCAAGATAATTGGACATGATAATGGCCAACGGCGCGATAAGAAATATAAATTCACTCCCGTTTTTATTGGGCGACACCAAAATAATCACTAAGGCAATTAATGACGAAATAATAACGATTATAAAAGAAGGACGGTATCTTTTTAATTGGTGTTTTATGTTTTTCAAATAGTAAAACGAAGCCCAAGTACCGTAGGAAAGTAATAAGGTGGCCGCTATAATTATACGCTTTGAATTTAACGGTGTAAAATCAAAACTCATGTCAAAAAAGTTATGCAAGTAGGGTTGAAAATCAATATCAAATGCAATCATGTAAGACGCTGCTATGACAACAATACAGAGAATTCCTAGGATAGGTACAATCCAGTTTTTAATATCAATAATGGCATACAGCAATAAAGCCATTAAAATCAGGATATAAAACAAGGATGCCCAAAAAAACAAGAGTGTTGCCAAACTGATCCAAAACGCAGCATCAAAGAGTTTTTTCTTGATTTCTTTACCTGATCTCAAACTGATGAGGCGCCGCAGTGCCAATAGGACAAATAGATTGGCAATCAATAATTTTGAGTTGAGCAAGGTCTCCGGTAAAATCGCCACAAAAAGACCAAACATCAGAATTTTATAGCTGTTTTTTTTGGTAAGATTATTTTTGCTCACAAAAAAATCGAGAACAAAAAGTGACGCCAAGCAGACTCCAAACAGAAATGCTTGTTTAAAAAAAAGTTCTAGAGAAAAAACCTCCGTGATGGATGAAATTTTGGCTGAAACAAATACAACAAGTAACATTGCGCTCACCACAAGTAGATGAATAGGCTTGGCTTTGCTAAAAAAACTTGAAATCATTTAGAGCGCTGTTGTAGGTTTGTTGCTGGATTTTAACTTTTGCGAAAAAAATTCGTCATGAATTTATTAAACTTTCCAATTAAAAAAAGTGTAATTTTGTGGTGTAAATATAATTATTTATTATGATAGAAAGATTTTTTTAATGGCATAGCAGATTTGTTTGTTGACTATCTCTTTTTGCCTTTTGATGCTTTAAGAGCCTTAGAGAATGACAGTTGGTTGCTAGCCAATATTTTTTCTTGGCTATTTATCGTAATAGGTATCGTAGCCTTTGTCTATTGGATGCTGCAATTGAAAAAATACGACGATAATAACGAAGAGGATAAGAGCATCTCATCCCATTCGTATTTATAGATCGAAACCAATATCCTTACGGTAATACATCTTATCAAAATGTAGTCTTTCTATATTTTGATAAGATTTTTTTATGGCCTCTTGGTAGGTATTTCCAAAAGCGGTAATGGCCATTACACGGCCGCCAGAAGTAACCACTTTACCATCTTTCAATACAGCGCCAGCATGAAAGGGAATAACCTCTGTCAAATTTTCTAAGCCTGTAATTTCCTTACCTTTTTCATAACTTTCAGGATAACCGCCAGATACCAACATGACTGTAGTTGCGGCACGCTCATCAATATCAATCGTGATTTTGTCCAATTGCTGATTGGCGATGGCTTGGAAAATTTCAACAAGATCATTTTTAAGGCGTGGCACTACCACTTCCGTTTCAGGATCTCCCATCCGCACGTTATACTCAATAACTTTCGGGTCATCCCCTACTTTAATTATTCCGATAAAAATAAAGCCCTTATAGTCCAACCCATCTTTTTGAAGTCCAACAACCGTTGGTTTCACTATGCGCTCTTCTATTTTATTTAAAAATGATTCCGTAGCGAACGGTACAGGAGAAACGGCACCCATCCCCCCTGTGTTCAATCCGGTATCCCCTTCACCAATGCGCTTATAATCTTTGGCGGTTGGTAAAATTTTATAGTTTTTTCCATCGGTAAGCACAAAACAACTCAACTCGATACCGTCTAAAAACTCTTCAATAACCACTTTGGTGCTTGCGGCGCCAAATTTGGCGTCTACCAACATGCTCTTAAGCTCCGCTTTGGCTTCATTAAGATCATTTAAGATCAAAACACCTTTTCCTGCTGCCAACCCATCGGCTTTCAGTACGTAAGGTGCTGTCAACGTCTCTAAAAATTCATATCCTGACTCTAATGAACTGGCATCAAAACTTTGGTACGCTGCGGTTGGGATGTTATGACGACACAAAAACTGTTTGGCAAATTCCTTACTACCTTCAAGCTGTGCTGCAGCTTTTTGTGGGCCGATAACGGCCACATGTTTTAGCGCCTCATCATTCAGAAAAAAATCATGGATGCCCTGCACCAAGGGATCTTCTGGACCAACAACAACCATATCAATTTGTTTTTCAAGAACCAACTTCTTTATCGCTTCAAAATTTGTGACCTTAAGATCAATATTTTCTGCTATTTCTGCAGTTCCAGAATTTCCTGGTGCGACAAATAATTTTTGACATAAAGGACTTTGGACAATTTTCCAGGCAAATGTATGTTCCCTTCCACCGGAACCGAGAATTAAAATGGTCATATGAGTGTTATTTGTTGCAAAAATAAAGGCTTTAATTTTAAGCCACTAGTAGAATATGGAGTTTTTATTTTAGAAATTTAAGTATCTGAAATTTAATCTTACATTTCACTCAGTACGCAAAATTATATACTCGGGAGGCAATAGATATTTATACCTTAAATTTTAAAGCAATGTTACAAACCAAATAGTAGGCCGATTTAAATATGGACAATCGCTCCTCTTCTCGCAATAACTTCCAATTCCATTTAATTAAGCTTATTTTATTGCTCGACATGGAGTTTTCCGTTTTTCTATATTGTGACAAAATTTCCGATAAACCATAGGCTTTTTCTCCTGTTCTTAAAATTTTCAGCCAAAGGGCATAGTCCTGTCTCTTGCGCAATAATGGCATATAAATTTTACCTAATTGACCTTGGTCGTAAATTGCCGTTAAACAACCTATTTTATTAGAATATAGCATATCATTATAGCATAAAACGGCCACTGGTTTTACCGTTTTTTTTAATTGAGTTTCCAGATTCATCAATAAGTTCATAACTGGTGTGCGTTAGGCTATATGCGTTATCGAGCATAAATGACACTTGCTTTTCTAATTTTTGGGGAAGCCATCTATCGTCACTATCCAAAAAAGCAATAAAACGTCCATTTGCCTCTTCTATCGCTCTATTTCTTGCTACTGCAGCACCAGAATTCTTGGGGAGTTGAAATAACTTAATTCTGTCATTCCTCTTTTCGAAGTTAGTGATTATACTGATTGTTTTGTCCGCCGAAAAATCATCAACCAACAAGAGCTCCCAGTTTTGGTAAGTTTGATTGAGGACACTGAGTATGGTGTCGGAAATATACTTTTCAGAATTGTAACAGGCCGTGATGATTGAAACAAGAGGGTTATTGTCGCTCATTATGTATTGATGAAATGAAACTTTTCTTTTTACCTTCTGTTGGTTCGAAAATCGTGTTCGACTTGATTATGAATTGCATGTCATTCTTGAAATAATTCTCAATTTCCTTAACTAATAACTTCTTATCAGTATCCGTTAAATGCGAAGAAATATTGAAAATTAAATGTCCTCTTTTTTTCTGGACAACTTGATATTCCAAATGTAGAAGATAATTTTCCGATAGATTTTTAAATATATAATAAAAATATAAACTTGGGTATATGTTTGCAATACCATAAACGGTTTCGCCAATTCGTCCTAAAACATCTATCAAAACAAGATGTTCTTTTCCACACGGGCATGAAGTTTCTCGTGAAGCCAATTTTATGTAATCGCCCAATCTATAACGTATTATGGGAAAAGAAAGCATGTGCAAATTGGTAACCAAAATTTCATTGTTCAGTTCTTCAACTATAACTCCTTCCATATTGATATGCATATTGCCGTGTGGGCATTCAAAAGCAATAATGCCGGTTTCGGCGGCTCCGTATTCGCTAATCATTTTAGTGCCAAAAGCCTTTTTGATTTCAGGTTGATAATAATCGAAAATCTTCTCTGATGTGCCCTTAACCATCAGAATATTACTTGGCTTTACTGTATTTCCTTGATTTATGGCTTTAGCAGTTTCGTAGATGCTAGATGAATAACCGTGGATATATCTGGCACTATTAAGCTTCCTAATAAATTGGTTCAATTCTGTTGTTGAATATGAAAATACCCTGAATCTATTTTGTAAGACATCAAAAAAACGGGTTTTTAATCTGTGTAAAAGCGATGTGTTAAAGCCCCAAAAATAGCCATTCCTATCCCAAGGTTTTACGCCATATATACTGTAATTGTGGTTAATTACAGTTCTGTTAAAAGAATCGCAATACTCATTTCTTTTAAAAACCAATGACGCACCCGAAGTTCCGGAAGTTTTTGCCTCAAAAGTATTTTTGAATTTAAAATTGGTATGTATATTACTATTCTGAGTAATAAGCTCATTCTTAGTAATTATGGGCAGCATTTGTAAATCAGACAAGGTGTTAATGTCTGAAGGGCTTATTTGCTTTTCATCAAAGGCTTTTCGATAAAATTCTGAATGTTGATAAGCAAATCCAACCAATTCTTTCAGTTTGTTTAACTGAAAGTTTTCCAACTGGTTTAGTGTATAATTCTGAGAGTCGTTTAAAAACCGATGGATGACTTTTGAAGAGGGATTTCTGAAGTTTCTCCCTAAAATATAAATCCATTTAAATATCATACGTTGGTTAAAAGTTGGTTCCACTTGTGTTTTACTATATCCCACCGAAATTCCTCAACATCTGCTCTCGCAATATGGGTGATATTTCCGGGACCCTCTTTGAGTAAATGTTTAATGGCATTTGCCATGGCGATGTCATCCTCCGGATTCACCAAAAACCCATTTAACGTGTCTTTTACTAAATATTTAATTCCGCCAACATTTGTAGTAACAATGGGCAACCCAAGCGCCATAGCCTCAATAATGCTCACTGGCATATTATCTATATTGCTCGTATTTATAAAAATATCATATTCCTCTGATTTTTTGTGCCAAACTTCTTGAGTTAAAACACCTGTAAATTGGACAGAGTGTTTTAAATTCAATTCGTCCACAAGGTTTTTTACGCCTTCCAAAGAACCGTCTCTATCAGGACCCACCATACATAAGGTGGCATCTGGATAGTCTTTTTTTAACTCAAACAGCACTTTCACTGCCATTTCAGGATTGTAAATCTTTGCGAACGACCTAACATATAAAAGTTTTGGTCTTAAATCTTTTCTGTTTATAAACTTATAGTCCTCTATTTTGAGTGTATTGGAGATACATAGGGTTTTAAAACCTTCTTTTTTGAAAATTTCTGCCAAATATTGCGAAGGTGCTACGTTTATATAAGCATTTGCAAAAATACTTTTAGACAACTTTGGTGATTTGTTCAGTCTTTCGGGGAGATTACCTCCGTGCAGTATAGGAATATAAGGTTTATTAAAAACTCTTAAAAGTTTTGAGCACAAATAAGCATAAAAAAAGTTTAAAGTACTGTATGTATCTATTAAGACAACATCTGTAGTTTTTTGGTGCTTTAAAATGGCGTGAACCATATCGAGCATTCTGGTTATTAGGTTTAATTTACTTGACGCTTTTTCAACAATTACCCCTTCTTTTTGAAGAAGTTCGCTAAGAGTTGTTAACGTGGATGGATAACCTGTTTTATCAAACAAGTTATTCCCTATATACAAGACCTTTACGTTTTTCATCATGCATGTTTATTAATAGGCCTTCTCTTCGCCCTTAACAGCATTTAAAAATGTTTTTACAATAATTCGTAAGTCTAACAGCAAAGACCAATTTTCAATGTAAAAAATATCATATTTTACACGCCCGATGATGTCTTTATCTGTCTCAATTTCGCCTCTAAATCCACTTATTTGCGCCAATCCAGTAATACCAGGCTTCACAAAATGTCTTACCATAAATTTATCAATGCGCTTTGCGTACATATTGGTATGGCTTACCATGTGAGGTCTTGGTCCAACAACAGACATATCTCCGAATAACACATTATAAAATTGTGGCAATTCGTCAATACTTGTTTTTCTTAAAAACTTCCCGACCTTAGTCACGCGTTGATCACCTTTTGTAGCTTGGTTCAAATGGGCATCTTTATTGGGCAACATGGATCTAAACTTATAACAACTAAATTCTTTGTTATTAAAACCGTTTCTGGGTTGTTTAAAAAACGCAGGACCTTTCGATTCTAACCTAATAAAAAAAGCCAAAATTGGAGTTAGCCATGATAGAACAAAAATAATAATACAGGATGCAAACAAAATATCAAATGAGCGTTTAAGAAACTTGTTAAATGGTTCTTTTAAAGGAATGGTTCTTATAGACAAGATTGGAGTGTATTCATAATACTCGTATTTCAATTTTTTCGAAAAAATATCTTTATTATCGGGAATAAACTTGAGCTCTCTTAGATTATTATCTGCAAAATCTACCAATTGATTGATTTGTTTATTCGACAATTCGGCAACAGAAAAATAGATCTCGTCGATGTTATTGTCAACTACAAACTCAAAGCACTTATCTAACGAAAAATCTGGATCTGAAACACAAAATTGCGCCTTAAACCGATATCCAAAATCCAATCTGGTTTGAAATGTGTTTACTAACTGCGCGGTTTTATAGTTTTTACCTATGACAATGACCTGTCTTGTATTACCGCTTAAAATAGAACGGTATTTCTTTAATAAGTAAAACGTGAAAAATTTAAAAATTAGAATTAAAAAGGAAACAGTCAAAAAATAGTGCCCTAGAGCTAGTCTGCTAATAAAAGGTTGTTTAAAGACACCAATAAAAGCATACAAAACAAATGACAAAAAAAACGATTTGCCTGAATAAAAGCGGTATAATTTGAATGATTTTGGTGTGTCTCTGAACTTCATAAAATTTATTTTTTAGAGAAAAGAGAATCCAAAAAACAGAAATATAAATTCCAAAAATATAGGTGTTTGTAATGTTGGTTGTAAAAAACATAACCGTAGCATTAAGCAACACCAAATCAACAATCAAAAATAAGGGCTTTATAAAACCTGAATATCGTCTTCTCTTGTAGTCCAATTTAATTATTTATATGTTCTTTAAGGTCTTATGCTCGCTTTTATACTCATCTGGAGTTTGATTATAAAAATAATCAAATACTTATTACTCCCTTCCTCTCTATTGAATTTTGGGCTTCCAATTTAATTGCTTTTTTGCCAAATAGACATTTGACTTCTTTGTAATGCATCATTCACTACAAGTCTTCATTACATACTTTTTGTTCGGTTTTGGTTAGCTTAATGATTTTCCTTCACAAATTTAATAGATATATTAACTGAATACCAGTTTTTCAAGATAACTGTAATCTTTCGATAGAAATCTATAAACACCATCCTCCTGATTATCTACGATGAAAACAGGGCTTTCTCAAACCCTCGCCAAATATAGTTAAATCTTCTCTTTTAAGTGACTGCCTGAGTTCACTCTGCCATCATTTAATCGCACTCTTGGGCCATAGGTTTATAAAACAAACAATTCTGGTTTCTAAAGTTTGAAACGTGTGTGGTGCTATAATTATGGATTCTTGAAAACGCCCTGCTTCATAATCATAAACTCCATGGGCACATAAAGCATATATATTGGAGCAATATGCATTTATTTGTAGAGATGCCAAAGGATCTCATTACCGGCGATGTAGAGGCAGTATTATCCCTGATTACTTTACTTTTGCAACCTTAATAAATTGTGTGTACTGAATACTCTATTTTAAGTTTTAGACAAGGAATTTTAAATAAACTAATTGACTGAATTACTTTTAAAATATTCAATATTTTTCTTATCAAATATTAATAAGTCATATATAGATTTCGTTTATGAAAAATAAGAGATTGCTTTGAATTTGGGGTAGTAGTAAGACTCTAATTCATGCAGATAGTAGAAGTTGCAAAGATATTTCCGCTTAGGTCGTTCTCAAAATAAATTTGCATTCTGCTTGCAAATATTTCTTTTTGAAAGTGATTGACTTTGATTACCTCATTTGATAAGCTAAAATCCTATTTGTAATCTTTTCAATATTTATGAAGCGCAATGATGTCTTTTCGGAATCATGACCCAATATAGCCAATTACAATGAACAAGAAACATTTTCCAATTCCAGAACCGGTTCATTCCTTTCCAAACTTCATCCACAGCAACTCTCAGAAGTTCGCGAAAATTGATAATCATGTTCATAAACGTAATTATAGTCGCTTAAAAAGAGTTTGCTGCGCATCTAGTTAGTTCATGACTTACCATGCATCAAGATCATAGCATTTACGAGTTTTAATGTTGGCTTATAACGTCTCTCTTTAAATCGGTCACTGTTTTTAAGCTAGAGCTTGTATAACAGAGTTGTAATTTTTAAAACACGCTAACAGCGTAACCTACTCAAACTAATTCGGGGTATAATATCCCATGAAAATCTACTTTAGAGTTTTTTGAGACTTTTTACTACCACTATATTTGGCGTAATTAATTATAATGCACTTCAATCAAGGATTAATTTATAATCTTAGATAAATCTTCTGATTTCTGCTAAGCCTTCAAGACATTTGAAATCATGCAAATCATCATCTTCAAAAGTAGGTAACCCAACAAATAAAAGATTGCCAGTTGGACTTCTTTTAGGTTATTGAAAGATTTGAGCGCCCTACGTTAATAGTGCACTTTAATAATTCGGCTAAATAGTGGCCAAGACCAACCCTAATCAAAACTCCATTAAAAATCAATTTTCCATTTTTTTATAGTTTTATCCATACTGCTTGAATAAAACTCATTGTCTTTATAATTTACTATTTTAAGAACACTTCTTTTATGAAAATTGAATTGATTCAATATAGACATTGTCTTTGCATCGAGTACTATAATGTTTCCTTTAAAAGTTCCCATTATTAATTTATCTTTTTGGTACCGTGTGCTAGTCAAAACAAAATCATTACCAATATTTAATTTTGACACGATCCCATTCACAAAAGAGTATTTTAGTATTTCACCTTCTTTAGTAGTAAAAACCATGTATTGATCGAATAAAACAAAATCTGTAATCAATTTTCCATACGCAAGCAAAATTGTATTTTCTTTGGTTGTGAAGTTGTATTTAAAAATCTCACCTAAGTCAGTTACATAGTACAAGTAGCCTTCCTTAAAAATAATTTTCCGTGCTATAGATTTTAATGTAATATTATGACGAATTACAAATGCTGGCTTTTTTTCATAATCTATTACAATTATTTTTTTATCGCTCAAACTTAAGACGGCATAATTTAAGTCTGGCAAAATTAAGGCGTCAAGGCTTCTGCCTTGTGTGTAATAATATACATCTTCTACTATTTTGATTGATTTATTGTAAAATCGTAAACTAGATACAGGTCGTGGAAATTCATTTGAAACAGTAATGATTTGATTGTTTTTTGAATCATCATAAATCTCCAGACCATATCCCCCTATAAAATAGGTATTTATGGCGCCAGTTTTATCTTGGTTTCTAAAATAAATAACATCTCTTTTTTCTATATAGAAAATAGAAT
>NZ_LZRN01000050.1 GCF_001678675.1 Gelidibacter algens
GGGTTGATGATGGTTTTTGGAGTAATTACAAAGTCACTTCTTAGCCATTTGAGACATATTGGATTGATACCAAAAACCAGCTGGTTTATTTTTTAAGACTTTGTAGCTTTTGACTTTGTAAAACATGACTTTGTAAATTTTTAAGACTTTGTAGAAAAAACAAGTTATTAACCAACCTGCATTTAAAAATATATGTGGGTTTAAAATTTAGAAATTATGAAAAACAAAGTATTCAGTTTTCTTACCTTGATATTTCTTATGGGAAGTTTAACCAGTGCCACGATCTACCAAAAACCAGTAGAAGATGACTTTGGTAGGGCTTCCGATTGTGTTCGAATGTCACGTGGAGCTACTTTAGCTCTTGCCGATTTTGCGGGTGAAGATGCAAATGGCGATAATTTCGAATTTTACTTAGCTATATACATGACTATGTATGAAACATGTTTAGAAAATTAAAAACCTTAAAAAACATAAAAAATGAAAAAATTAAAATTTTTACTATTAATAGTGGCCTTCACTTTCAGTAATGGCATTAATGCTGACCAAAAAGACATAGAAGAATTCGAAGACGGAAAGGCTTCAGACTGTGTTAGAATGGCCAGAGAAGCCACATTACAGTTGGCTGATTTTATGGGTCAAGATGCAAATGGTGCTAATTTCGAAAGTTATTTAGCAGTATATAATGTTCTTTTTGAAGGATGTTATAATAGTTAATTATTGATTAACCAAGTTCAAATAGGACGTTAAACTCCTATTTGAACTATTTTAATTTACAACAGATGAGATATTTATTTCTTGTACTTTCTTTTTGTGCGACAAATTTATTTGCACAAAATTCTATTCAAGGTGAAATGACCTATTTAGTATCAATGGATAAAAATGATTTCAAAAAAGTAGAAAATCAAGACCCTAATGTATCTAAAAGAGTAAATGATTTAATTAAAAATTCTCACGACGTATATTTTATTTTATCATTTAATAAAAATGAGTCATTCTATAAAAAAAGTGAAGTGTTAAAAAATGATGCTCAGGGAAGCCTCAATTTAACTGAGATAATGGCAGGGAATAACAATACTTACTATCATAATAGTCAGGATAATAGCAATGTTATGGTGATGAATGTTGGTGGTAAAGATTATATTGTAAGTAAACCAAAAGTAGAGTGGAAATTATTAAAGGAATCTAAAATGATAGGTGAATTTTTGTGTTATAAAGCAATAGTTATGAATAATACTAACGATATTGTGGCTTGGTACGCTCCTTCAATTGCAGTAAATCATGGTCCAAATTCCTTTAACGGATTACCTGGGTTGATTTTAGAACTTAAAAACAATAAGCTTTCATACTTAGCTGAAAATATAAACCTAAAACCTAAGAAAGTAGAAGATATTTCAAGACCAATAAATGGTGAGAAGCTTACTTATGAGGAATTCAAAAAGAAATTTGGAGATGTTTTTAAAGAGTAACTTTTTGTGATGTATAGAGTAGTTAAAATTTCAATGCTGCTTCTATCAGCAGGATTTTCTTCTTACGCCCAACAAATCAAGGTTTCCGGCAAAGTAACTGACACCCTCCAAAACCCATTAGCCTACGCCAACATTTTAGCCATCCCAAAAAACGATAACGAGGATGTCAAATTTGCGATTACAG
Source organism: Gelidibacter algens (assembly GCF_001678675.1). Classification (GTDB taxonomy): domain Bacteria; phylum Bacteroidota; class Bacteroidia; order Flavobacteriales; family Flavobacteriaceae; genus Gelidibacter; species Gelidibacter algens. Next base: position 1,651 of record NZ_LZRN01000050.1, read on the forward strand.
AGGAAAATGGCAGTTACAAACTTGGGCTTTCCAAAAACCAAACTTATAATTTAACAGTCAGTTTTCTTGGCTTTACACCACATACGCAAGTTTTAACCACTACAGAAGAAGACCTTATTCAAAATTTTACCCTTCAAGAAAACCTTAATCAATTGGACGAGGTGACCATCAATTACACGCCACCAATCGTAGTAAAAAAAGATACTATAACTTACGATGTCAGCAAATTTGTAACAGGTGAAGAACGCAAACTACGTGATGCACTAAAAAAATTACCAGGAGTAGAGGTAGATAGAGCGGGCAACGTTACAGTGCAGGGTAAAAAAGTGACCAAAGTATTGGTGGAAAACAAAACCTTTTTTACAGGCGACAGTAAATTGGCAGTCAATAATATTCCTGCAGATGCGGTGGACAAGGTTGAGATTTTGGACAACTACAACGAGGTTGCCATGTTAAAAGGGCTTCAGGATAGCGAGGATATGGCCATGAACATCAAGCTTAAGGAAGACAAAAAGAAATTTACATTTGGAGATGTTGAAGTGGGCGCAGCCATAAAAGAGCGTTACCTCATCCATCCCAACCTATTTTATTACAGCCCCAAAACCAATGTCAATTTTATTGGCGACCTCAACAACCAAGGTATAAAAAGCTTTAGTTTTAGTGACTATCTAGAATTTGAAGGTGGTTTTGGTAAACTCTTAAATGATGCTGGCAGCTATTTTGATTTATTTAATAGTGACTTTGCACAATATCTCAATAATCAAGATTATACCGCAAATATCAATCAGTTTGGTGCTTTAAATATACGGCAGTCCATTACTAATGTTACGGATATTAGTGGCTACATCATCAGTTCAAACAGTAAAACGGATACCGAAAGCGCTACAGTAAATGAGTATTTAAATACTAATGACCCATATTTTGAAACTAGAAATACTGCAAATAACTTCAATAATTTTTTTACCATTGGCAAAGTCACCCTCGATTATGACCCGAGTTTTGAAAATGATTTTGCCTATAACAGCTTTATAAAAGTGACCAATAATGACAGCCAAGGATTGATAAGCACCATCAACCCGATACTAGATAATACTATTGCAACACTTACAGACATCAAGGCTGTCAACCTTAAACAGAACGTTACGTACAGCCGGAAACTTTCAAAAGACCATACCCTAACCTTGGAAGCCACCTACAATTTTCAAAATGACAAACCTTTAACGGAATGGTTGACCAACCAGAAAATTTTACAAGGCTTGATCCCGCTAGAAGATGATGACCTTTATACTATTTTACAAACCAAACGAAGTCGTGCCCATACCGTCAACGCCATCACTAAAGACTATTGGGTGCTCAATAATTTTAACCATATTTATACGAGCGTTGGCGTCAATGCGGCTTTTAACAATTTTTATAATACAGATGAACAGTTGTTGAGTGATGGCACAAGCAACAATTTTAACTCGGCTGGTTTTGGGAATGATGTTGCTTACCAATTTGTAAACACGTTTGTAGGATTGGAATATAAGTTTCAAATTGGCATTGCCACGTTTAAACCAATGCTCTACACCCATTTTTACAGTTGGAATACCAAACAGTTTGACGAGCGCTTCAGCAACACCAAAGCATTACTGCTCCCACAATTCACCACCAAAATAGAATTTAACACTAGTAAAAAAATCAATTTTAAATACAGTCTTAACGCCCGTTTTCCAGGTATCGATCAACTTGCAAATAATTTTATTTTGAGCAATTTTAATAGTGTGTATAGAGGAAACACCACGTTAGAGAATCAATTGTACCATACCGTTAATTTGAGTTATTATAAATTCAGTCTTTTTAAGAATTTGAACCTGAATTTGAATACCTCTTTCAACAAAAAGGTAGCGCAATTTAAAAGCGTCACTCAATTACGAGGTATTGAACAGTTTAATACACTCATTATGTTTGATCAACCTGAACATAACTGGAACATTAGTGGTCAAATTTCAAAAAAAATTAACAAGATTCGCTATAAATTTCGCGGTAACTTCAGGTATAACGACTTTTATCAAATTTTGAATGATGATACAAATCTTAACATTTCAAAATCAATCTTATCAACTATAAGCGCAGAAACCTTCTTTAAAAATTATCCAAATATTGAAATAGGTTACACCAAGGATTTCAACAATTACCGCTCATTCAGTTCCACCAACGATTTTGAAAATGATAATTTCTTTGTTAACGTGCAATACGATTTTTTAAACGATTTTATATTTAAAGCAGATTATGCCTTTGACAGTTACCATAACAAAAGCAACAACGCCAAAAACACGTTTGACACGGCAAATGCTTCTTTATTTTATCAATTGGAAGATAGTCCTTGGGGATTTGAAATCAACGGCACGAATTTATTCAACACGACATTTAAACAACAGAACTCCTTCAACAATTTCTTGATCAGTGACAGCAAAACGTTTATTCTACCCAGGATTATAATGTTTAAGGTGGCTTACAAGCTATGAAAATTCCATATATGATAATCAGAGATAGTTCTTGAAACTTCGTGCATTAGATTGGTTGTTGATAAAAAACTCACCAGTCTTACTGAAAAAACTTACCAGTCTTACTGAGCCGAAATGAATTAAAATCAGAATATTAGCCTCACGGCACCCTAAGGTTGTGTCCTTTGTGGGAATTTGGGAAATTCAGAACCAAAACCCCAAATTAAACAACCAAGTACTTTTACCAAGTTCTGGAGTATAGGTGTATTTGGCTTCTAGTGGTCCTAAAAAAGTCTCCAATCCGTAACCAATGGCATAGCCCGTATAATCAGGTGCCGTGATCCAAGCACCAGACTTAAAAATGCCATAGCCAATATTGGCGTAATTGGCGGCAAATGTAATATGGTTCTTTTTGAAAATTTCATAATCCAAACTCAAGGTACCCTTTACAAAACTATCCCCGGTAAGTGCGACATAATCATAACCATAAAATGAAATAAAGTTGTTGATAAAGTTATTGCCGTAACCACCTAAGGCAAAATCTAGTGATTGTGTGCTGTTATCGCCAATTTTAAATCCGCCTTGGGTAAAAATATTTGCCGATAACTTGTCAGAGATCCCGAAGGCATATCCAATATCTGCTTTAGCGATAGAAAATTCATTAAAATCTTTATTGAAATGCGAGGCGTGAAAATAGAGATGAAAATCACCATTAAAATACACCCCATTTCTTGGATAATACTTATTGTCATATGTGTCTAATCGTAATGTTCCAAAAACACTCAAATAATCGGTATTTTCAAAAAATCGTTTCTCATCCTGCACATTGGAAAAGACCGTTTCTGATTTAATTTTTAAGCGCTTATGTTCACCACCAAAACTCAACGAAAAATCCTTTCTGAACAAGGTTTGGACATAAAATTGGTTGGTTTGATCTTCCAGTTCAATATCAATCTTATTCAATCCGGTTAGGGATTGCTCCTCATCATTTAAAAACAACTTTGCATTAACATTTCTGTTAAATTGGTTAAAGCGCGACCGTACCCCAACACTCCAATAAAAGCCTTTATCTATATAATACTCAAAATTGTAGCGCACATGATCTCCCAAAATCAAATCTAAAGACACCACATCATCATCTAGCAAGGCGCGTTTTTTTGTAAGGTTTATGAGTGCAGCACTTTTATAAAGATCATCATAGTGCAGTCCGAATTTTAAAAAGTTGGTGACATTACTTTCTTCTACTGTAGCCAATAAATTGAAAACGCTTGGTGTATTGGTCTTTTCAAATTCATAGTAGAACGTATTAAAATTGTTGGTAGCCACTAAATTATTAACGCCTTGATTAAAATCAGCATAACCCACTTTAGTGTTTTCATTAAGTTTCAATTTTCCCAAGATATAGGCACGTGTATATCTGTTATTTCCGTATATTTTAATGTCATTAATAGCAATACTATCTTTAGAAACAAGGTCCAACTCTATTTGTCTTGAAGTTTTATATTGTGGCAATTGTTTCAAATCATCCAACTTCAGTTTTGCTGCCTTTACACCACTTTCAATAATCTTCTTACCTTCACTAAAAGACACCACTGTATAATTTGTAATATCTGGCTTAATATAGATGTCCGTTTTTTCAGCTTTCTTTATCATATCACTAATAGTCCGATAGTTATTGATCTGAAGTAAAATGGAGGGCGCTGAATTTAAATCTTTGCGGGTGGACAATCCGTCCTGTACATCAACGCCAATAATAATGTCCATTCCTTTAGCCTTAAGTTCTTCAATAGGATAGTTGTTGATGACACCACCATCAATTAGCACCTGATCATTGATAATCACCGGTCGAAATAACGATGGAAATGCACCACTTGCAGTAACGGCTTGTGCTAAATTTCCTTGATCTAAAATGATGGCTTTCCCAGTTTCTACGTTAGTTGCCACACAAAAAAATGGAATGGGCAACTTGTCAAAATCCGGAATGTCGGTGACATGCAAAGTTAATTTTGACAGCAGATTGAATACGTTTTGACCTCTTGATAGTGCTGAAGGCAAATTCAACTTAAAGTTTGTGAATGGCAAGGTCACTATATATTTTTCAGAATTATCACGCTCGTAAAATGTTTTGGCCGACCGTGGTAAGTTATCATTAATGACATCATCAAAATTGAGAGATCTAAAAATGGAGTCCAATTGTTTTCCAGAATAGCCTGAAGCATATAGAGAACCTACCATGGCACCCATACTTGTGCCTGCAATATAATCAATCTTAATGTTGAGGCTGTCAATCACTTTTAAGACACCAATATGGGCAAACCCTTTGGCCCCACCACCACTCAGCACCAGACCTACTTTTGGTGCTGTTTGCTGTTTTTGGGGAATACTGTCTTGGGCCCCCATCAAAAAGCAAGTGCATAAAAAAAGAAGTGTAATGTGGATTTTATTTTTCAAATCGTGAGGGTTTCAACTTATAAGCCTTTAGGCCTGGAATAACGAGCTTAGGCTTTTGATATTTTATTTGTTGTAAAAGTCAAGAATCTTTTTTGCTCTTGACGCGCCTATAACGGACTCCAACTCTTCAAAGGTTGCATTACTGATTTTTTTAATGGTTTTAAATTGGGTCATCAACTCTACTATAGATTGCTCGCCAATACCTGAGATCAATTCCAACTCTGTACTCAGCGCTCCTTTGCTACGCCTATTGCGGTGGTGTTCAATACCAAAACGATGCGCTTCATTACGCAATTGCTGAATGATTTTTAAAGTCTCGCTTTTTTTATCTAAATATAATGGAATTGGATCATCTGGATAGAATAATTCCTCCAAACGTTTTGCAATTCCGATAATCGCAATTTTTCCTCTCAAATTTAGCAGCTCCAAGCTTTTCATTGCTGAAGAGAGCTGTCCTTTTCCACCATCAATAATAATAAGCTGCGGCAACGGCTGCTCTTCCTCCAACAAACGCTTATAACGCCGATAGACCACCTCTTCCATAGAAGCAAAGTCATCAGCACCAACAACAGTTTTGATATTAAAATGGCGGTAGTCCTTTTTACTCGGTTTACCATTTTTAAACACTACGCAAGCCGCCACCGGATTGGTACCCTGTATGTTTGAATTGTCAAAACATTCAATGTGTGTTGGCTCTTCATTGAGGCGTAAATCAGCTTTCATTTGTGCCATGATCCTATTGACGTGACGGTCAGGATCGGTGATTTTGACTTGTTTAAAACGCTCCATTCGGTAGTATTTGGCATTCCGTTCTGACAATTCTAAAATACGTTTCTTATCGCCCAATTTTGGGGTGCTGACTTTGATGTCTTCACCTAAATCTACTTCAAAAGGCACATAAACCTCTCTACTTGTAGAGTTGAAACGCTGTCTGATTTCTGTAATGGCCAATTGCAACAGCTCTTCATCAGTTTCATCCAACTTCTTTTTGATTTCCAAAGTATGTGAACGAATGATGGAACCGTAAGACAGTTGTAAGAAATTGACATAGCCATACCCTTCATCAGAAATGATTGAAAACACATCTACATTGCTGATTTTTGGATTGACCACCGTCGATTTTGCCTGATAATTTTGTAAAATATCCATCTTATCCTTGATGCGCTGTGCGTCCTCAAACTGCATAGCTTCAGCATGCGCCCTCATTTGTTGTTTAAATTGCGATAATGAATCTTTAAAGTTTCCTTTTAAAATTTCTCTAATGGCTGCAATGTTCTGATGATAATCTTCTTCAGATTGGTAGCCTTCACAGGGTCCTTTACAATTGCCCAAATGGTATTCTAAGCACACTCTAAATTTCCCGGCATCTATTTTATCCTGAGCCAAATCATAATTACAGGTTCTCAAGAGATACAAACCCTTGATCAAATCTAACAGGGTTTTTACAGTTTTCATGCTGGTATAAGGTCCAAAATATTCAGACCCATCTTTAAAAACGCGTCGTGTTGAAAACACCCTTGGGAAACGTTCTTTTTTGATGCAGATCCATGGATAGGACTTGTCATCTTTTAGCAACACATTATACCGCGGTTGGTATTTTTTGATCAGATTATTCTCCAGAAGCAGCGCATCTGTTTCGGTTTCTACAACGATGTGCTTGATGGTGACAATTTTTTTAACCAATACTTTGGTCTTGCCATAATCATGGTTTTTAGTAAAATAAGAACTGACCCGTTTCTTCAAATCCTTTGCCTTACCTACATACAAGATCTTATCATTGGCATCAAAATACTGATACACTCCAGGTTGATGGGGCAATGTTTGTAATTGGATTTCTAAAGTAGGCTTACTCATGCCCCAAAGATACTATATATCTAAAAACATATCAACCAATTATCTGAGTGCGTCTAAAACCCTACTGAACAAAATTTAAGTGATTTAAGTGAACGTTTGTTTTTTTATTACCTTGCGAGCCTAATTTAATTTTTTAGAATGCCCAAAAAAACAATAGGCAGAATTGACAAAGCTGATTTTCCAACCCTAGATTTATTTGGTATTGATATCAAAATAGACACGGGTGCTTACACCTCCTCCATTCATTGCCATAAGGTTTTGGTTGATAATGATGAGCTGGTCTGTTTGTTTTATGATGAGGGCCACCCGTACTATAACGGTAAGGAAATTAGATTTAAAGAATACACTTTTGCAAAAGTAAAAAGCAGCAACGGTGTGGTTCAAAAACGTTATAAAGTAAAGACCACCATTGTTTTATTTGAAAAAGAATACAGCATTTCATTGACTTTAAGCACAAGAGAAGACATGAAATATCCTATTTTGATAGGACGGAAATTTTTGACAAAAAAATTCATCGTTGATGTCACTCAAAAAGATGTATCTTTTAACAACAAAAAATAAATAAACATTTTTGTACCCCTTTTCACCTTAAAATTTTAATCCTAATAAATCAAAAATTTAAAGCCATCAAGCTCAATGAACATCATAATCCTATCCCGTAACCCTCATTTATATTCTACACAGCGCTTAGTAGAGGCCGCAAGACAGCGCAAGCACACTTGTGAAGTGATAGACCCTTTAAAGTGTGATATTATTATTGAAAAGAAAAATCCTGCCATTTTATATAAAGGTCGTATTTTAGAAAATGTAGATGCTATTATTCCTCGCATTGGTGCTTCTGTAACATTTTATGGAACTGCGGTGGTACGTCAATTTGAGATGATGAAGGTGTTTTCAGTAGTGGAATCTCAAGCCTTGGTAAGATCCCGAGATAAATTGAGAAGTCTTCAAGTACTTTCCCGCGCAGGCTTGGGGATGCCAAAAACCGTATTTTCCAATTATACAAAAGATGCATCAGAAGTAATTGCCTCTGTAGGGGGTGCGCCGTTGGTCATTAAACTTCTTGAAGGTACTCAAGGCCTGGGTGTTGTGTTGGCAGAAACCAATAACGCGGCAGAATCCGTAATTGAAGCTTTTCACGGTTTGCAAGCGCGTGTGATTATTCAGGAATTTATCAAAGAGGCTGGAGGTGCTGACATCAGAGCTTTTATAGTAGATGGCAATGTGGTTGGCGCCATGAAACGTCAAGGAAAAGAGGGCGAGTTTAGGTCTAATTTACACAGAGGTGGTACGGCACAAATTATTCAACTTACTGATGAAGAAGAAAATGCGGCCTTAAAAGCTGCAAAGTCACTCGGGTTGGGTGTTTGTGGGGTTGATATGTTACAATCGTCTCGTGGTCCCTTAATTTTAGAAGTTAATTCTTCACCGGGATTGGAAGGCATTGAAGCGGCCACCAAAAAAGATATCGCCAAAAGTATCATAAGATACATTGAACGCAACGTTTAAAACTATTTATGTCTGAAGACAGCAAAAATACCATTACAATTTTAGGGGAAGAAATCCCTTTGGGGGCCTCGAGAGAAATCAATTTTAATATTGCCAAACTCCATACCGCTACAAAAATTGAGATTCCCATTATTATTGAACGTTCAAAAATTCCGGGGCCCACCATTCTGTTTTCGGCAGGCATCCATGGTGATGAGATAAATGGGGTGGATATTGTGAGGCAACTGATTGCAAGACGCATCAATATGCCAAAACGGGGTACTATTATTTGCATGCCTATTTTGAACATCTTTGGGTTTTTGAGCAGTAAACGTGCTTTTCCTGATGGTCGTGATCTCAACAGGGTATTTCCAGGATCATCAAATGGCTCCTTGGCAAGTAGAGTGGCACATCGGCTTATGCATGAGATTATTCCTGAGGTGGATTTGATTATCGATTTTCATACCGGAGGGGCTAGCAGGTTCAATGCGGCACAAATTCGTATCGTAAGAAACCACCCTGAACTGGATGAATTGGCACGTATTTTTGGCGCGCCCTTTGTGTTGTACTCCAATCATATTTCAAAATCATTTAGAAATGCCTGTTTTCAGTTAGGGAAACCTATTTTATTGTATGAAGGCGGAAAATCATTTTACGTAGACAACAATATCTCAAAGGTTGGCGTGGAAGGTGTGAAGCGCATTTTAGCGCATTATGACATGTTGCATCATCGGATCAAAGCCTCTCCTCCCAAAATGCCCACTGTCTTTATTGAAGAAAGCAAATGGATCAGGGCCAAACAATCTGGCATGTTCAAATCAGCAGTGAATGTGAACGACAAGGTGGAGATTGATGATGTTCTGGGACAAATCACAGATCCTTATGGGAAAATTTATCACGAAGTGAAATCGAGTATTGAAGGGTATGTGATTAATGTGAATGAAGCTTCGTTGGTGTATCAAGGTGATGCGCTTTTTCATGTGACGAAGCAGGTGAGCTAATAAAAATAGTTGAAAATGCTAGACTCAAACCATCCGATTATTGGTATTTTATCAAGACATCATAAGGATTTTTGTATATCTAATGACCCAATTATTATCTATTTTTTCTAAAATATATAAACTAACACCGCCACCAATGTGTTCAGAATAATCTCCTACGGCTACTGCAGCTTTTGTAAACTCATCGTTAAATGACACTCTAGAAAAACTGATAATACCGGTAATGTTAAGCTCTTTTTTTTCTTGGATAGTTATTTTTTGTTTATCCCAAAAAATCAAATCATCATTTATTAATTCAGAAAGTTTGGCTTTGTCAATCTTATCTGATTTTTTAAGCCCTGATAGCCCTTGAACTAATTTCATGTATGAACTATCTAGACCCTTCTCTTCAAAAAGTTCCTTTGATTTATAAGCCATAAATTGATTAGAAATCTCATTTATATAATCAAAATCATAATAAACAAAATTTTCATTAATGGCATAATTGAATGTAAGAGGCTTTAGTTGAGAATAGTCAATATTGTCTTCTTCTTTGACCTCGTTATTGATAAGTGGCGGTGGTGGTGGAGGCGGTAATGTTTTAGGAATTCTTACAAAGACAGCAGCAACAACAGAAAGCTGGTCATCTGTTGAGGATTGTTTTGAAGAACAGCTAAATATTAAAATAGAGAGTAATGGAATTATAATTAGTCGCATGATAGATTGGTATTGGAATTAACAATATTTCGATAACCATCAAGTTTTGGAGGCCCTTCAATTCCTAATAAGTTGGATACATCCCATTTTCTTAGTCCGTCCCAAGCAAATGATTTGTAATAATCAATGGGATATCGGTTTCCATCCAATGTTCGTAATGCAGATGCAATTGGATTTATATAATTTAATGTCATATATGGATGATCTAAATGTTTTTCAGGGACTTCTGCTTCTTTATAAAATTTATACAATTGGAACAATCTTGCTCTATTATTTGGGTCTTCTCCAACCTGAAATCTATGAACATATCTAGCTATCTCTGCATGAATTCCTTCATGTAAAATTAAAGCTGCATCTTCTAAAATACTTCCGGACAATTGATCTATTGTAATAATTACTTCCCCTGTTGAGCCTATGCTCTGTGAGTTTGTGCAAGCGGAAGCACCAGAACTACAATTCCCGTTTTTTAATATGAGATCATATTTTGGGTCATCAATAAATTTACCTATCGTCTCCTTAAATAGATTGCTATTAGAATTTTTTAGTTTTTCGTACACACAAAGTGCCTTCCCTGTGAGCTCATTAACAACCTTAAAATCATCAATATCTCCACCCCCATCATTCCAATTCCATTCATCGCCGTCGCTATTTTCGTCTGGGCCATCGTCATAATCATCCTCTTCCCAAGGGTCATCCTCATCTCCCCATTCCCATTCTTCCTCATCTTCTTCCATTTTACCACAGGTGTCAATAAAGATAATATCTCCAGTACACATATCCTGCATGCCCATATAACAGCTATTACTACCACTTTGGCCGAGAGGACGCCAACAATCTGATGATCTATTACTGATATTTTGGTTGATTTTTTCATTCGTAGAGGTGAATCGAAAATATACAGAAAGATTATTTAAAATTTCTAATTCAATATCTTGTTCTCCTTTTGTTGATTTTGCATCAGATGATTCAAAAATTTTATAATTAACATTATCCTTTTTAAAATAGCCAATCAGTAATTTTACTTCCTTACTGTTTTTCATCGGTAAAATTAGCATTGGATGTTTATTAACCTTTTTTTGAACCACAAATACCTTATTTGATATCGTACCGTATTTACTTTTAAAACCCTCTTTTTTAGTGCTAAATTGTTCATGGCTATACCTATTCAGTTTAATTTTTAATTGTGTCTTTAAAAGGTCAACTTCACCTTTTATTTCAACATCAAAGATAGAGTCAACCAAGATTGTACTTTCTCGTATAGTTTTAGTTTCTTCTTGAACATAATTCTCAGAACAATTAAAGAATACTATGAGAAACCCGACGAAAATGATTTTTGATACCTAAACGTTCTTTTTTGACCATAATATTATGAATTTAGCAACTATTGAAAATATGAACTGAACTCTTTTAAAATTGAAACAGGCTTAAGTATAAACTAAAAAGGTTAAGTTTAAGTTACCCAGTTTGTATTCGTTGACATTGCAAATTAAATAATTTATTTGAAAAATAAAAACTAGTTTAATATAAGCGCCTATTATTTAGTCATTTATAAAAATTACTTTTGGTGGTTTATCCTAAAAAAACGTAATGAATGGATCTGGTGTTTGTGAGTTTTTTTAATAAGCTTCATCTGGTTGAAATCTAAATCATTTCAAAAAAATTAAATAACCATTTTTAATAGATATAAAATAGTATTTTTAGCTATGACCAAAACAGAATTAAGACAGCTCTACAAACAAAAGCGAAAGACGCTTTCCTCAGAGGCTATTGAAAACGGGAGCTTGGATATTTCCAATCAATTGCTAAAGCTCCCTATTTGGAACGCTTCATTTTATCATCTCTTTCTAAGCATTACCGAGCATAAGGAAATCAACACCGATTATATTCTGAACATTCTATCTGGAAAGGATAAAAATATCATCATTTCAAAAAGTGATTTTGAGAGCATAAAAATGACGCATTACCTTTTAATGGACAACACCATTATCAAAAAAAACAAATGGAACATCCCAGAACCTGTCGATGGAATTGAAATCGATACTGCTAAGATTGAGGTGGTTTTTGTTCCGCTTTTGGCATTTGACAAGCAAGGGCACCGCATTGGTTACGGGAAAGGATTTTATGATACCTTTTTATCTGAATGCGCTCCAGAAACCGTTAAAATTGGACTTTCGCTTTTTGAAGCAGAAGACTTGATTGAAGGCGTTTTTGAAAGTGATGTGGCGCTAGATTATTGTGTAACCCCTGATCATGTCTATTCATTTTCTACGAACACAGGAGCTTCAAGCTCCTCTTCCTCTTGATGAAATGCTTTTTTATTAAAAACAATCAATAGCCCTATGCCTGAGCTTATAGCCATATCAGCAACATTGAACACGGGTTCAAAAAATGTAAAATAATCGCCGCCAACAAACGGCATCCAATTGGGCAAAACACCCTGCCAAATAGGAAAATGCAGCATATCTACCACCTTCCCATGAAATAAGGTATCATATCCAGCTTCTGGCAAGAATGTGGCCACCTGACTGTGGCTGTCGTTAAATATTAGACCATAAAATACAGAGTCAATAATATTGCCCAGCGCCCCGGCAAAAATCAATGCAATGGCTACAATAAGAATTCTGGACCCTTTTTTCTTTACTGAAGTCACCAACCAATAGGCAATACCAACAACGGCAACAATGCGGAATATGGTTAACGCCAATTTGGCGGTCCTATCCGAGATTCCAGTAATGAAATCGCTCAGTTTGGTCCCCCAGGCCATCCCATCGTTTTCCACAAATAAAATCTGAAACCAATCAAACACCTCAATTCTATGGTGCAAAGCGAACTGCGTTTTAATGTAGAATTTACTGATCTGGTCAATCAATAGGATGACAATGATTAACAGGGTTGCTTTTTTTAGGGACATAACATTTCCCATGAAAGTGGGATTTTTTTTTATGACGATTATAACTGAAATTGCTTCTTAAGGCTAATTGTGATCATCTTATTCTAAGTGAATGTAAAAATAGCATTATTATTGAAAACCTTGCTTCTATACTAAAGATGGGATAAACAAAAAAAACACCTACTAAAATTGAAGTGTTTTTATATGTAATAGCAATCTAAACTTCAATTCACAAGTACCCCTTTTTTTTAAAAAAGGATTGTGTTACTGCTGCATATTCTTAGCTTCAATACTCAACGTGGCATGAGGCACAAGCTTTAAGCGCTCCTTCCCTATTAACTTACCAGTAACTCTACACACGCCAAATGTTTTGTTCTCTATGCGTATCAACGCGTTTTTAAGGTCGCGAATAAATTTCTCTTGACGAATTGCCAATTGCGAATTCGCTTCCTTACTCATGGTTTCACTGCCTTCTTCAAACGCTTTAAAGGTAGGTGATGTATCATCAGTACCATTATTGCCGTCATTCATGTACGCACTTTTTATAAGGTCTAAATCATGAATTGCTTTCTTTATCTTTTCTTGTATCAATACTTTAAATTCTGCTAAGTCTTTGTCAGAATATCTAATGTTTGCATCGTCAGCCATAATATTAAAATTTTTGAATAAACAACTTAGTATTTACGTCGTCAAAAGCAACTTCTATACCTTCATTTAGGTGTTCCACAATTTCCAACTCTTCGGTTAAGGTTTCGGTTTTTATGTACTCTAAATTCTTGTTTATTGCATTAATAATTTGTTCGTCTTTTTGAAAGTGTACTACAATCCTATCCGTAAGCTCATAACCGGAATCCTTTCTTAAATTTTGGATGCGGTTTACCAATTCTCTTGCAATCCCTTCTTTTCGTAATTCATCAGTGAGAGTAACGTCTAAAGCTACTGTAAGTGCTCCTGAACTTGCCACGAGCCAACCTTCAATATCTTGTGAGGTAATCTCTACATCTGAGAGTTCCAAAGTAATACTTTTTCCATTCACTTCAACGTCTAAAACACCGTTTTGTTCGATTTCCTTGATATCTTCAGCTGAAAAACGACCAATTAACTGAGCAACAGCTTTCATGTCTTGACCAAACCTGGGTCCGAGGACCTTAAAGTTAGGTTTTATATGCTTCACCAAAATATCAGAAGCATCTTCAAGCACCTCAATTTCTTTGACATTTACCTCCGATTTTATCAAATCAGCAACCGCTAAAATTTCATTTTTCTGAGACTCGCTTGAAATAGGTATCATGATTTTTTGAAGGGGCTGACGCACTTTGATCTTCTCTTTAGCCCTTAATGATAGTACCAGAGAAGATATGGTTTGTGCCGCTTCCATTTTATGCTCTAGTGCTTTATCAACAAAACGCTCATCAAACACAGGGAAATCTGATAAATGGACACTTTCAAAAGTCTCTTTTTTGGTAACTGCGTTCAAATCTAAATACAATCGGTCCATATAGAACGGAGCAATTGGTGCGCCCAATTTTGCAATGGTTACCATGCAGGTATACAAAGTTTGATATGCTGAAATTTTATCTTGTTGATAATCGCCTTTCCAGAAACGTCTTCTGCTTAAACGCACATACCAGTTGCTCAAATAATCTTGTGTAAAATCTGAAATGGCCCGCGCCGCTTTTGTTGGCTCATAATCTGCATAATACGCATCAACTTTCTGAATCAAGGTATGCAATTCAGATAAAATCCAACGGTCAATTTCTGGGCGATTTTCTAAAGGCATTTCCGCTTCAGAATAACTAAAGTTATCTAAATTGGTATAGAGTGTGAAAAAGGAATAAGTGTTATATAGCGTTCCGAAGAACTTTCGCTTCACCTCTTCAATCCCTTCCAAGTCAAACTTCAAGTTATCCCACGGATTGGCGTTTGCAATCATGTACCAACGCGTCGCATCTGCCCCATACACATCTAATGTTGTAAAAGGATCTACCGCATTGCCCAAACGTTTGGACATTTTTTGCCCATTTTTATCCAATACCAAACCATTAGAAACGACGTTTTTATAGGCTACAGAATCAAAGACCATTGTCGCAATAGCATGCATCGTATAAAACCAACCACGTGTTTGATCCACACCTTCTGCAATGAAATCAGCGGGAAAGGCCTGTTTTTTATCAATAAGGTCGGCTTCCTCAAACGGATAATGCCATTGTGCATAAGGCATCGCACCTGAATCAAACCAAACATCGATCAAATCTGCTTCTCGCTTCATTGGTTTGCCTGAAGGTGATACCAACACAATATCATCAACTATATTTTTATGCAAGTCTACTTTAGCGTAGTTCTCTTCAGACATATTGCCGATTTCAAAATCTGTGAAAATATCAGACGGCATAAATGCCATCTCTACGGATTTTTGCATCTCTGCTTTCAACTCTTCAACAGATCCAATAAAGATTTCCTCCTTACCATCTTCCGTTCTCCAAATTGGTAATGGAATTCCCCAATAACGGGAACGCGACAAATTCCAATCGTTAGCATTGGCCAACCAGTTTCCAAAACGACCGGTTCCTGTCGATTTTGGCTTCCAATTGATGGTATCATTCAATTCTACCATTCTGTCTTTCACATCAGTCACTTTAATAAACCAAGAGTCTAATGGGTAATACAAAATTGGCTTGTCAGTACGCCAGCAATTTGGGTAACTGTGTTTATATTTTTCGACCTTAAAGGCCTTGTTCTCATTTTTCAGTTTGAGGGCCAAACGCTCATCAACACTTAAGTATTCCTTAAGATTGGTAATCACGGATTTTAAACTGTCTTTTTGTTTTTCGTATTCCGTAACTAACTCCTCATCGCTGAGATATTCAGATTTTACATATTCTCCTGCAAAACCATACAGATCGTCTTTAATTTCCTTTCTAAAACGACCTTGCAAATCTACAAGTGGCACCAAATTGCCATGGTTATCTTTAACCAACAGTGGCGGAATTTCAGGCACCGCTTGTTTGGCCACCAAGGCATCATCTGCTCCAAAAGTTGGAGAGGTGTGAACGATTCCCGTACCATCTTCAGTGGTTACGAAGTCTCCAGAGATCACCCTAAATGCATTTTCTGGATGGTCATTTGGAAGTGCGTATTGCAATAACTGCTCGTAAGTAATGCCTACTAAATCTTTGCCTTTGAATTCTTTGACGATATAATAAGGAATCTTCTTATCGCCAGAAGTATATTCCAACAATTCGGGTTTTGACTCCACGTTCTTAAACTTACCATCAAATTGATTGTTAACCAAAGACTTTGCAAGGATGACATTTATGGGCTCAAACGTGTATTGATTATAGGTCTCGACCAAGACATAATCAATTTTTGCTCCAACCGTCAATGCGGTATTACTTGGAAGTGTCCACGGTGTGGTGGTCCAAGCTAAAAAGTAAATATCACCTTCATTCTTTAAAAAGTCGGGAAGTGAGGCTTCATTAGCCTTAAACTGTGCCACGACAGTAGTGTCTGTAACATCTTGATAAGTCCCTGGTTGGTTTAGCTCATGCGAACTTAATCCGGTACCCGCTTTAGGAGAATACGGCTGAATGGTATAGCCTTTATAAATCAGTTGTTTGTCATAGATTTGCTTTAACAACCACCAAACACTCTCCATATACTTAGGTTCATAGGTAATGTACGGATTGTCCATATCTACCCAATAGCCCATTTTTTCAGTAAGGTCATTCCACACATCAGTATAACGCATCACTGCTTTGCGACAAGCGGCATTATAATCTTTTACAGAGATGGTTTTTCCAATATCTTCCTTCGTAATACCGAGTTCTTTTTCGACACCAAGCTCAATCGGCAATCCATGTGTATCCCATCCGGCTTTACGTTTTACCTGAAATCCTTTCATGGTTTTGTAACGTGGAAAAATATCCTTAATGGCACGTGCCAATACGTGATGTACGCCAGGTAAACCATTTGCAGAAGGTGGTCCTTCAAAAAACACAAATGGGGTGCTCCCTTCTCTTGATGTTACGCTTTTATCGAAAATGCCATTTTCTTTCCAATAATTGCCGATTTGCTCTGCAATTTTTGGTAAGTCAAGTCCTTTATATTCAGTGAATTTACTGCTCATTATCTCATTAATTCTGATCGAAGTGCGAAATTAATGATTTTTGATAAAACAGAAGACCTAAAAGAGCGAAAATGAGTGCCTAGAGTTTTGGTTGCAAAAAGTAGCTATGAGTCCTTCCATTTATTGGTGAAAAACACCAACAAAGGCTAGAAAACACCAACAAAGGCTGGGTATTAATGTTCCTTTTGAAATGCTTTTTGAAAACGTTTCGCTTTCTCCAACAGCATTTTTTGTGCTGCAGCATCATATTTACTTTCAGAGATAATTTTGCCGTTCTGCACATACATCTTGCTTGGGCTACCTCCCAAATTGCCATCAATTAAAACCAGATCACCATCCTTGAAATAATAGGTTTCAGAAATGCTGGTGTTGGTGATTTCGATATTGTGAATTTTATAAAGACCCTTGGTTTGTGAATCAAAGAAAACAGTATACTTAAATTTGCCAATATCCTGAAATCCTTCTGTATCTGTCAAGGCGCCTTCTGTAACTTCTGTTTTGAAATTGGCATTGACCTCAACTTTTGAAATATAGGTATTGGTCTCTTTGGTTATGACGGACAGAGATTTGCTTGGTTTTGGGCCGCAGGACACAAATAGTGTTATGGCAAATAAGATTTGAAAGGCTTTTGTTTTCATATATTAATTATGATTTAAATTTACGTTAAAGATGTTTATTGATTCAAAGTAAGTTCGTTTAACTAAACTAAAAACCCCACCAAATCTTCAATTTTAGAAATCAATTCAATTTTAATACCCGTGTTTTGAAGTGCTATTTTATTGTATTTGGAAACAAAGATAGTGGTAAACCCCAATTTTTCAGCCTCCAAAATACGCTGTTCCACACGTTGCACCGGTCTGATTTCTCCAGAAAGCCCAACTTCAGCGGCAAAGCAATAATCTTTAGGAATGGCGACATCTTCATTTGAGGATAACACGGAGGCAACCACAGCCAAATCAATGGCCGGATCATCTACTGAAATACCTCCAGTAATATTTAAGAACACATCTTTGGCGCCCAATCTGAATCCGGCACGTTTTTCTAACACCGCCAACAGCATATTTAAGCGTTTGGCATTAAACCCTGTGGCCGATCGTTGCGGGGTTCCATAAACTGCGGTACTGACCAAAGCTTGCACTTCAATCATCAAAGGCCGCATGCCTTCCAATGTAGATGCAACGGCGTTCCCAGATAGTTCTTCATCCTTTTTGGAAATCAATATTTCTGACGGATTGGAAACTTCGCGAAGACCAGATCCTTGCATTTCATAAATGCCCAATTCATTGGTAGAACCAAAACGGTTTTTATGTGCTCTTAAAATTCTAAAAACATGATTACGGTCGCCTTCAAATTGCAAAACGGTATCTACCATGTGTTCCAAAATTTTTGGCCCAGCAATATTCCCATCCTTGGTGATATGCCCGATTAAGATAACCGGTGTTGCTGTTTCTTTCGCAAATTTGATAAGCTCCGTCGTGCATTCCTTAATTTGAGAGATGCTCCCCGATGATGACTCAATATAATCACTATGCAGGGTTTGGATAGAATCAATAACCACGATATCTGGTTCCAAAGCTTCAATTTGTTTGAAGATATTTTGAGTTTTGGTTTCTGTCAGAATATAGCAATTATTACTACTGGGATAGATGCGTTCTGCTCGCATTTTTATTTGTTGCTGGCTTTCTTCACCAGAAACATAAAGTGTTTTATAAGGAAGTTTTAATGAAATTTGAAGCAACAACGTACTCTTGCCTATTCCTGGCTCACCACCCAATAAAATTAAAGATCCCGGAACGATCCCACCACCGAGTACGCGGTTGAATTCTTCATCTTCCGTATTCATTCGTGCTTCCTGAGAAACGTCAATTTCGTTAATTCGTAAGGGTTTTGACGTTCGCTTTGTTGCAGATGTTGGTGTTTTCCAATCTGATTTCTCTTCTTTTTGGATGACTTCTTCAACAATAGTATTCCATTCTTTACAGGCCGTACACTGTCCTTGCCATTTAGAATATTGGCTGCCACAGTTTTGACAAAAGAAGGTTGTTTTTATTTTAGCCATGCTTCAAAGTTTGGGCTAAAATAAAACTATTTGCGGTATTAATTCTTAATATAAATGGGAATTGAAGCGTTACTAATTGTCACTATCGCTTTCATTATCATCAGTGGCCAAGGTAAGACCTTCAACCTTATTGAGGATCAGATCTTTGTTGATATGCGCAGTAGATTCTAAGTCTAATGCTGCCTCGTAGAGCTTTTTAGCTTTTTTGGTCTTACCAAGTTTCTCAGCATGTAACGCCATGTAGTAGGTGCCATATGACGTGGTAGGATCTTGCTTATTGGCCAACTTGCCTATTTTTTCAAGTGATGCAATGTCATCACGTTGAATAGCGGCTTTTACAATTTTTTCAAATTCATCTTCAGAGATGGGCTTATGAATCCCGAAAAGATCTTCAATCTTTTGGTAGCGATTGCTGATATAAGTGTCTAAGGTACCATCGTAGGTTAGAATGTCTTCTTGAAATTCTCTATCACTAATTGGTTTGTACAATTCAAATATTTTGTCCAAAGCTTTTGACAGGGCTCCAGTAACCAAAGTGTAGTGGGAATCTCCAGTAAAATCATCATAATAATACTTCAAAGCTTTGTTATCTACCTGTTGTAATTTCTGATTGGCATCAAGAATACCACCTCTGAGTGGCGCAATATCATCATCACTCGTTACCATATAGTAAAAAATATCCTCCTTTAACCATGTTAATCTATTGCTGATATTGGCAGCCATTTGGCCCTTAAAATCCGGACTCAAATTAACGTAAGCTTTAAATAATGGGTCATCTTTTAGCAAAAAGGCATTTATAAAATTGCCCATAAGATCATGCCCAACCGCGACTTTGAATTTGCTTGTGTTGTAATTTTTATCAATATAAGGCATTAATTCTGCCGTGATAAATTCATAAAATCTGGCACCAAACTCAATTGGCAGTCCTGTAACTTCATCATGATAACTGTCATAAAAACGTTCTTTTCCTTGAACCAAGCCCACAATTATGGCTTCTGGCATTTTGTCAAAATAGGTTTGAAATGCCACTTGCCCAACCACTGGCTCAAACAGATAATCGCCATCAAAAACCAAAATAACTGGATATTTCAGATCTGAATCCGCGTCATAATTCTTCGGAAGTCGGATCTTTAAATCTCTCGTTGCATTTAACTTTCGGGATTCAAATTTCTCATAAATGGTTTGTGCGCTAATAGATACTGTGCACAATAGGATGGAAAGAAAAAGTAGGGCTTTTTGCATCGCAATGTAGGTTTGAGGTTTGGGATTGTAAATATATACAAATAGAGTTGATCTGTATAAAATATTCGATGAAGTGCACTCTTGTGTTAATTTTATTCTTTTATAGAATAAATTTTATCCAACAAAACGTCCTTATCAATAAAATCAGACGGCTTTAAAAGAAGACCTGACTGGTAATACTGTAGAGCCTTTTTCATGTTGTTTTCCTTTTCATAGTACATGCCGGTATAATAGGCACTGATCATGGATTCAGGATATTCTTGCCGTGCCAATTTTGACAAGTCCTTGAGGGCATCAAGATTGTCCAGTTTGTTAGCAGCGGCGGCAATTGCCTTTATATCGTTCTCGACTAGCTTCTTCTCAAATCCGTAGAAAAACTCTATATCATCATACTTTTTTTCGAGATATTTGAATGGGCCTTCCTGGTAGGTCAACACCTGATCAGTATATTCTTGTTTATTGATAGGTTTATAAAGCGCGAATATTTCATTTAAGGCCTTCGGGATGCCAAGACCAACTAGGGAGTAGTGGTCGGCATCCTTGAAATCATCAAATCTATAATGCACTTTCGGATTATTCAATGCGGCTAATTGAGTATTATGGTTCACTATTTTTTCCTTCAAATCAGTCACATCATTTTCTGCACTGGCTAAATAATAGAACGTATCAGTCGTCATGGTAGTCAGACGTTCCTGAACTCTATTGGCCATCTCAGGAGCCAAATCAGGACTGAACAAAATAAATGCTCTAAAAAGAGGATCGTCCTTAAATAAAAAATAGTTGATGAAGTTCGCACTCAAATCATGCCCTGCGATGACTCTAAATTTTGAAACATTGTATTTGCTTTCAATGTAAGGAATCAGTTCCATACCAATAAACTCGTAAAAAGAAGCACCTTCATGGGCTGGAAAGTAGATTTCCTTATCATAGAAAAGATCTTTATCACGACTCGCAACTTGATTGATGCCAACCACAATGCATTTGGGCATCTCTCCCCAGTAGGCCTGATAATCTAAATTACCCGCAAAAGGCTCAAATAAATAATCCCCATCCAAAACAATGATTAATGGATATTCAGTCTTTTCTTCAGAATTGTAATTGCGCGGCAGCTGAATTTTTAGTTCTCTCGTTTCTCCTAATTTAGAAGAACTAAAGGGTTCATAAATAACCTGAGCATCTATAGAGATGCTGACGAGAAAGATCAGAAGCAACGTTAACTTTTGCATAAAATTGGGGATTTTTATAAACTGAGGCAAGTTAAAAAAATATTCGGTTTGTTCAACTATGACTCTTTATTATGTTCTTTGCACCCTAAAGCTACTTAGTTCCCTTTAGTTTGTTATTGTAAATAGGTAAAAACAAGAATGATAAACTGCCCACTATCATGACCATCAATGTTTGGGAAGCCCAAATGATCCACCCAAAGGCAATGCTAGGATTTTCTGGAATATCATAAAGCGAAAATGCCACACCTATGGCCAATGGATATACAAAGATACCGCCATTAGTGGCCGCCATAGTAAAACTTCCGGCTATAAATGCTATGAGAAGCGCACCTATGGAAACGCCATGTAAATCTTGTACAGCAAAGGTCGTCACATAAAACATGAGCAGATACATGATCCAAATAAAAAGGGTATGAAAAATAAAGGCCCATTTATGTTCCATCTTGAAGATACTCAAGATACCTTCCAACAAGCCCATCACAAAATGTCTGACTTTAACCGCTATTTTTGACTGGCTGTTCTTTAAATACAAGAAAAGAAGGACGCACATTACAATCCCGATAACTCCTAACAAGATGAGTTTTTTTGGCTGAAAGGATTTTTCCAATAGCGCAAAAATAAAATCGAATTGAATGAGGAAAGTGACACCTACAATACCAAGAAGAATAATAAAATCAGCCATTCTTTCGGCAATAATGGTCCCAAAGCTTTTTTGAAAAGGCACGCCTTCATAATTGGTGAGCACCGCTGCTCTTAAAACCTCACCTGATCTCGGAATGCCATAATTTGCCAAATAGGTGATAAAAACGGCCATGATGCTATTGGGCAGTTTTACGCTGTAGCCCATGGGCGCCAATAAATAGTTCCATCTGTAAGCTCTGGATAAATTGCTGAGAAAACCCAGGAGCATCCCTAAAACAATCCAACTGTAATTGGCCGATTTGAAATACGGAATGATTTTATCAACAGGTAGTTTAGAAAACGTATACCACCCAAAAAAACAAGCAC